>CALXSS010000015.1 GCA_944391225.1 uncultured Clostridia bacterium
CGGCTTTGAATACCGATACGCGGATAAGGACGAGATCATCTTTGCCGCGGCAGGCTCCAAGGACAACGGCAGAACAGTCATAGCTGATATAGATCCCACCTCCGAAGGACCGTTCATCTGCGGAGCGGGCGGGACCGGAATGTGGATAAACCGGACCGGCAATGAATGGGAGCAGTTTTCTGTATCAGGCGCGGCGAACGCGTTCCCGATATGGTGGACGGGCGATCTGCTGCGCGAGCTTGGCGAGGGATACTATTCCTCAGCAGACGGCAAGACCGTATACAACGGCTACAAGGTGGTAAAATACAACTATTCCACCGTAAAGTTTGACACGCTTATGAATATAAAGGGCGTCATCTCCGGCAGGCGGCCTCTGCTGCAATGCGACATCATAGGCGACTGGCGCGAGGAGCTGCTGCTCGCTGAGGAGGACGGCTCATGTATGAGGCTTTACACAACCAACGCTCCCACAGAATACAATATACCAACGCTTATGCACGATCCGAAATACAGGCTTGATATAGCAACTCAGCCGAGCGGATATTCACAGCCGCCCTGGCCGGGCTTCTACATAGGTCATAACGATTTCGAGCTTCCCGATAAGGGCAGCTTTGTATATAACAGTATTCCTGATCCAAAAATAACAGACGACTATGTCATAAGCGACGAAAAGGATCCTGTCACCTTTATGCTCGTGCTGACTATAGGACTGAGCCGCGCAGTTATAAACGGTAACAACACGATGATAGACACGCAGCCGGGAGTTGTTCCGTTTATCGACAACGATATAACGCTCGTTCCGCTGCGCTTTATAAGCGAGACACTCGGATACACCGTCACCTATGACGAGGAAAACAAGGGCGTAACGCTTGTAAAGGACGATACGACCGTAAAGCTCAATATCGGCTCTGACGTCTACACCGTAAACGGCAAAGAGGATAAATTTGAAGCGCGCGTAAGGCTCATGTATGACAGGACATTTGTTCCGCTGCGCGCCCTGAGCGAGATAATAGGCATGGATGTGGAATGGGATAACGGCACTATAACTATTACGCAATAATACTATAAAACAGGCGGATAATATTCGCTCTGCTTTTGACTCAAGCTTCATATAAAAAACCTATATAAACAGAGGCTGCTGCAAAAACTCATCGAGCTTGCAGCAGCCTCTTGTGCTTTAGAAAAACGGTTCATATTAAAATGTTGGGGTTGTAGGAGTGAATAGCAGCCGCCAGTCATTAGCGCGGCTGGAGTGCGGGCAGATAATATCTGCCCCTACAAGAAATCGGAAAGCTATCAATTGCCTGCATAACAGATATGCAAACCCCAATATTTATAACAGCGCAGAACGGGCGGAACTGCGGCGCATCACAGTTATTTCCTGTAAATGCCGCGCGCCCAGCCTATCTTTCCGCCCGAAAGCAGGTACTTTTTCATATTCCTTTGCAGCGTTGTGCCCTCAGGCAGCTCGCTGTACGGTATTTCCCTTGAGGAATACACCCAGTCCATAAAACTTGGGCTGTCCTCATCCACCTCATAAACTGAAAACCGGCTCTGGAACTTTATTATATTGGAATCCTTATCAAGCAGCTCCCTGAGAGCCGGAACAAGCAGCCACGAGCTGCAAAACATCTCTGCTCCTGAATATTCAGGATAATACCTTTCTAAAAACGGATACACCGCCTCTATATCTCCGCTCGCAAGCTCCGCGTCTGACGGGATATGCAGGGATATTTTCTTCTTCTCCCCATCGTCTATAAGCTCATATTCATAATCGCCTATACGGAATTCCTCCATCGCTATCTGACGCGGTATCCAGTGCGCCCAGGTAAACGCGCTCGTTCCATGCACGCGCTTATGCTCGTTCAAAAACCGCGGTATGAATCCGGCTGTATCAAAGAATACCTTCTCAGAGATACCCTTTTCCATATATCCGTCATAAGTTCTCAAAAGACAATGCATGCATATGGACAGTATCCTGAATCCGCGCTCATCATCTCCGCAGTATTCCTGCAATTCATCTATCCCCTTGTCCCAGCTTTCACGGCTGTAGAGCTTTTCTATGCTGCCGCTTATTTTTTCATAATCGTTTTCAGCATCATATTTAAGTACCGCCGCCTTTACATCGCTGTCAAGCCCCAGTCCGCTGCACAACCTTTCAATATCTATTTTATCAGCTCCCTGCTGTATGTATTTATCTATATAACTGACATTATACCATCAACGCACCGAGAACGCAACAGTTCAAGCAAAAAAAGACTGCCGAAATGATCGACAGTCCTGCGAGGAATTTTTATGGAAATTATAATGTGTTTTGCTTATGCTTAGAATTCCAGCAGCTCGTCTATAAGGGTTATATTCCCCTCAGCCGCTCCGCTTTCCCTGACAGCCTTATACGCTCCCGTATTGCTGCCTGTAACTATGTTTTCTTTCTCAAACCCGCGTATATCTATTACCGGCTTATTAAACATCTTCTTCATTCTCAAAATCACCCCTTATTCAAAATCAAACTGAACACTGCTTATGGTATTGTCTCCGATAGCATTACTTGTAAGCACAAGTCCGAAAACAGCCTTGCCTGTAAATGTGGTCATAGCAGCTTCCTTTTCCACAGTCACGCCCTCATCATTAGTGATCAGCCATTTAGCAGAGGTCATTGCTGTTTCGGGATCTCCCGCGGTGACCGTCCAGCCCATTGAACCATCCTCATATGCTTCTCCGCCATTGAGCGCAGCTGCGTCAATCACAGTTTCATCCTCCGTCGGTGCTTCTATAACTGTAGGCGCTGTTATAGCCTCAGATGTGTATTCCTTTTCATTATATGTATAGCTTACTGTGCTGCCTGCTGTAACATAGCCATCAGCTGCTACGCCATTAAGCGTCACCCCTTCGCCTGCCGTTACCTTGTAGGCTGTTGGCACCACTGAATATCCAAAATCAGCCACAGAGCCTTCCTGCATATCTCTTAATATCAACTCAAATTTTACTGTTGATTTGTCAGCAGAAGTAACTGTAATCTCGTGAGAATTTGTCTTGCTAACACCTGCACTCATTATACCATTCTGAAATATATTAGATGTTTCGATATTATTGTTATCATAAAAATGATAATATTCACCATTAGCTGTTGCACTACCAGAAACATAAGCCAACCCTACATTAATGTTATATTTAGTATCAACCTCTAACGAATCAGATGTTATGTCTACCTGTATCCATCCTGTACCGTCAGTTGTGAATCTCCAAGCATTGTCGTATTCCTGCTCATTCACTTCCGATATTTCTTGATATTCGAAATTGTCACTATATTTACTTGTTAATGTAGCTGCCAAAGCAGTTGCCGAACTGCAAACAACAGCCGCAGAGACCATTGCTGCCGCTATTTTTTTAATATTCATCTTTCTCCTCCTCTGCCGGAACGCTCCGGCTCTGCATTCATTTATTTTTACTCCGCCAGCCCTCATGTCCGGCAGAATGCTGTATTACCCGGGTTCAGCAATGCGGTTACACATATGCCTGTCAGGACATACAGGCGCGCGCCTCACACCGTCTGTAACCTTGCTGAATACAGCTTACCATATTCTGTTTTATTTTTCAACAGCTTTAGATAAATACCGTAATCAGAGTTAAATATACCGAAATTTGAATTAAATCCATATATTATTTATGTATATAAACAAATAATTTGTACACATATCACAAAAGCGATCGTTTGAGATCCTGTCCGTATAAGCCCGCATAATAAAAAACGGAGCTGCTGCAAACTCGTTGAGTTTGCGTCAGCCCCAAAATAAAAGCTCATACTCTGTATATATAGTTTTCCTTTCGCGGCTTTGCCGACATCTTTTCACCATAGCCGAGAACACAGTGACCTATACCCTCATAGTCGCCTGTTATTCCCCATTTTTTGAGCAGAGCTTTTCCCTCATCACTTTCAAATTCCTCCTTGGCGCGGTGTACCCAGCACGACTGTACTCCCACAGCCTCTGCAGCGTTCATAAGATTGCCCATAACAAGGGAGCCGTCATAGATGTATGTAGGCATGCTCTTGTCAGCAAGAACCACTATGACCGTTGACGCTCCATAAAACGGATCACTGTTGCTGCCCATTATAGAGGCATTCATCTTTGAAAGCTGCGAAATAGTTTCCTTATCCTGAATAGCCACCATTATAGGCGACTGTCTGCCCATACCCGTGGGCGCGTATGTACCGGCTTCAAGTATAGCCTTGAGCTTCTCCTCCTCTACCGCTCTGCCGTCAAAGCTCCTGCATGAGCGGCGTTCCTTTAATACGCTTAACGCATCTGACATAAAAACCCCTCCTTGTATTATCTATTTTAGGCAATTGTAAAACTCCAAAAGAGTTTTGCAATTGCTGCCTATTTGATGGGAGCTCGAGGGTGTACCCTCGAATTTAATAAATTTCTGACGACATGTGCGTCAGAAATTTGGGTTAAAAAAGTTTCAACATACATATTTTATGTAATCGGATGGAACTTTTTTAACCTACTTTAGCCAGATCAATTGTGAAACGTAGTTTTACAATTGCTTATTATCTATTTCATATATATTATACATCTTTTTTAGCCGCAAATCAATATGTATTGTATATTTTTTCTGTCTTAAAACAATAGCTGTCTATCAAATTATCGTTAAAATCATGTTGACATTGCGCATATATCATTATATAATGATTACAACATGATGTGTTTAATACTTGATCTACTTGATAAATGGTGGTTAATATGAAAAATAGAAATAAGAATAACGGTGGAATAGCAACAAAAGATATGATCGGATACTGCGGACTGGATTGCGAAAAATGCGACGCATATATTGCAACTGTCAATAACGATCAAGCGCTGCGTGAGAAAACTGCGAAACTATGGGCGGAATTAAATAACGCCCCTATTCTGCCTGAGCATATCAACTGTGAGGGTTGCCGTATGAACGGGGCAAAAACGGTATTTTGTGACAGCCTGTGCGAAATTCGGAAATGTGCGTTAAAAAAAGGTGTTTCTACCTGCGGCAACTGTCCGGAATTAGAAATTTGCTCTATAGTTGGTGCAATTCTCAAAAGCAATCCAAATGCTATGGGAAATTTGAAATGATAAAACTTTAAGAGAAAGACGCAACAAATTTGTGTGGAGGTGATTTTATTTGAATGAGTATATTATTAATTTAGAACGAGAATTATCTTTGTTTGAAAACGGCTTTAAAGCAGAAGAAAACAGGGCTTTAAATGATTACAAAAATCACGATAATGAATATATCAAAGAATTGGCACTTTCAGCATACGAATCTGCGGTATATCAAGTAAGAATGTATGCTGTATTCCTTTTTGGATATCTTTCAGATGACGATGATATATTAGTCTTTATGAGAGATACAGTTTCAAAAGATGATAACTGGAGAGTTCAGGAAATATTAGCAAAATCATTTGATAAATTCTGTAAGAAAAAAGGATATGAAAACGCCCTGATAATAATTGATGAATGGTTGAAAAACAGTAACCCTAATACTCGAAGGGCGGTTACAGAGGGTCTTAGAGTTTGGACGAGCAGACCTTATTTCAAGGAAAACCCTATGGAAGCGATTGAAAGATTGGCTGATCTGAGAGAGGACTCCAGTGAATATGTTAGAAAGTCGGTAGGTAATGCTTTAAGAGATATAAGCAAAAAACACCCAGAACTGATTAAAAACGAACTGGATAGTTGGAAATTAGAAAGTCCAGGAATCAATCAAGTATATAAATCAGCAAATAAATCCATTAAATAGCAATTTCAGTTTGCGGAGGAGATACAATGTTCGAAAAAATACCATCTCAATCAACTATGACGGAGTTGATTGGACAATCCCTGTTTGAAGTTTGGCAGGAGTTGTGTTCGGCAATTGACGAAAAATATGATCTGGAAAAGCTATGGAACTCCGGCGGTAAAAATTGGACTTACGAGTATAAATACCGCAGAGGAGGTAAAACGCTTTGCTGCCTATACGCAAAAAGTAATTGTGTTGGGTTCATGATTATTTTCGGAAAAGATGAACGAACAAAATTTGAAAATATAAGAGCCACACTTTCCGACGCAGTTTGCATGCGATATGATGAAGCGAAAACATATCGTGACGGAAAATGGGTAATGTTTGAACCTACCGATACTTCTGAATTTGATGATTATATTAAATTGTTAGCTATTAAAAGAAAGCCAAACAGGAAAATTAAATGCCTTTGAGGAATATATGGTGCGTAAGCTTACGGAGAGAATTTTAAACGGAGCTGTTCCCAACAATCTAAATGTATTTTTTGACAGTGAGATCACGAATTTAAGCACACACATTTAGTTTAACGTAATTTTATCAAACGATCAATATTTAAATTCCAAAAGGAGCAACAATGCGAATATCCCTATGTAAAGGATTTTTCCGATAAATTCGGATGCGAATTAACAGAACAAAAAGGCGGAGAACACTGGTTCCACACAGAATCGGAGCTTGGATTTTTCAGGCTTTGGCTCAGGGAAAGACTTTGAGCCGCCATTTCAATAAAGGGACGGATCATCTGACAAAACCAATGTCAGACGCTCCGTCCCTCTATTATATTAATCTGTGATTCTGTAGCTTATACCGCTTATGCGGCTGCCATGCTGATATGTGTATATTATATAGGTATGTCCGGCTTCCATTTCTATTGTCCTTGTCACCCTGCCAGATGATGTTATATCCTCGCCTGCCGTTTCATGGCTCGCTTTGAAATACTGCGAAAGGTCTATCTTTGACGCGTCTATTCCCTCGCCGAGATCCGCATAATATACTCTTTGCTTTTTATTGCCCGCCGCGTCCGGGAACGCTATCTCAATATCAAGGCTTCCGTTCTGCTTAGGCTGTACAAGCAAATATCTTTTTGTATCGTTTACGCTTGACTGTCCGCTCGTGTTCGGCTCTCTCACAGACGCGGCGCTCCAAACAATATTTCCGTTCATTGAATCGCCATCGCCAAGGCTTACGGTGAGGTCTGCATGATCGTTAGTATCGGTATAAACTGTATCTGTGCCCGATCTGCCTATGCTCCAGGTATATACTCCGTTTTCCTCCGTGCCTGAGATGCCCTCCGGCAGTGGATCAGGCTCGTCTATCTCAAAGCTGCCAGGCTCGCCTATTTCAAGCTTGTCAAATCTTCCGGCTCCGTACTGCTTCTTTACCTCAATATCAAGTCTTACTGTGTCGCCCTTTTCTATTGATACTCCCTGTGTTATGTGGTGTGTGCGCGTTGTTTCATCAGGCGAGTCACTGCCCAGATCCTGATCAGCCTCCCAGCTGTCTGTCTCAATATCGTTTATATACAGGGTGTAAGTTTCTATACCGTCATTTTCGTCAAAGTATGTGACACAAATATCCTTTATGCCGCTCTCGCCGTTGTATATCGCTTTTGCTGACGCAGCTGAGCCGATGGCTGAACCGTTTATCTTTACAAGCGTTTCGCCGCTCGCCGCGCTGTTTGATTCGGATATGAAGTTGGTCAAATTCATTCTTTCCGCTTCTATAGCTGATGAAAACTCCGGCACTATATCCTCAAGGCTGCCGCCGTTTACGGTAAATTCCGCGTCAGAGGCGGCATACAAAGGTATAGAGCCGTCGCTTTGCAGCACATTTTCAAAGGCTATGCCGCGGCAGTATTTCATTGAGATATTCTGCGTGACATTGTTTTCCGTGCCTATGACCATATCCTTGAATAATATATTCCTTAAATAATACCGGTCGCTGCCGTCATCTGAGGTAAAGCCCTCAAGCTCTATAGATGTGCTCAGCCATTTATCGCTGCTCTCGCTGCTGCAGCCGCGCACATTTGTGTTTACAAAGCTTATATCGCTGAAAACAGGACTTTCGGGAGCTGGTTCTCCGTCAGCATTGTATGATACAGAATGGATCAGGATCCTGTCTATCTCACAATCCTGTACATTAAAATTGCGTATATATCCGCCGCGCACTTTGTTCGCCTTAAGCTCTATTCCATATCTTGTGTCAGACAGGTCACAGTCGCGCACATATACGCCCTCTACTCCGCCCGACATCTCGCTTCCGACAGCCAGACCAAGCCCACCCGCGCTGCGGCAGCCTATTATTCTGATATTTTCAGATGGTCTTGCCACGCTGTTGCCCTCGGGATTCTTTCCGGATTTTATCGCTATACAGTCATCGCCTGTGCTGAAATCACAATCATATATTGTGCAGTTGGTTGACGAGTCAGGATCCCATCCATCACCGTTGCGGTATCCGCTCGTATTGAAGGTAACTCCATTAGTTGTCACATTGTCGCTGTAGATCATATGCACCGTCCACATCGGCGGCTTTTCTAACGTCACACCCTTTATATATACATTCTGAGCGTTGCTAATATTTATAAGTCTGCCCCTTATTCTACTGCGTATGTTGTTCTCGCTCGTCTCAGACGCGTCTATATCATAAAACTCATCAGCTGAATTGCCCTCGTCTATGGCAAGGGCTGTGGCGTTTCCGTTAATAGGCGGATAATTTCCCCTGTAGCTGTCGCCGGTTATAGTTCCGCTGCCGCATATCTTTACATTGGAGCAGACATACCCGGTATAAGCCGAATAATCGGTATCCTTATCAAGATAACCTATGTTTATCAGACTTTTGTAGCAATACTGCTCCCAGCCCTCTATCCTGCTCCATATCAGCCTCTTATCCGCCTCGGCTGTATATACCGCTCCGGCAGCTGCGCCGCCGCTGTAGTCTGATCTGTTCAGAGGCTTCATGCTCTGCGCCGATTCCCATACCATTATCCTGTATTCCTCAGTTACAGGCGCCGCCGCCTCAAGCTCCGCGTTCCCGCCATCTTCAACGCTTGCCTCCTGCGACACGGAAAGCCCTTTCATGATCCCGTTTTCATAGCTTGCCACAAGCATAACCGCCGTCTTTGCTGCTCCTGTATTATTCGATACTGTCGTTTTCACTCTGTCGCCGCTTATAACCGGCTCTGCGTACTCCGCACAGCGTTCAGGCTGCTTTTCAAAATCCGCGGCGTTACTGCTGCTCAGCAGCGTTCCGTTCACCTCGAACGTCATGTCGCTTTTAAGATCGAGCGCGCCGGTAAGAAAGGTCTTTCCCTCAGGGATCAGCACTATATCATTTTTTTCACAATCGTCTATAGCCGACTGTATTGCCTCTGTATCGAGAGTAACTCCATCGCCTGCCGCGTTATACGGCTCTGCGGTAACATCTCTGACCTTTCCCTTTATATCTGTTTTTGCTGTGACCTCCTCCGACTGCTCCGACTCATCACTCCCTAAAAGCGAGCTGACAGAAAATTTATATTCCGTATCCGGCTCCAGCCCCTCAGCTGTATAGTACGTCTCATTCGCTTCCGTTTCAAAAACAGGCTCTCCGTTCATATATACCCTGTAGCCCGTTATCGGCTTATAGTCCTCCGGCTTATCCCATATAAGAGATACGCTCGAATATGTTACAGCCGCCGCCGGCACCTGCACATTCACAGGCACGTATGCACCGCCCTCTGCCTGCACAGGCTGAACGCTCCCGGCGATCAGCCCCGCTGCGATCATAGTCTTGATAGCTTTTGACATAGTCTTTCTCTCCTTACAACAGCTTTTTTTATTTCAATTTTAAACCAAAAATCCTGCCATTGCTATATCAATATTGACTATTTGTCCTTTTGCTTTTCATCTATTGACTTTTTATTATAAACACAAAAATATTTTTATATAAGCCGCTGATCCTCCGTATATGGCATTTATAAAAAGCGCCGCGAGGCTTATTCCTGTTCCGCGCCAATGCTCCTGCTGCGCGAATACGGTATTGACTGTGTAGCATCCCACACAAATATCTTCGCTCTGCCGCCCGCATAAGGCAGTATGAACTGTGTGTTTGCTCCGCTGCCAATGTTTATTTCCTTTGTCTGCATTCCCGTAAGTCTGCCTGTTTCATCATATTCGGCAAAAAGCAATATTGTATTGTCTTTCTGCTCCCTGCATTTTACTATTATACCTATATATCCCTCCGGAACATTTCCGCCGGCTGTCGCTATCAGCTCATACGGTTCACTCGGCGTCTGGGTATATTGGGGCGGTTCTGTTTCCTCCGTCTCCGCTGTTTCTGTCGGTGCTGGCGCGGGTGTCTGGGTATCTCCGATCATACAATACTTTATCCCGTTTTCCTCAGCGTATATCTGAGCGGCTGAGCCTGCGCCACAGTAAATAACAACATTTGGACAGCTTTCAAATATCCCTTCTTCTATCTCCGAAACGCTTGAGGGTATCTCTATATACTCCAGCGCTTCACAGCCGGAAAATGAATCCAAAAGTCTTGTCATGCTTTCAGGCAGTATCACTTTTTTGAGCGAAAGGCAGCCACTGAACGCATCATAATATATGCCCTTTATACCCTCTGCAAGCTTGACCGATTCTATATCAGTTCCGGCAAATGCCTCTCCTACCGCCTCTATCGCTACGCCGTCTACCTCCGCGGGTATCTCTACCTCTGTTTCACTGCCGTTATATCGCGCAAGACAGCCGTCGCTCGGGTCTACAACAAATTCCTTTATCACCCTTTCGCCCGTTTCAAGATCATAAAATTCCATGCCGGCCATCAATGCGCAGTATTCTATCATTGAGGCGCGGTAACCGAATATCTTTGTATTCTTAAGCGCCAAAATATTTTCTATATATGTATTCCTGCCAAATATAGTCAGCTTTTCAAGAGAATCGCAGCCGTAGAACGCTGACCAGCCCATGACAGCCTCCTTATTAAATTGCAGCTCTCTGAGCCGGCTGCAGTTATAAAAAGCGTAATCGCCGACCTTTTCAATATTTTCAGCATTGATGGTCCGCAGACTGCTTGATGAGAACGCAGACGTTCCTATCTCATTTACGGTATCAGGCAGGGTAATTTCATCGATAGTCTGATCTGAGTAAAATACTTCTCTGCCTATCGCTTTCACTGTTATGCCGTTTATTGTTTCCGGAATAACAAGATTATCCTCACTGCCGTTGTACTCTGTTATAGTACCGGTCTCATCGATAATGAACACAGGCGCCGGTGTAGGTGTTGGTGTCGGCTCTGCCGTCGGTGTCGGCGTCGGCGTCGGTGTCGGCGTCGGTGTCGGCGTTGGCGTCGGTGTTGCCGTTGGTGTCGGTGTCGGCGTCGGCGTTGGCGTCGGATCCTCGCTCTCCTCAGGCTCATCACTCTCCACCGGATCCGGCGGCAGATCCTCCGTCCTTGCCTCTGTGACTCCATTATGTACAGTTTTTATATACGCCGCATACTTGCGCATGTCATTTTCATCGTTCTCATTGTTGATATAATAGCCTATGTGCGGCGGCTGATTATATCCGGCATTCTGACACGCCACCTGCATACGGTATGTTCTATCGTGCATAAGCGTGTACAGCTTGTTCTCTGTAGGTATAGTGGTGGTGTACACTATAAGCGCTTTATTATCCGTTGAGCGCGCGACTACCTCCTCGCGCCAGTCGCCGAACAAGTCCGCTATAAGACACGGGTTGTTTTTAGTATCGTTATTAGTCAGCACATTTTTCAGAGTGGACACTCTGCCGCCGTATCCGTCAATTGCTATCCATGTATTCTTTGAGCCTGTGCCATCAAGCAGCTCATCGTATACATCGCCGTCCCAGAATATTCTCTGATTTGTAGACGCTGTATATATGCTCGCCTTTGTTATATCGGTTCCGCCGTATGAGGTGTACGCTCCGGCGCCCCAAAAATCAAAGTAACCATCACTGTATCCGACATTAGCCATCATTCCCCTGCCGGTATCGCCGCCTGAATCCACATGATAAAGCTCTTCGCCGTTTTCAGCCGCGTACAGCGTCATACCGCCAAGATGCTGCTTGCCGTCATTCCCTGTGGTGCTGCCGGTTATAACGCCGCCGCTGTAGTCCTCATGCACGCTGAAATATTCCAGCCCCTCATGCTCCGGATCATAATCCGCCAGATGGAGCGCATCGCCGTGTCCTCTGCCTGAGCACCAGAGCACAGAAAAATCATCATCAAGCACGAGCGAGCCGCAGAAGATCTCATCTCTGCCATCGTTGTCAGCATCGCCTACGGTTATATTATGGTTTCCGTTCCCGGCAAACTGCTCATAGCCGCTGACAGATGTATCAAAATCAGCGACCTGCACAAGCCTTTTATCCACAAGATCATACGCCGCTGCCGTTGTTTTTGCATAATATCCGCGCCATGTGATCATAGACGGAGTTACGCCGTCAAGATACGCCACAGCCGACAAATAGCGTTCTGAGCGGTTGCCCCAGCCATCGCCCCACTCGTAAACAGTGCCGCGGGGGTGAGGATAATATATGGTATCAAGTGCGGCTCCTGTATCGCCCTCAAACACTGTATAGTATTCATCGCCGGACATTACCCGTCCGCCCGTATCGGAGCCGTACTCTGCGCATCTGAGATCGGCTGTATCGTCCGTATTCCTTATTTCCTCTATCAAGGACGCCTGCGACACATACTGTCCCGTTCCGTCCACCGTGCCGGGCGCGGTCTTAAGAGCCAGCTCCGCCTTGCCGTCCAGATCAAAATCATACGCTGCCATCTGGGTAAAATGCGCTCCGGCATTGATATTTATGCCCATATCTATGCGCCAGAGCTTTTCGCCGCTGAGCTTATAGCAGTCTATATATACATTTCCGTTATGCTTCGCGTTTTTTCCGCTGTCGAATGAATTTGACGGCTCCCACTTTAATATGAGCTCATATTCGCCGTCACCGTCCACATCTGCCGGAGTTACATCGTTTGGCGAGTATGTATACTCCTCATTGTCAAGGCTGATGCCGCCCTCGGGTACATCAAGCGGAATGGTCATGTACTGTTCGCTGTTCACAGCTGCCGCTTTCCCCTCCGACACTGCTGCTCCAGCGGGTACTACGGTATATTGACCGCCGACCTCTGTATCCTTATAGTTTGTGCTGTCCCTCACTGTAGCAATATATGTGCCGTCTCTGTATATATCAAAGGCTGTATCATAATTTTCCGTTCCGAGCAGCCTCCAGGAAAGATATACACCGTCTGACGTCTGTACCGCCACTGTTCCCCTGTCCAGATATTCCATCTGCGTCAGAGGATATTCAGCAGTTGCTGTTACAGCTGACGGTAAAAACGCCGCGGCTGTTGCGGCGGCTGTTATAAATGCTACTGTTTTTCTCTTCATTCTCTTTATCCCCTCTCATAATTTGAGCCTGACCTCTTAAATCAACTCTTTGCCAATTAGTTATTTTATCACATTTTTTTCAGATTTTCAACCATATACTTCTATAATTATATTTTGCTTTATATATTCACCCCCGCATTTTTATCAGAGGAAATTATTGCAAACAGTGTGTGGTTGTGATATAATATTATATATATCCAAGGAAAGGACTGATCATTGTGATACTCGATAACGGAATCATACAAGCCCGAATAAGCAAACATGGAGCGGAGCTGAGGTCGGCTGTAAAGAACGGACGCGAATACATGTGGTGCGCTGACCCGGCATACTGGGGCAGGACTTCGCCTGTGCTTTTCCCGATAGTTGGCGGACTTAAGGACAAGAGATACATATTCGGCGGAAAAGAATACCCTATGGGTCAGCACGGATTTGCGCGCGACTGCGAATTTGAGCTCAAATCAGCTGACGACACATCGGCTGTATTCGTTCTGCGCTCTGATGATGAGACAAGACAGAAATACCCGTTTGATTTTGAGCTTGAGATAGGCTACAGGCTTGAAGGCTCGGCTCTCATTGTCAGCTGGCGCGTTATTAACAAGGGAAAGGACAATATGTATTTTTCAATAGGCGCGCATCCGGCATTCAACCTCAAGGACGGAGTGAACTACTTCGGCTTTGACACCGATGACGATATTAAATACAAGCTGCTCAGCGGCGGACTGCTCGACAAATACACGGAATACACGCTTAAAAACAACGACGGCGCGGAAATAGTAAAGGGAATGTTTGATAAAGACGCGCTTGTGGTCGAGGACGGACAGGCGCACGAGGTGACGCTCTGCGGCAGTGACAGACAGCCGTATGTAAGGGTCAGCTTTGACGCTCCGCTTTTTGGGCTGTGGTCGCCGGCAGGCAAGGACGCGCCCTTTGTGTGCATAGAGCCATGGTACGGCAGATGCGACGGCGCAGACTTTGACGGCACTCTTGAGGAGCGCGATCACTGCATGAGCCTCGAGCCCGCGAACGAATTTTACGCAGAATACAGCATAGAATTTATTTGATACCGGCTTTGAAGATCATAAAAATAACGCGGAGGGCACGAGCCTTCCGCGTATTTTTATGCAAAATATCAATCATTGAATTCTTTGTTCCATGAATAGAACTTTCTTATTCCTGCGCCTACCTTTTCGAGCTGGTGCTCAGCCTTGAGGTTACGTGTAGCAATAAAGTGAGCTCTGCCGTTCTTGTTCTCTGCTATCCACTTTGACGCGAATGTTCCGTCCTGGATCTCGCTGAGGACCTTCTTCATCTCCGCCTTTGTTTCAGGAGTGATAAGACGCTTGCCTGTTTCATAATCACCGAACTCAGCTGTATCTGAGATAGAATATCTCATTCTTGAGAATCCGCCCTGATAGATAAGGTCAACTATAAGCTTCATTTCGTGGATACACTCGAAATAAGCGTTTCTCGGATCATAGCCAGCCTCAACAAGTGTTTCAAAGCCTGCTTCCATAAGAGCTGTTACACCGCCGCAGAGAACTGCCTGCTCGCCGAACAGGTCTGTTTCTGTTTCGCACTGGAAAGTTGTCTCAAGAACTGCTGCTCTTGCGCCGCCAATACCTGCGCCGTATGCGAGAGCTGTATCAAGAGCTCTGCCTGTAGCGTCCTGCTCGATAGCTACAAGACACGGTACGCCCTTGCCCTCAACATACTCTGATCTTACTGTATGACCAGGTCCCTTAGGAGCGATCATAGCTACATCTACGCCCTTAGGCGGTACGATCTGCTTGAAATGGATGTTGAAGCCATGAGCGAACATAAGCATATTGCCTTCTTCCAGACCCGGCTCGATCTCATTCTTATAAATTTCAGCCTGCTTTTCGTCAGGTGTAAGAATCATTATGATGTCTGCTTTCTTTGCAGCCTCAGCTGTCGGATATACAGGAATACCATATTCCTCTGCCATAGCCTTTCTCGGTGAGCCGTCGCGCAGACCTACGATTACGTTTACGCCGCTGTCCTTAAGGTTCATAGCATGAGCGTGTCCCTGTGAACCAAATCCGATTATTGCAACAGTCTTGCCGTTAAGCAGCTGTAAGTTGCAGTCGCTTTCATAGAAAACTCTTGCTTCATGATCTAATGATTTTGCCATTTTGTATTACCTCTTTTCTTAAATTACATATGTAATATATAAAAATACCTGATGTATTTTTAAACGTTATTTATCAAGCTTGAGCGTGTTTGCGCCGCGCTCAAGCGCTGTCATACCGGTGCGAGAGATCTCCTCGATTCCATAGCCCTCGACCATCTTTATAAACGCGTCTATCTTGTTGCCGGAGCCTGTGACCTCGGCTGTGAGCGTCGACGGTGAGATGTCTATTATATTTGCTCTGAAAACGTTGGCTACCTCTATGATCTCGCCTCTGTTCTTAGGATTGGTCTTGATCTTTACAAGCACAAGTCCGCGCTTTACCATTTCGCTTTCCTTGAGCGTCTTTATCTTTATGACCTGCATGATCTTTGAGAGCTGCTTTGAGACCTGCTCTACCATGTAAACATCGCCCTTCACCTCGATAGTGATACGGGAGATATGCTCGTCCACCGTTGTTCCCACCGAAAGAGAATGAATATTGAATCCGCGGCGTGTGAACAGTCCGACTACTCTTGAAAGAACACCGGCATTATTTTCTACGAGAACCGACAATGTGTATTTTTCCATACTCAATCCTCCTCCTGCGCAGTCATCTTGTTTTCATTAAGAGCGTCGCCTGTAGGCTCGAACGGATCTACCTCTACAACGAGCAGATAGCTTTCCTTATCGCTCATCATATCGTCGATAGCCTTGTCTATCTGTGAATTTTCGGTTATATATCCGCTTCTTATAGAATATGCCTCGGCAAGCTTATTGAAGTCGGGACCATCCTCGATATTTACCATCTGATAGTTGGACTTGAAGTGCAGATACTGATGCTCATGCACCATACCCAGTCTGTTGTTCTGGAAAAGCACCATCTTTACCGGAATATGATACTGCTTCATCGTTCCAAGCTCCGGCAGATCCATCTGGAAGCTTCCGTCGCCCATAACGGCTATAACGGGCAGCTCGCTCTGAGCTCTGCTCGCGCCTATCGCCGCGGGCAGACCGTATCCCATAGTGCCAAATCCTCCTGATGTGAGGAAATTGCCCGGACTCTTTACGTTGAAATGGTTCACGCACCAGATCTGATTCTGACCTACCTCTGTTGTTAGATATACGTCAGAATTTGTCTTTGCCGAAAGTCTTTCAAGGAAGTATTTCGGATCCACAAATCCGTTGTCATTATGCGGACGCGTATATTCAAGCATGCCGCGTATCTCCTTGACCTCGTCTATCCAGTCAGCCCTTACGCTGTAGCCCTCAAGCATAGGCATGAGCTGCTTTATTACATCCTTTATATCTCCGACTACCGGGATAGCAGGCTGCATATTCTTTCCGATCTCTGCCGGATCTATATCTATATGAACAAGCTTGTTGGCTCTTTCGAGACCCTTTGCATTTGCCACGCTTCTGTCGCCTAATCTTGAACCCATAGCGATAACAAGATCAGCTCTGTTGAGTATTATATTTGCGCGCTTTGCTCCGTGCGAGCCTATCATTCCATAATAGCGCTCATCATCTGAGGGCAGCACGCCCACTCCCATCATCGTTGAGATCACAGGGATATTTGTAGCGTCTACAAGCTCGTTGAATTCCTTTACGGCATCAGATGAGCATATACCGCCGCCTGCGAGCAGTACCGGCTTTTTGGCACGCTTGAGCGCGTCGGCAACCTTCTTTATCTGTGATTCGTTCGCCTTTCCGGGCAGCTTGTAGCCGCGCAGGTTTATATCTGCTCCGTCTACATCCTCCGGATCGCATATCTGCTTTAATACATCGACCGGAAAATCTATAAGCACCGGTCCCGGACGTCCTGTTGTTGCAATATGGAACGCCTCGTTCACTACTCTGGGTATCTCGGCGCAGTCCTTTACAAGATAGCTGTGTTTTGTAAACGGCAGCGTTGCGCCTATGATGTCTACCTCCTGGAACGCGTCCTTTCCTATAAGCGGAGTTGCCACCTGTCCGGTCAGCGCGACCATAGGTATTGAATCCATATATGCCGTCGCCACGCCTGTGATAAGATTTGTCGCTCCCGGACCTGATGTTGCCGTACATACTCCGGCACATTTCTTTACGCGCGCATAGCCTGACGCCATATGCGCCGCGCCCTGTTCGTTCCTCGACAGGATATAATTAATCGACGAATGTGAAATGCTCTCGATCAACGGAGCATTCGCCGCACCCGGATACCCGAATATAACCTCTACGCCGTTGTCCTCCAGAGCCTTTACCGCTAAATCGGCACCTGTCATAACCAAGAATATTCCTCCTTTTTTACATAAATTCCCGCTCCACGATCTCGAGTGCGGGTATGAGGCGGAATGCGTATCTCCGCCGCATAGAGTGCGATTTGTATGCGCCTTGTCGGCTCATAATCGTCAGCTGTTTTTTCAGCCGCCGAATATTGATATCACCTCAAATTCGGGTAGATGTTCCCGAATATACTTTCATACTATCATATTTTATCAGCAAAATGCTAAAATGTCAACCTGTTTTATAAGAATTGTTCGGTTTTTATACATATATTTTATAATTTATATGATTTTTCAGCATATTTTTTTACAGCCGGAAAAACAGCGCTTAAAAGCACAGGGGCTGCTGCAAACTCAACGAATTTGCAGCAGCCCCGCATTCTTTGAAAAAAACAGCTTATTTGTTCTATTTATTTTATCTGGTCTGCGCATTTTGCCATGGCTCATGCGTTTTCCTTTTTCTCGTTTATATACAGATATATACCTGTCGGTATAAGTATCAGGCAGCACAGCCATATTGAATGCTCGCTACCCAGTCTGTGCTCATTGAGCATGTTTATAAGCACGCTGCTTACAGCGGCGCCCGTTACGAAACAAACTATATTGAGCAGATACACTATGCCACGGCGCACAAGCCCCTTTCTGCCGCCGTTAGTTCTATCCACGACCGACATGGCGAGCTGACGAAGATTATTTGTGCAGAACACAGTGGACATCGCGAGACCTCTGCACGATTTGAATGTGTTATACTGCATAGCGCATAAAAACGCGACTGTGACCGTGGTCACGCTGTACGGGACTGACGGCGGGATAAATCCCACGCAGAGCAGAGCGATAAACTGTATGATAATAAACATCATATACCAGGACAGCCTGCCGCGGCGTCCGTTGAGCTTTGACGGAAGGCTTGTTGTGAGAAATATTCCCACAATATACGCGCATATCGGTATAAGATAATACGCTGCCTTGAGCGGTGAACGATAATAAGCAAAATTTATCGCCATAAGCGCAAAATTACCAGTCTGAGCGTTTGCAAAGATACTGCCCTTGAGTAGATATGTATAAGCCTCCAGAAAGCCGCCTATAAAAGCCAGCGGCATACACAGCCTTGCATGCTCGTGCGCCGGATACACCTGCTTCTGTGCCTTGGCATACGCCTTTTTCATAAACCTTATCTGTCCTGACAAAATGATCCTTCCCTTGCTTTAAGATTACGCATAAGCGTTTTCTTCACAGTATACCACAAAAGCATACATATTGTCAAGCGCGCTCATTCGTTTCGTCTATTCTGCATAAAGAAATAAGGCCACGGCAAACTCGCTGAGTCTGCCACAGCCTCGAATAATTTATTCATTTTCAAGCATGTCTGCGAGCGCGTCAAGCTCGTCCACATTTGTAAGCTCAATGAGTCCCTTATCGGCATTCAGAGCTATGTCATGACGTATCGGCAGCTTGGCTATATTCTCGATATTGTGAGCCTTTGCTATGCTGTCCAAATTGCTCTCGCCGAAAATCTTATGCTGCTTTCCGCAGTCCGGGCACTCGAAATATGACATGTTTTCAACTATGCCCAGCACGGGTATATTCATCATATCAGCCATATTGACTGCCTTTTCAACTATCATTCCCACAAGCTCCTGCGGTGAGGTCACAACGATTATACCATCTACAGGCAGCGACTGGAACACTGTCAGCGGCACATCGCCTGTACCAGGAGGCATATCCACAAACATATAGTCAATATCGCCCCATACAACATCCTGCCAGAACTGCGTTACCACGCCTGAGATTATAGGTCCGCGCCAGAGCACAGGTGTTGTCTCGCTCTCGAGCAGGAAGTTTACTGACATGAGCTTTATTCCGGTGCTTGACTCTACAGGGAATATGCCCATATCGTTTGCGGTTGCGCGCTCAGATTTCGCGAACATCTTAGGTATTGACGGTCCTGTAACATCAGCGTCAAGTATAGCTGCCTTTTTGCCGCGTCTCTGCATAAGCACGGCAAGCAGCGAGGTAACGAGCGACTTTCCCACACCGCCCTTTCCGCTTACTACAGCTATCACCTTTTTCACATTTGAAAGCGCGTTTGCGTCTACAAGCATGCTCTCCGGCTCCTTGCGCTCAGAACAGCTCTGCCCACATGAGGCGCAATCATGATTACAATTTTCTGCCATTTTTATATTTCTCCTTTTTAATGCGGCGGCTCCCTCACATTCGGGCGCCGCCGCTGATTTTAGTGCGTTATTAATCAAAGACTGTTTACAGCTTCCTTTAATGCTGCAGCCATGTCAGTCTTTTCCCAGGATACTCCAAGCTCCTCTCTGCCCATATGACCGTATGCGGCAAGCTTTCTGTATATAGGTTTTCTGAGATCAAGCCTGTTTATTATTGCATACGGGCGCAGATCGAATACCTTTTCAACTGCCGCCTCTATCTTATCCTCATCAACAGCGCCTGTGCCAAAAGTGTCAACCATTATTGAGACCGGCTTCGCAACGCCTATGGCATACGCGAGCTGTACCTCGCATCTTGACGCAAGCCCTGCAGCGACTACATTTTTTGCCACCCATCTTGCGGCATATGCTGCGCTTCTGTCCACCTTTGTCGGGTCCTTGCCGCTGAACGCGCCGCCGCCATGACGGGCAAATCCGCCGTAGGTGTCAACTATTATCTTTCTGCCCGTAAGTCCGCTGTCGCCGGCAGGTCCGCCGACTACAAATCTGCCTGTAGGATTGATATAATACTTTGTATTCTCGTCCACAAGATCAGCCGGGAGAGTAGGAAGGATGACCTCTCTTTTTATATCCTCGCGCAACTTGATGATATCCACATCAGGCGAGTGCTGGCTCGATACTACAACTGTATCTACCCTTACCGGCTTGTCGTTCTCATACTCTACCGTTACCTGAGTTTTTCCGTCAGGACGCAGATAATCAAGGATACCGTCCTTGCGCACCTCTGTAAGCTTCTTTGCCATCTTATGCGCGAGAGCAATCGGCATAGGCATATACTCCGGAGTTTCGTCGCAGGCATAGCCGAACATCATTCCCTGATCGCCCGCGCCTGTGGAGTTGTTGCTGTCTGTATCGCCGCCCTCGCGATTCTCATAGCCTGAGTTTACGCCCTGTGCGATATCCGGCGACTGCTCATCGATCGCCGTTACTACCGCGCAGGTAGTGCCGTCAAAGCCATACTTAGCTCTGTCATAGCCTATCTCAAGCACAACATTTCTTGCTATCTTCGGGAAATCAACATAACACTCTGTGGTTATCTCGCCCATTATCGAAATAATACCGGTGGTGCAGGTCGTCTCGCATGCCACACGCGCCATAGGATCCTTTTTCAGTATCTCGTCAAGTATCGCATCCGAGATCTGATCGCATATCTTATCGGGATGTCCCTCTGTGACCGATTCGGAGGTAAATAGTCTTCTGCTCATATTCTTCATCCTTATCTATGTGTTATTTATAGGCAATTATTGCTCTATACAATTTACTTATACTTGTGTATATATTTTATACAGTTTTAATACTGTATTATATAAGATATATTTTACTACATCTCGCCTGAAAAGTCAATGGATTTTTTCACATACATACTCATTTATGCCATTCGGCAGGGTACTACGCGCCTTTATACTCGTTATATCTGTATTCGCCGTTTTCATATGTCAGAGACCCTATAAATCCTGAATTATCCGATATAAGATCGTAGTTTTCGCCTACCCTGACTGCTGTGCATTTTTCAAGCTTTCCTTCACGGTTCAAATAGTAAAGATCAAAATAATCACTCTCATAATCATAGTCGCCTATCATTTCATTTTCATGCACGGGCATTATATTATTCATATCTTTCTTTCCGCTCTGATATTTAACCATGCCTGTGAGCGAGGCATAGCTTTCCTCTGCCGACTTTACGTACTCCCAATACTGTAGTCGGTCATTATAGCAGTATTTTCTCTCACTGAATATATAGGTAAGATATCGGCTGTCTGTCACCTTTTCATCCTGCATGAGCATATTGCCATATTCGCAGTCCTCATTATGCACATAGCGGTACAGCGACACCTGTCCGGCTGAGCTGAGCATGCACAGCACAGCTATACAGAATATTACTGCCTTATATACTATCTTAGGTCTTATGCGGCACAAAAGCAGCTCCGCAATGAGCGCCGCGCCTATGCACACCGGATAAGCAACCCTGAACGGGAGTCTTATATATGCCATGATCACGTTTACGGAAACTGCAGCGAGAATAAGGCACACTCCGGCAGCAGCGTCAAACACAACGCTTTTTCCGCGCGTTTCCTCAGCAACACAGGCGAACGCTCCGGCAAAGACCAGCGCCGCCGCGGCATATGCAGGTCTTGCTGCAAATGCCGCAAGACCGTCAGAGACAGTCTCGGAGATCAGCTGTCCCTGTATCTCAGTAAACAATATCCTGTAATCCTTGAAAAGATCCGCTATATGCTGCCAGAAACCGTCCGCCTCGACAAGCATTACTCTGTCGGCTATAGACGGATCGCTTCCGTTGACCATATAATAAACCATTGCGGCTATTGTGAACGCTGCCGGAATGGCTATGATCCAGCGTTTTTTTCCAACAGATAGAGCCGCGAGAGCTGTTACTGTAAAATATACAGGTATCAGCATCTCATAAAACCCTACCGCGAACAGCCCTGCAGCTGTAAATATTATCAGATACAGCGTTTTTCCCGCGCTTATATACCTGCTTTGAGCATACAGAGCCAGAGCAATAAAAAACACTGACGGAACTATGCGGCTCGCCGCCGACATCCAGTATACGCCCTCAAACCCTGCCGGAGGCATGGCTATCATAAGCATGAGGAACGCGCCGCAGGTAATACGGCTATTCTCAAACGCCCTATATATAAGACAGACAGCCGCTGCAAGCAGCAGCACCAGCAAAAGCTGACCTGCCATCATCCTGCCCGCCATAGGCGTGAATATATATCTGTCTGCCAAAGCCGCAAACGGCCGCGACGAAAGATTTACAGCATGGTTCGCTCCAACACTGCTGCCGTAATACAAAAACCAGTCATCAACAACAGGGAAATACCTAAATCCATAGATCGTCCGCGGTATCATCATCATCACAAACAGCGCCGCATACCTTACAGCCCTGATTACGCTCTGACGCTCCGGCAATATGCCGGACGCGCTTCTTCGTCTTTTTGTCCTCATATTAAATTACCTCCCAAAATTATGTAAAACAAAAGCTGTTAGCAGAGCGCACCGCACCCCGCAGTATGATTATACCACAGCTTTACTGTAAAGTCAAACAATAGCATTTAACGCTTATGACCGCGACGCAATAAGATGGGCTGCGCCCCAGGGTTTTTGAATGAGTAAACAAATTATGAACAAAGTTCATGAATATCATTAATGCACTAACTTCATTGACAGAAATAGATATAATTTTATGTTTGCATAACAATTCCGCCACATATTTAGAATTGATATCTATTATAGAAAGTTAGAAATATTCACAGATTGTTAATAAAATTCAAAAAATATTAACTCGTTCAAAAACCGTGGGGCTGCGCCCGCAAACACTTGACAAAGATGTATATTTACGCTATAATTGAATATACAGAGGCTGCTGCAAAACTCAGCAAGCTTGCAGCAGCAGTTCGGAGCTTTAAAAAACATTGCAGAAAGGGCAAAACGAATGGGCGCAGCCCCTTAACCAACAGCATACACGAATACGTCAGGTTTTGCTGCAGCTCCGCAAATACCGTAAGAAAGGATATGATATTTATGCCAATTAAAATAGCAGACAAGCTGCCTGCGACCAAGCAGCTGACAAAGGAGAATATATTTGTCATGACAGAGAAAAGAGCAGCGCGGCAGGATATCCGTCCTCTGAGAATAGCTATAATTAATATTATGCCTGAAAAGATAAAGACAGAAACTCAGCTGCTCAGGCTCCTTTCCAATTCTCCGCTCCAGGTGGAGGTGGATCTTATACAGATGTCGTCGCATGATTCAAAAAACACTCCCCCTCAGCATCTGACTGCGTTTTACAAGACATTCAAGGATATAAAGCAGCTTAAATATGACGGCATGATAATTACAGGCGCACCGGTGGAAAACCTCGACTATGAGGACGTTGACTACTGGGATGAGCTTACGGAAATTATGGAGTGGTCAAAAACACATGTGACATCCACCCTGCACATATGCTGGGCAGCTCAGGCAGGGCTTTATTATCACTACGGAGTGCCAAAGCACTCTTTGCCTGAAAAATGCTCGGGCGTTTTCCGTCACAGGGTGCGCCGCAGCACCGCTAAGCTTGTTCGCGGCTTTGACAGCGTATTCTACGCGCCGCATTCAAGACATACAGAGGTGCGCGAGGAGGATATTAAAAAGGTGCCGGAGCTTGAGATACTCTGCGATTCGCGCGAGGCGGGCGTATACATAGTTACAACAAAAAAAGGCAGACGTATATTTGTGATGGGTCACAGCGAATATGATCCCGATACTCTTAAGGATGAATATTTCCGTGATCTTGAAAAGGGTCTTGACCCAAAGATACCGGTTAATTATTTTTCCAGAAACGATCCCACAAAAAAGCCTATAGTTCGCTGGCGTTCACACGCGCATCTGCTGTTTGCCAACTGGCTGAACTATTTTGTTTATCAGATCACACCTTACAATATAGATGATATTAAATAATATTTATCCATATTTCAGCTTACTTATATACAGAAATTTACAGTTATTGCATTTACATACCGTGATCCAAACCTCATCAGCTTGTTTCACGGTATTTTTATATTCAAAAATTTCACAAAATTTTGAATTTTTTTAAAATTATGCAATTTGTCTATTTAATTTTTGTTTATTTCATGTTATAATAGAAAAAAGGATGGGGAATATTTATGAAGAACAAAATTCAGAACGACTACAATGGTCTTGGCATCCAGGTGAATATTTATTCTGTTTCGATGCATATTCCACCTGAGTGGAGCTCGGAATGCCACAAGGAACAGCATCACAACGTTTTTTTCGTGACAAACGGCAGCTGCTCGCTTTCGCTTGACGGCAAGCTTTACACTGTTACTGCCAATGACATAATATTTATACCGGAAAACACTCTTGTTCACATGGCAAAAGTAAGCGATGATTTTGAGCTGAGTCTCAGATTCAGGTTCGGCATTGCCGGTTCTGAATCGAACTCACCTGTACAACACCACACTCACGTGGAGGATCCCGAACCGCTGAACAGCTTTTTCAGCAGTATGATAATTATTAAACAGGAAGATGAGCTGTTATTCGCAGTTAAGGCGAAAGCTTATCTTCTTATGCTGCTGTCTGAAATAATGGAAAGCGCTCAGAAACATGATAAAATCCATCTCACAGCGGAGACTTTCGCCTCTGAGATCACCGCGTACATAAACAGCCATCTTTCCGAAAAGCTCTCGGTAGAGACCTTGGCTGATTTTGCCGGATATCATCCTAAATATTTTATTGTTCTGTTCAAAAAATATATGGGCGATACTCCGGCGCATTTTATTAAAGCGATGCGTCTTGAGCATTCTAAGTTCCTGCTTGAACACACTCATACAAGCATATCGGAAATAGCAAAGCTGTCCGGTTTTTCCACACAGCCAAAATTCGCAAACTCGTTTAAGCTATATACAGGCTATACTGCGTCTGAGTATAGAAAAAAGTTTAGAGATGAAAAATGCGAGTAGTCCCTTTTTAAGTGGTTGATTTCATTTAAAAAAGCAGCGGCGCGGAGGATATCCTTCGCGCCGCTGCTTTTTATACTGTCCGTTAATACGGGAGGCTGTTGCTTTTTAAGTCTCAGCCTCCTTTTTACAGGTTCAAATCAAAATGTTGGGGTCATAGAGGCGGATAGTATCCGCCAGTCATTAGCGCGGCGTGAATGCGGGCAGATAATATCTGCCCCTACAAGAAATCGGAAAACTATCGATTGCCTGTATAACAGATACGCAAACCCAAATATTTATTAGAGAACCTTTTTACAGTATTTGTCCGTTTCCCTGCCCGCCGCGGCAGGCAGAGAACAGACAATCTTCAATTATTCGTATACATAGTAATAGTATGCGAGATTATCAAAATACCACTGATCTCCGTTATCAGTCTTATCGATATTGCCCTGAGCTACCTGGAATTTGAGCGTAAGCCCTTTATTTGTTCCGCCGTCAGGTACAAATCCGTCAAATGACCATACAGGCTCAGCTGTTGCCGTATTTGTTCTATAATCATATTCGCCCTTGTTGTATACCGAAAGCGCTATCTTCTTATCAGCTGTTGTAAAGCCTGTGCAGGTGTATACAAACGTATACCACTGATTCATGCTGAATTTATCACTTCCGAACGTTGCCGTTGTCGAGCTTGACGGATAAGGCTGGAAGAACTTGATTCTCGGCTCGTCAAAGTGTGTTTCGCCCTTTACCAGGTTGTTGCCGGAACCATCCTGCAGATACATATATCCCTTATAGAGCGAATTATCCATCTTGAAATCGTAGCTGAATACAAAGTTATCAGCCAGGGTATCGCTCGTCACATTAGCCGTCAGCCATACATTTGAATTCAATCCTGTTCCCGCGTCACGCTTATAGAGCATTGTGCCGTCTGAATTAGATATACTGAATCCGCTTGACTCCGTTATGCTGAACGGTGACGTCTCGCCGCTGTCAAAGCTCTTGATCGTTCCGTATGTCAATGTACTGCTCAGATAGTGGAGCTTATACTTCTTCACTACCGTGCCGCTGTATTTTACAGCTACATAGTACTGAGGCAATGTATCCACCTTAGCATCGCTTGCTATGACAAGCGTTCCGCCGTCCATTGAAAGGCCTGTCGGTGCTGCTGCGTCTCCGTTTTCGTCCTGTATCTCATATGTAACACTGAACGCGTCCTCTACACTGTAGTCCATGCCCTCGTAATCTGATACATGTGTATTTGACGACAGATCGATCTCCATACCGTCATGAACATCTATAGTTATTTCCTCAGGTGTCTTTGGAGCGCCTATGGTGTAGACCTTAAGGTTAGCAAGACCTATAACGTCGCTTGGAAGAGCGCTGCCGTATACTCCGCCGAATACAAGCTTTGTGATATGGTTAGTTCCGCCTACAGCGTTTGCCATAGGAAGATCCGCATCCTGTACATATACAAAGCCCGAATCCTTGTTTGCTATAGAGACATTGAACTTGTTCTCTGATGGAACTGCTACCATTACAACATGAGCCCATCTGTCCTTCCAGTTATACTCATATGTATATCCCTTATCGCTGTTAGTGTATGCAAGATACTGGTCGGTTCCGGATCTGTAGCACCACTGCCACTGAGTATTCTTGGCGCTTGAGGTCCTGAGTCCGAAGCTCTGACCTGCTGTGCTGCCTGAATACGGTGTTACACCATAATAAATACCGCCATAATTGAGCTGCTTGAAGCTTATATCAAACTCGACCACAACGTTGTCGCTCTCATATTCCGGTATATTTACCGTGAGAGAATTGCTGTTGAGACCTGAGATCTGTGCGTATTTTATACCATACGCCTCATCTGTAACATACTCATATGAAGATGCGCTCCAGCTGTCCTTGCCATAACCGTCCTCGCCGAAGTTGACATCAAGCACCTCAGTATCGGCAGCAGTCGGAACTCTCTTTATCTTATAACCAAGAGTGACATATGTATCAGCATTTTCAGCAACTATCACATCAACAGTAGATGAGTTATCAGCATCATATTCAAAGGTATAGGTCTGACCCATATACGATTCGTATCCAGGTGTTATCTCCTCCGGATCTGATGTGAATGTATAGGTTATATCCTCAGCCTTTATAGCATCACTTACCGTGTAGAGCGTATTTTCCTTAGCCGCTGCGACTGCTTCACCTGATTCCTTGATAACGACGTCGCCGAACTTATAGGTTATATAAACATTGCGCAGCTCGCCGTCGGCAAGAGTTACATCAATATTTTCCGTTGATTCGTCTGATACTATCGTATCGCTTGCGGATTTGTATTCTGCCTTTGATACATAGTATGAATACTCGCCAGACTTCATCTTAACCGCTGTATGTCCGCTTTCATCAGTTGTAAGACTCTTTGTTCCTACCTTAACCGTCGCGTTTGCCATCGGATCGCCTGCTGTATTCTTAACATTGAAGTTGAACAGCGTCATCGGAACATTATACTCTATTGAGGATACGCGCACATTATCAATATATGAGCCTGAGCTTACGCTCATCTTTGCAATATATCCATCTGTTCCGCCGAAGCCCACTGCATAAATATTGCGCACCTCTGAATTATTTGTATAATCCATCACCGAAAGATCAAGATTTCTTGCCGCAAGATCCACTGTAAGCTCCACGTGATACCATGAGCCGCTGTTTATAAGTGATGAATGTATCGATCTCGCCTCAGCCTCTCCTGCCTTATAGGTCATTGAGCCTGCTGACGGCTTTTCAAGTGTTATGATATTGTTTCCGTTCTCATCCTCAAGCTTGACTGTTGAGCCGGGCTTCCAGTCAAACGCTATCTTATATGTGCCGTCCTTTGCGGCCGTCTCTGCGACCTCAAACATACCGGCAACTGCTGAGATCGTTCCGTCCTCAGACTCTTCAAATATGATCTCCTCGTCAGCCGAATTTGTCACTGCTGCATCAGCTGCCTCTGTCGCCTCTGACGGAGCTGTAACGGCTGTCTCGTCTGCCGGAGCTGTAGCAGCGGTTTCTTCCGCCTCGGTAACCTCCGCCGGCTCTGCCTCTGTTAATGTTACCTGCTCAAAGCTGCCGGAATATACATCTGTGAGCGGTTCCATCTTTGCAAGGCTGTTCCAATAGAATACCTTTGTGAATGCAGCCGGGGTCTCGTCTATTACCTCTGCATCCTCTGTTATATTCACACTCTTCAATGTTCCGTCCGTGTTATACACAGCCTCTACTCTTACAGCTGTATCCTCAGGCGGATCTGTAGGCGGGTTCGTTGGCGGATCTGTCGGAGTTGCCTCTCCCTCCTCTACTCTTGCTGAGTAGTTATCAAAGAATATCGAGGACTGCGTTCCGGCAACGCCCGTGCCCCAGAGCACCGGAAGCTGTGCCTTGCTGTCCTGAGCAACCAGATCATCATCAACATAGAAATATCTTGTTGTGCTGCCTGACGCATCAGTATCGAGCACTATCTCAAGAGTATGCCATACTCCGTCGCCTGCGGCGAGCAGAGCGGTTGTACCCTGTTTGCTTGTATCATCATTGTAATAGAGAGCGTTGTTTGTCTCTACCTTGAAATTCATCCTTGCTATTACCTGTGTATTGTTTTCAAAGCTCGGCGTGAGCAGCTTTACACGAGGACCTCTGTTGTTATCAGTATACTTTCCTGAATGGAACTGCAGACAGTTGCCTGGATTTCCGTTTGTGGCTATTGCGATGTAGGTGGTCTGACCATCTCCGTCTTTTCTTGAGCCTATATAAAATTCCATTCCGTCATAGTCAGTATTCGCCGCCTGATCTGTAGTTTCTATCTGCATTATAGTTCCAACTGTCTCATTAGTGAAATCGTTCTCATATACCGGTACAGCTGTAGGCGCCGGAGTAGCTGTAGGCGCCGGAGTGCTGTCAGGATCATACGGCGGTATTGTCGCAACGCTTTCATCAAACAATGATCTCATATCAAGCTCTGCTGTTCCGTTGGCTCTTGCCACGTTATTATACGGCGCGCTCTCTGAGCTCAGCTGGATATTGCTGAATCCGCCCGTGTAGCCGTTGTTGAAGCTTGCCGATGTATAGAGCAGAGTCTCGCTCGATTCCTTCTCTGTATTAAGAGCCGGCTCAATCGCATAGTATATGCTGTCATAGCCCGCTGCCGGAGCAAGATAGTTCTCGCCCGATGCGAGCGCTGACTTTCCTACATAATAGCTCAGATGCGGAGGCTGGTTGTAGCCTACGTTCTGCCATGCTATAGCCTCGCGGTACTGTGTATCATGCAGCAGGGTCGTGAGCTTATACTCTGTCTCATCTGTTGTTGTGTATATTCTGAGAGCTGTGTCATCGCTCGTTCCGAACGCTACCTCCTCGCGCCAGTCGCCGAAAAGGTCGCCGCTCAGAGCCGGTGTTGACTTTGAGCCGTTATTTGAGTGAACGCCTGCAAATGTTTCAAGACGCTCTGTACCGTTTTCAACAGTATACTTGTCTATCCTCGTCTTGTCGAGCAGCTCTCTTGAAAGATCGCCGTCCCAATATATAAGGAAGTTTGTATCGCCCGGCGCCGGAGCATCTACTACAGTTTCCTGTCCATCAGCTATTATCTTCTTCGTTACTGCGTTTCCCTTTGTATCGAACAGGTTAGCTGATGCCGAATGCCAGAACAGTGCAGAACCGTCGCCGCTTGTCTGCGCATAATCGTCGTCGATATTGCCCATACAGCCTCTGCCAACATCTGCCTTTATACCATATCTCGCTATTACATTGCCGGACGCCGCATCTCTGTACTCAGCGCCATAATTCTTTGAGATATTTTTATCCTCATGTACCTGGAAAACCTCCTGGTTTCCGTCATTGTTGAAATCAGATACATGCAGGGCGTCGCCGTGACCGTGACCTGTGCTGTTGAGCACATTACCGTCCTGATCCACTATAGCGGAACCGAATACTATCTCGTCCATTCCGTCATTATCTGCGTCACACACTGAAAGGTTGTGGTTGCCCTGACCGAAAATCCCGCCAGACCTATCATCTCTCTGCCACAGCTTTGTAAAGTTTTCGCCGTCCCAGTTGTACGCCGTCATTGACGCTCTCTGATAATAACCGCGGCATTCTATAAGGCTCGGTGTCTTTCCGTCAAGATATGCCACTGCCGCCAGGTATCTCTCAGAACGGTTTCCATATGAATCATCGCCCCAGCTCTTTACGCTTCCGCGCTCCGGAGTATAATCTATAGTGGCGAGAGCCTTACCTGTTGTACCCTCGAACATTGTAAGGTATTCTTCACCTGTTATGACATGTCCGAGCGATTTTCCTGATTTTGTAGTTACATAGTCGCTGTCATTGCTTGCGTATGTTCCTGTGAAATTACTTATGTCATTTACATATGTTCCCTGACCATCCTTAGAACCAGGAGCAGTTTTCACTGCCATTTCAGCCTTGCCGTCGCCGTCAAAATCATAGACGATGAACTGCGTGTAATGCGCGCCGGCGCGGATGTTTTTGCCAAGGTCTATACGCCAGAGCTGAGTACCGTCAAATTTGTACGCGTCAATAATTACATTTCCTGTATATCCGCGCGCGGAGTTATCCTGTGAGTTTGACGGACCCCATTTGATTATGTATTCCAGCTCGCCGTCGCCGTCAAGATCGGCAACAGACGCGTCGTTTACAGAATACGAGTATGATGCGCCGTCCCTTGTTGTGCCTGATGCAGGCTTATTAAGCGGCAGATCGTAATAATTCTGCGACCATACCTCAGTTTCAACGCAGTTAGCGTCGATCTGATCGGCTGCTGTACCCGTGGGCACTACCTGATATTTGTCATAGGAAAAGCCCTCGTTATCAGTATAGTTGGTCGCGTCCAGATCAGATATATACAGCTGACCATTCTTATATATATCAAACTTCATATCAAGGCTCTCATGCCCCAAAAGTCTCCATGACAGGTATACGCCATTATCTACCTTTACGGCTACAAGACCTCTTGTTAGATACTCGACCTGTCTTGCCTCAGTATGACGCGCAGCCTCAGCCGTCTGCGGCACAGCCACAGCCGTAAATGCCGATGCAAGCATAGCCATACCTGTAACAGCACTTATCAATTTTTTCATTAAAAAACTCCTTTCTTTTGCAGAAATTGCAATCTCTCTCTCTTTAACCCAAATTAACATATTAATTATATATCATATTCAATAAAAAATCAATATAAAATTACTGTTATTTTATATATTTTTCAGAACGACTATACTGCAAAAGTTGCCAATGACGCGCGGCAGCGTCATTTATCAGCTGCTCGCCCCGGGATCTTCCGGAACCGCAGTAACCGTCTCTGAGCCTGAGCCATCACCCGGCTGTGTCAGCTCCACTATAACGAGCGGTATTATGATAAGTATGAAGATGACAGCTATAAATGATATGATTATTTTTTTCATATATAGGCTCCTTTCTGATTTTGGTTCTTTAATAAATATTGGGGTGCTCATATATGTTATACAGACAATTGATAGCTTTCCGATTTCTTGTAGGGGCAGATATTATCTGCCCGCATCCACGCCGCGCTAATGACTGGCGGATATTATCCGCCCCTGCACCCCCAACATTTTAATATGAACCCAGATTTTACGACCCATACCTATGTATATGCTCCAATGCGCAAAAAAAGCAGCTCATGAACAATTTTAAAGTTCACTCGCCGCTTTTGATATTCATTTTTTCTGAGGCAGAAGCTCTACCTCCAGTCTGTTGTATGCCATTTCGATGCCGTGCTTTTTATAGCTGCGCGAAATAGCCTCCATAAGCGCATACTTCGCTTTGAGGAAATCCTTTGTTGATGACCATACCCTCACATCATAGATCACAGCGCTGTCGCCAAACTGAGCAACGCCGATTATCGGCTCAGGATCATCAAGCAGCTCCGGCACACTCTCCACAGCCTCCGCTATAGCCGTTTTTACCGTCTCTATTTCGCAGTGATACGCCGCGTTTACCTGTATATCTATGCGCCGATTTGTTTCCGAGGTATAATTGGTAAGCGTGGAACCGACTATTATCTCATTCGGGATAAAAACACGCTTATTGTCCACCGTCATTATCTCCGTGTAGAAAAGCCCTATGCTGTGGACTGTTCCGGCAACCTCAGTTTCTATATAGTCGCCGACCTCAAAAGGCTTGAGCATAAGCAGAGATACTCCGCTCATAACATTGCCCAACAGCTTCTGTATAGACAGCGATATAGCCAATCCAAACAAACTGAACACCGCAACAAGCGATGTTATCGGTATGCCTATGGAATCGGCAAATATCATCACCGACAGGAAATACAATATGAACTTGATCGCCCTTTCAATAAACCGTTTCAGGCTCTCGTTCATGCGCGACCTTTTTACCGCCTCTCCGCACAGCTTGCTTATAAGCTTGCTTATTATGATAAGCACTACAAGCAGCAGCACCGACGCGGCTATATCTATCAATGACAGCTGAGAAATATCTATTCCCAAAGCCCCGGCAATGGTCTTAAAAATGTTTCCGCCGCTTGATGCCGCCTCGGTTACTGTTGTGCTTACGGTATCGCTTATAGCCTCGCCAACATCTGAGACATTATTTTCAGTCATCCCTGCACCTCCGGTAGCTTATACTTTTTTGAAGTCATCTTTATGCTTACAATATTATCTCCGCAGACTATATAATGATCCACAAGAAAAATATCTATCGCCCTGAGCTTGTTGTCAAGATATTCGGTCATGCGTCTGTCCTCATCTGATATCTCCTCGCTGCCGCTTGGATGGTTATGCACAAGCACAACATTCGACGCTTTTACGCCGACTGCATTCCTGACTATAGTGTCAGCATCAGCCGTTGCGCTCACGCTATCGCTGCTGTTAGTTATCTTTTCCATGCTTTTGATGCGCATCCTGCCGTCAAGACAGATCATAACTATATCCTCATGCTCGTCTGACATATTGGCTATACTGATGACTTCGCGTATATTATTGCGGTTCAACACGACGCGATCCTCTATAAGCTTTTCAGTTTCATAGTAATCCACAAACGCTCCAAGATACCTGAGAAAATCAACTGTCTTATCGCCTACATTGTCGAGGCTTTTCAGCCTGTCATCCTTTGCATTTTCAAACATCTGCTGCATGCTCTTTGCGCTGTAATTGAGAATATTATGCGCTATCTCATTTGTGTTGCCCTGTTTGAAAACATGATAAAGCATGAACTCAAGCACCTCATGCTTGTTCCAGCCCTGAAAGCCGTTTATGCTGAATTTTCTGCGCATACGCTCTCTATGCCCCTTGTGCAGATCACTTTTACCCTTTACCGTCATATCTTCCGCAACTCACCTTTATATTATCATACGTTGAATCTGAACAGAACTATATCTCCATCTTTCATTACGTATTCCTTGCCCTCGCTTCTTACAAGACCCTTTTCCTTCGCCGCCGCCATAGAGCCGCATGCCATAAGATCATCATAATGCACGACCTCGGCGCGGATAAAGCCGCGCTCAAAATCAGAATGTATCTTTCCGGCAGCCTGCGGCGCCTTTGTGCCGCGCTTTATAGTCCATGCCCTTACCTCCGGCTCTCCTGCTGTGAGATAGCTTATAAGTCCGAGCAGAGAATAGCTCGCCTTTATAAGCCTGTCAAGACCGGATTCGGTCATATTAAGCTCCTCTAAGAACATTCCGCGCTCCTCCGGCTCAAGCTGTGCTATCTCCTCCTCAATAGCAGCCGACACAGGCATTACCTCAGAGTTTTCATCCTTGGCATATTCACGCACGCGGTTCACAAGCTCGTTATTCTCTATGCCCTTTGTGAACGCGTCCTCCGAAACGTTCGCCGCATAGATCACCGGTTTCATCGTTATGAGGAACACATCCTTCATAAGGTCAAGCTCCTCCTCGGTGTAATCAAGCGACTTTGCAAGCCTGCCGTTTTCAAGAGCCTCCTTTACGCGCTCATACAGAGCCAGCTCGCCGGCTAACGATTTATCGCCCTTGAGCGCCTTTTTAGTTCTGTCTATCTTTCTCTCGATCATCTCAAGATCGGAGAATATCAGCTCAAGATTTATTGTTTCTATATCTCTCACCGGATCCACCGAGCCGTCTACATGCGTTATGTTGTCGTTCTCAAAGCAGCGCACTACATGCACTATCGCGTCGCATTCGCGTATCGATGCAAGGAATTTGTTTCCAAGGCCCTCGCCCTTTGACGCGCCCTTTACAAGTCCGGCTATGTCTACAAACTCTATATAAGCCCTCGTTACCTTTTTAGGGTTATACATCTCAGCCAGCTTATCTATTCTCTCATCCGGCACGTCTACGATACCCACATTCGGCTCTATAGTACAGAACGGATAGTTCGCGCTTTCCGCTCCTGCCTGTGTTATAGCATTGAACAGCGTTGATTTGCCCACGTTCGGCAGACCGACTATACCTAATTTCATCAGTTATTTTCCTTTCATACGTAAATTCTCAGAATCATACATTAAAATCATCCGGCTTGCTGCTGCTTAAGCCAAATTCATAGAGCAGCGCCTCGCAGATGCGTCTTGACGCCTCGCCGTCGCCATAGGGATTGGCCGCCTGCGCCATTTTCTTGTATTCAGCCTTATTTTCGATAAGCTCCGATGCAAGCTCTATTATAGTATCCTTGTCAACTCCGGCGATCTTGACAGTTCCGGCTGCTACAGCCTCCGGACGCTCCGTCTCTTTTCTGAGCACCAGTACCGGCTTTGCCAGTGCCGGAGCCTCCTCCTGTATGCCTCCCGAATCGGTCATTACCATATAGCTGCGTGCAATGGCGTTGTGCAGCTCCTCAACATCGAGCGGATCTATAAGATGGATCCTTTCCGTATCGCCCAATATCTCCCATACGGTCTCGCGCACCGCCGGGTTGAGATGAACAGGATATACTACCTCAACATCCTTATACGTCTCCACAATATGCTTTATGGCAGAACATATATTCCTGAGCGGCTCGCCAAGATTTTCGCGTCTGTGAGCTGTCACTATTATCACGCGTCTGCCCTCAAAATCAAGCTCCCTGAGGCACTCGTCCCTGAACTCATACCCATCGCGCACCGTGGTCTTGAGCGCGTCTATTACCGTGTTTCCTGTTATATATATCCTTTCGGCATCTACGTTTTCTTTCAGAAGATTATCGAAATTGCGCCTTGTTGGCGAGAAGTGCAGGTTCGCGATCCTGCCCGTGAGCTGACGGTTCATCTCCTCCGGGAACGGCGAGTATATATCATAGGTCCTTAGCCCCGCCTCTACATGACCCACCTTTATCTGCTCATAGAACGCCGCAAGAGCTGCCACAAAGCTTGTGGATGTGTCTCCGTGAACAAGCACTATATCCGGCTTTTCTTTGCGGAGCACCTCCTCCATGCCCTCGAGCACGCGGGTAGTTATACCGGCAAGAGTCTGGCGTGTTTTCATTATATCAAGATCATGATCAGGCTTTACTCCGAATATGTCAAGCACCTGATCGAGCATCTGCCTGTGCTGAGCCGTTACGCATACCACAGGCTGTATTTCCTTATATTTGCGCATTTCCAGAACGAGCGGACACATCTTTATTGCCTCAGGTCTCGTTCCGAATACCGACATGACTTTTATCTGTTTCATAATCTGTCTCCATTCAGCCGCGCCGCGGCGGGTCGTTATTCCTCAGTATCGTTTTTTGTGCTTTCGTCATCTTCCTTGTGCTCGATCTTATGCACAAAGCTGTTCTTGCCCATCATCGTGGCTATAAGCAGGAATATGAGCACACACATAAGCAGGAGCATGGCTCTTAAGAACCTCTGCTCCGCAAGCAGTATCGCCGTTATTCCCAGAACGCCGCTTATGGCGTAGAGTATGAATACCGTCTGCTTCTGCGAAAAGCCCATATCATAAAGCCTGTGATGAAGATGCCCGCGGTCTGCGACCATAGGACTTTTTCCGGTAAATATACGGCGGAGCATTGCAAACATGGCGTCAAACAGCGGCAGCCCGAGCATGAGCAGCGGCACCGCGAACGATATTACAGCATAGCTCTTGAACATTCCCTGAACCGAGAGCACCGCGAGCATATAGCCTAAAAATGTGGAGCCTGTATCGCCCATGAATATCTTTGCCGGATTGAAATTGAACGGCAGGAATCCGAAACATGAGCCCATCAGAGCCAGTCCCATAAGAGCTATGGTGTATTCATGATAGCTTATGGATATGAACACAAGCGACATTGACATTATCGCCGAAACTCCGGCGGCAAGCCCGTCAAGCCCGTCAATAAAGTTTACGGCGTTCGTTATGAACACTATCCATATTACCGTCACTATTACCGACAGCCACATCGGCAGAATGATATACGGCTCTGTGCTGAACACGTTCGGATTTGAAAATACCGATATCCTTATATCGCCGTAGAGCACCACCACAAGAGCGGCTACTATCTGCACCACAAACTTAAGCTTCGCATCGAGCGCCTTGCAGTCGTCAATAACGCCGAGCACTGCCAGTATTCCCGCGCCAATGAGCGTGGCTACAGTGCCTCTTGACCAGTCGTCATTAAAGCTGAGCACGGCGACAAGGAATCCGAAAATTATGGCAAGTCCGCCTATTCGCGGTGTTGGACGCTTATGCACACGGCGTTTATCCTTTGGCACGTCCACCGCGCCTATCTTGTACGCGAACCGTCTTACTACAGGAGTAGTAGCGAATGTGAATATAAATGATATTATAAACGCAAAGATCATACTTACATAATTCATATGCTTACCTTTCCTTTCGCAGCGGCGTCTTGTCAGTCAACAACAAAGCCTACCTTCTTGTATACCTTTTTCAGCGTTCTTCCGGCTATTCTTCCGGCGGTCTCAGCGCCGCTGCGGTAAATACCCTGCAAGTACGCCTTGTCTTTTATTATCCTGTCATACTCTGTGCGTATCGGCTTTATAGTTTCGACTACCGCCTCCGCTACCGCGCCCTTGAAATCACCGTAGCCCTTGCCGGCAAACTCTGCCGCAACAGCCTCAGGTGTTCTCTCTGTAACAGCCGCCATTATGCTTATAAGATTGTTTACTCCTGCCTTTGTCTCATCGTCGGGTCTATATTCTATTTTGCCCTCGCTGTCTGTTACGGCGCTCTTTATCTTCTT
>CALXSS010000016.1 GCA_944391225.1 uncultured Clostridia bacterium
ATGTTTATCAAAATAAGTTTCAAGAAGATGAAACTTGCTTATTTGATATGGTTAAAGCTCGGTATACTGATCACGGCTATGAATTGTCGCAGGAAAAACAAGACAGTATTCGGATTGATGTACAGTCAATTATAATGATTTATCGTGAACGTCAAGGGCAAACTGCGACCAGATTGCAAAATGCTAAGCATATTATGTTGACTTCCAATAATGTTATTGCAAATGTGTGTAAAAAATATGAGAGTAACCGAAGTCAACAATCTGGGCATATTCCTGCTTGTATATCCGCAGACTTGTTTGGAGCTGTTCTATGGTTGGATAGTCCTATGCAGATGTTGGAGTATAAAAAGAAAAAATTACTTGCTGATTGCTATGCCTTTTTGAAGCCAGATAAAGGTTTACTTGAAAAGTATATAAAATCATTGGATGAAGCACGAAATGCAGATGACATTGATGAAAAGACATTCTTATTTCTGCGTACTCACAAAGTTGTGCTTGATTCTCTAATGGATATCACCAGAGGGGATTATGCTCGGTTTAATTCCAACACATATTTGGAAGTGTACGAAAATATTCAAGCAAAGGCGCAAAAGAAGTATAATGACGAAGCTGCAGCACATGAGCGGACTCAAGAAAAATTAAAGAGTCTTGAACAGAGTTCTTTAGAAGAAATAGAGTCATTAAAAGCTCGTATCTCATTCATGGAAGAAAATGAAAGAAAACGTCAAGAGGACAATTTTAATAAAAAGGCTTCTCGTTGGGGTTGGATTGTCACACTTATATTTGCTGGGATTCCATATCTTTTGTTAATAGTAGGCATAGAGATTTTCAAAACGCAATTTGCTGACGTTTCGTGGCGCTCGGCTTACGGTATAGCCGGAGCGGTTATTGCCACAGCCATAGCAGGTGTTATATTTGCTACAGGAAAAAAATGGTGCTTCAATAAAGTTCGAGCTGTCATAAAAAAGGAGATGAATCTATAATCCACAATAAAGGTGACCAAATATAAAAATTGGTCGCCTTTTGCTATGCTAACTTTTGCGTTCAATGTATCTTTGACGCATTGCCGTCCCTGCCGCAGCAGCGTAGCGAGGAAATTTATATGCGAGCGAACGCGGTATTTTTGCTCGTCACATCACAGCGCGGTTTGGGATTCTTGTATGGTTACTGCAAAAATGGAGAGCAGGTGCTGTGACATTTTCGAAAGATGATCGGGCATAGGAAAACGCAGCTTTTCTGTGTGAGCAGGTAACATTTGCCGGGATTTTTTTCGGTGTATAAAGAGTTACTATTAGGACTGGGACAGCTCTTGAGATGGTCGCATTATTTGAAAATACCGATGCAGCGAAGCTGAATGAAATATAAATTGAAAATCTTCTAAAGCTATTGATTTTTTTGATTTAATAAGCTATAATAAGAATAGTTTGTAAATAACTGCGGAGGTTATGAGATAAATAGATTAATAAGAGGTGTATTGATTGAAAAATGATAAGTTTGTGAGCCGCAGTGTTCGCGCTATTATGACAAAGGAATTTGACTGGTTTTTATTCCTGCTTACCATATTGATCGCCGGAATAGGAATAGTAGTCATATATTCGGCTACAAGAACGACAGGAACAAACTCAAGCGTTATAGTACAATCGGTTTCGTTTGGTCTGGGCGTGGCTGCTATGATCGGATTGTGTTTTTTTGACTATGAGCAGTTTGGCAATTTCGTGAAGTATATTTATATGTTTGCAGTGTTTATTCTTATTTTGGTTCTTATATTCGGTACCTCGGGCGATTGGGGAGCGAGGAGCTGGATAAGAATAGGCTCTATAGGCTTTCAGCCTGCGGAGCTGGCAAAGATATGCTTTATACTGACCTTTTCATATCATCTTGAAAAGGCTGAAAAGATGGTGAACAGCCCTAAGATACTGCTTGGACTGATAATCCATATGGGAGTGCTGCTTGTGCTTATCCTTATGGAACCGGATATGGGAAGTGCGTTCGTGTTTATGTTTATGTTCGCGTGCATGCTTTTTGTGGCAAAGCTTTCATATAAATATATAATACCAATTATGATAGCAGGCGCGGCGTCGCTGCCGTTGATATACAAATATGTTCTGGATGAATATCAGCAGCAGAGGATCAATGTGTTCTTTGATCCGAATATAGACCCGAGCGGTGATGGATATAATGTTATACAGTCTAAAATCGCAGTTGGTTCCGGACAACTGTGGGGCAGAGGCTATCTTGAAGGCACGCAGAATCAGATGGGATACCTGCCTACAAAGAGCACTGACTTTATTTTTAGTGTATTGTCAGAGGAGTTTGGCTTTATAGGCGCAATGATAGTGGTGTGTCTTTTGTTCCTGCTCATATACAGATGCTTTAAGGTGGCAAAGAAAGCAGATAACAGTTATGGAAGGTATATATGTACAGGCGTGGGCGCAATGCTGTTGTTCCATGTTTTTGAAAATGTTGGTATGTGTATAGGTCTTATGCCGGTAACAGGTATACCACTGCCGTTCATAAGCTATGGAGGTACATCGCTGCTTACGAATATGATAGCAATTGGTCTTGTACTGAGTGTGACTTACCATAATAAACCAAGAGCGAGGGTTGATGTATATTGATTTAGTAGTGTTAAATTGTATAAAAAACGCTGAAATTTGAACAAAAAAATTGCAAAAAACCACTTTAAAAATTGACTGTATTGTGATATAATACAAGTGTAAGAATGTAATGGTTGATAATGCTATGCAGGATTTAATAACTATAGGGAGTAAGAAAGGAGCAAACAAGCTATGAAAAATGCCAGGAGGAACCTTAAGAGATTAGGGGCAGTCTCATTGGTTCTTGCACAGATTGCAGCAACAGGTATTATGCTGCCTACAACAGCAGGTGCATTTGCCGGTTCCGCGATTACAAGGAACATGGAAAATCTCGACAGAGGTGTTGTTGCAGTACAGACTGAGGAGGGAGTATACCTTTCATGGAGAAGACTTGCTACAGAAAGTGCTGATACAAACTTTGAGGTTTACAGAAACAAGGAAAAAATAACGGAAGGTGCAATAACAAACTATGTTGACAGCGCCGGCACAATAAACGATTTTTATACAATTGTATGCAATGGTACAATGTCAGAATCTGTAGCTGTTCTTGATAACAACTATATAGAGATACCGCTTCACGATACACCTGATTATGATGGTGATGCTGTTATGAGCCGTGATGGTATCACATATGGATATTATATGCCGGGCGATTCGACATATGGTGATCTTGACGGTGACGGAGAATACGAGATAGTAATGCTGTGGAATCCGTCAGATGCAAAGGATGCTGCAACAGGCGGCAGAACCGGTAAGGTATATATGGATGCATATAAGCTTGACGGTACATTTATGTGGCGAATAGACATGGGTTGGAATATCCGTGCAGGCGCACATGATACACAGCTTTGCGTAGCAGACTTTGATAATGATGGTCGTTCAGAGGTCATGGTAAGAACAGCTGATGGAACTATCGATGGTCAGGGCAAGATGATAGGTGACGCAAGCAGAGGTGAAACATATGAGGCTTCATGGGCAGCTCTTAACGGCGGTAAAAACCTCCAGGGTCCATTGTATGTTACATGCTTTGATGGTGAAACAGGTGCAGCCATAGATACTGTAGACTATTTCCCGAACAACTCAGTTGGTTCAATGACAACCTCACTTTCGTTCGGTGATGACTTTGGTAACCGTTCAGAAAGATATAATGCTACAATAGCATATCTTGATGGAACAACACCATCAGCAGTATTCTGCCGTGGTTATTACATGGGTAAGAACGGTCAGCAGAGAATGGGTGCCGCAGCATACAGCCTTAAGGGTGGAAAGCTTAGCATGGACTGGAGCTTTGATACTAATGATGGTTCAAATGCTGGTTATGTAGGAAATGGTAACCATAATGTTGAGGCTGCTGATCTTGATGGCGATGGCTGTGATGAAATCGTAATAGGAGCTCTTGTATGGGATAATGATGGTTCTGTACTTTGGTGCTCAACTCTTGGTCACGGCGATGCTATGCACGTAGGTGATTTCACACCTGAAAATGAGGGTCTTGAGGTTATGCTTGCTCATGAAGAGGCAGGTCAGGATATCACTGCACTGGGATTAAACGAAGCAATTGGTATTGATCCGAATGCTACTGAGATGAATTGGGGTATCACACTTCAGGATGGAAAGACAGGAAAGTTTATTCAGGCTTATCAGGGTACAAAGGATACAGGACGTGGTATGATCGGTAACATCGGTTACGGAGATTCGTATTATGTAATGTGGGGTGCAGCAAGCACAGGCTACCATGATAATAAAGGTGAGGATCTTGGAGATTTAAAGCTTGCAATGAATGGTCGTATCTATTGGGATGGCGATCTTCAGGATGAGCTTCAGGATCATGTTACAATATCAAAGTGGAACGACTCAACAAAGCAGGTTGATACATTGTTTGCACCGGAAGATGCACACTCGATCAACGGTACAAAGGGTAATTTAAATGCTCAGGGCGATTTGTTTGGTGACTGGAGAGAAGAATTTGTATCATATGTTATAAAGTCAGAGGATACTCAGACAGAGAATATGACAGTTACAGGTTCATTCGGCAAGCAGATCGATGTTGAGGTAAGCAAGACAAAGTATCAGTATGCATTAAGAGTATATACAACTACTATACCGACAGAATATAATTTCTATACACTTGCACATGATGATGTTTACAGAAATTCATCGGGCGCATATAACAACTGCTATAACCAGCCGCCTCATATAAGCTGGTATATGAACGATAAGATTGAGGGATCACAGTACACAACTCAGCCGGCAGCAAATGTAAAGCTTGTTTCAAACAAGTATACAGCAGCAGGCTTTGATGCAGCTAAGCTCCCGGATCAGGGTTCAGGCAGAGTATGGACACCTGGTGGTTCATCATCTGAAGGCACAGAGGGTACAGAAGGAACAGAAGGTACAGGTTCAACAGGAATTGGCGGAGCAGTTTCAGGAATAACAGCTTCACCGGGACTTGGATATTTCTATGATTGTGTATATCATTGGTCAAGACCTAATATCGACACATTACATTCACTTGGCTATGTAGACGGAGTATCAGAGAACATGTTTAATCCTGATGCTACTATTACAAAGGGTGAATTCCTTAAGATAATAGTTGCAGCGTTAGGACTTGAAGTTGGTTCAGCGCCGGAGGGCAGTAATTGGGCAGTACCGTACTATGCTGCTGCCGTGAAAGCAGGAATACTTCCGCAGGGCATGGATATGAAAGCTACAGAGCTTGATCAGGTAATAACTCGAGAGGAAATGGCAGCCCTTGTATGTGCAGCTGCAATATCAAAGGGAATGTCAGTTGATCCTACAGCGGTAGAATTTACAGATGCAGATTCAATTTCAGATTGGGCTAAGACATATGTATATGAAGCAGCTAATCTGGGAATAATTGAGGGCTATGACGATCTGTCATTCAATCCGCAGGGAACAGCAACAAGAGCGGAAGCATGTGCGATGCTCGCGAGACTTGTTGTTCAGTTCTGATAAATAATATTATTTGACATAATATTTAACGAATTAGATACGGCAGCGGATATTGTATCCTCTGCCGTATTGCTTTGATTGGATAGAACTATGAGTTTAATATCAAACATTGTGGCACATGCTTATATATAGCCTATGCATAAGCGATTGTGGAAAAAGCATAGTATGGCTTTTATCAAGATCAGGGTAGAATAACGGTGTGTTTAGTCTGATGTAGATCAACAGTCTGATCTCAAATGTATATTAAATCAGATACAAAAAATAATATAAAAGGTATTGTATCTTGTTGAAAAATAGTGTATAATAGCAGTGAGAACGAAGGATTAGGAGAGAGTAAATGAGACGTCTAATATCGGCAGTGGCAGCTGCGACAGTATTATTTTGCGTGAATACAGCATATGCGGATGATGTAAATAATATTTACCTTAATGGATCACCGGTCGATTTTGTGAAAACCGGGTTCAGTTATTCGGAGGTAATGCTTCCGGCGCGCTCTTTGTTTGAAGCAGCCGGATTTACTGTGCAGTGGTTTGAAGAGGATAAGCGCGTAACAGCATTTAATACTGATTTTAATATTACCATGTTTGCGGAAGACGATCATATATATATCAATAAGATAGGGTACTTGACTGCTGAAAAGATGTCTATTGTTAATGGTGTATTTTCTATCCCGCTAAATGCCGCGGCGCAGGCGCTTGACGCGGTCATTCTGTATGAGGATAACGAAATAACTCTTACAAGCAGTATGGCGGTAGATACATCCGGCTGGGCATACGATGCGTTCGTATTGGTAAATGAGGAACGAGAAAAAAATGGTTTGAGTCCGCTTATTTGGAACAGCGAGCTTGTGGGACTTGCAGAGCAGCACTGTACAGATATGATAACTCGGAATTATTTTTCACATTACACACCTGAGGGCTTTACTCCATTTGACCGAATGCGTCAGTATGGAATAAGATACAGTGCAGCAGCAGAAAATCTTGCGGCTGGTCAACCAACACCTGAAAGCGTGGTCAATGCATGGATGGAGAGCGATGGACATCGCAGCAATATATTGAATGCTGAGTTAAAGGAAGCAGGCATCGCGTTTGTGCGCGGCGGCGAGTATGGCATATATTGGGCTCAGGAATTTGCGACTACTAAATAAAAGGATAAGAGGCTGAGGCTGTTGCAAAAACTCAACGAGTTTGCAACAGCCTCGCGTGGCTTTAGAAAAAGTGCAAAACGGACGAAACTAAGGCGTGCAGCCCCGTTGCCCTGTGGTATGCACATTTTTCTGCAGCCTCAGCCTTTTGTTTTTGCGAAAAAACAGTTACTGCGACTGCTTCATATTCTCTTCATAGTGCTTTATCATTTTCTTGACCATCTGACCGCCAACAGAGCCTGCCTGCTTAGAGGTAAGATCGCCGTTGTAATTCTGGCTGAGGTCTACGCCCATCTCGCGAGCCGCTTCCATCTTGAACTGTTCCATTGCAGCTTTTGACTTTTTTGACATTTTATTTTCCTCCTGTACTTGTATATTTACGACAGATTTATCTGACAAAAGCATAAGTGCATTTGACGGATAAAACAGCGGTTAAATGCTGAATGCTGCCGTAACCAATATTGTTTCGGGATTTGCTTCCCGATAATATGATGTGCAAACACAGAAAAAATATAACATGAATTATTTGTCAGTTCATGACGATCTCATCGCTGATAAGCTCATCGCATTTTTTCTTAAGCAGAGGATAGTTTTTTAGTCCTGCCTCTGTAATATCCTTTGCAGCCTGCTGTGACAGCTTAAGAATATTTCTATCCTCGAAAAGATTGGCTATTTTCATTTCGGGCAACCCGTGCTGACGTGTGCCAAAAAAATCGCCCGGTCCGCGCAGTTTAAGATCCTGCTCGCTTATATAGAAACCATCATTTGAAATGCACATAGTCTCCATTCGTTTTTTAGTTATCTCGTTATCGGAATCGGTAATAAGAATGCAGTGAGCCTGATCGCCGCCGCGTCCTACTCTGCCGCGCAGCTGGTGCAGCTGTGAAAGACCGAATCTTTCAGCATTTTCTATCGCCATTATGTTGGCGTTCGGAACATTTACACCGACCTCTATAACAGTAGTGGCAACAAGCAGCTGGATAGTACCTGCAGAAAACTCTGTCATGACCTGATCTTTATCTTTTGCCTTCATCTTGCCGTGCATGAGTCCGACCTTTATATCAGGATAAGCTGTAGCAAGCTTTTCAGCAAGTTCCTCGGAGTTTTTCAAGTCACTGTTTTCCGTTTCAGCAACGAGCGGGCACACAACATAAGCCTGCATACCTTTTCGTATATTATCAGCTATAAAGTTATAAACCCGTTCTCTCATATTTGCGGTCACAGAATAGGTCTTAACCGGCTTTCTGCCCGGGGGGAGCTCGTCGATTACAGAGATTTCAAGGTCTCCGTAAAGGATAAGAGCAAGTGTTCGCGGTATCGGCGTTGCCGACATGATGAGCATATGCGGAAAATGACCTTTTGCCTGAAGCTTTGCTCTTTGTTCCACTCCAAAGCGATGCTGTTCATCGGCAACAACAAAACCAAGCTTGTTAAATTCTACATTTTCCTGTATTATAGCGTGAGTGCCTATCACAACATCGGCGGCGCCGTCGGCTATCTTTGCGAGCGCATCTCTTTTCTCTTTGGCTTTCATACTGCCTGTAAGCAATATCACATTGATCCCGAATGATTCAAACATGAAAGACAACGAATCCATATGCTGCTGCGCAAGTATTTCGGTGGGCGCCATCATAGCTGCCTGTACGCCGTTTTTTACAGCCATATATATTGCTGCAGCGGCAACAGCGGTTTTTCCTGATCCAACATCGCCCTGAACAAGCCTGTTCATTTGTATTCCTGACCGGCAGTCGCGACAGATCTCGTTTATGGTTCGTTTCTGAGCGTTTGTAAGGTCAAAGGGCAGGGAATCAGTAAATTCTCGAATACATTTAAGATCAGAAAACACCTGCCCGGCATTGGTTTTATTTTTACCGCGCCGCAAGGAGAGCGCGAGCTGAAGTATGAGCAGTTCCTCAAATACAAATCTTTCTCGCGCTATATTATAGCTTTCAAAATCTCTGGGAAAATGGATGTTGCGCATTGAAAAATTCAATTCAGCAATTTTATATTTCTCTCTCACAGTTTGCGGCAAATATTCTTCAAGCTTGCCCATATCATTTATTGCAAGCTCCATAACGGACTGAAGGACCTTTTGTGAAAGACCGGAGCTTAACGGGTATATAGGTATTATTTTTCCTGTATAGCGTTCATTGCCGTATTTCTCATAAACAGGCGCGGTCATTTGCAGCCTGCCCTGCTTGTTTTTGCCTACCTTACCGAAAAAAACATATTTCTCATTTTCAGCAAAATTGTTTTTAACATATTTATTATTGTACCACACAAGGTTGATCATGCCTGAATCGTCATATACAGTCATTGAGGTGATAAGCATATTTCGCTTTATATACTTGTCTGCCGGAAGTCTGTATACAGTAGCTGCAATACAGACAGTTTCGCCGTCTATACATTCTGATATCGGCTTAATCTTAGAACGATCCTCGTAAGAGCGCGGGAAAAAATATAGAATATCGCGCACCGTATGTATACCTTTTTTTGCAAAAGCTTCGGCGCGTTTTTCACCTACTCCTTTAAGATAACGTATAGGCTTGTCAAGTTCCATTATGATATATATGCTCCCTTCAATTGCGAATACCCTCGACAAACACCTTGACCTTGCTGACGGGTATGCCCATATTGCTTTCAAGCTCGTTCTTGATTTTTTCTGATATGCCTGAGCATATCCTGTTCACGTTTGCGCCGTAAACAGTGTATATCGAGAGCTCTACAACAAGACCTGAATCGGTTTTTGTAAAATGCACACTGCGGTTCTTGTATCCGTTAAGGAACGAGCGCTGTCTGCGCTTAGAAGAAATGCCTGCTACACCGTCCTGGGTTTTAGCTATATATTCAGCCATTTGGGCGGCGGCGCGCAAGGAAACAGTGACGGTTCCTTTTGCTGTCTCAGAATTATTCATTGCCGTCTCCTTTCTGCTTGTTGGTATCCTCATTTCCGGTTATATCGAAGCTGCGCATTATCTGCCTGCGCTTTTCGGCGGCATACTGAGTATAGTATCTGTGTGTGACCTCAATATTCTTATGACCCATAAGCTCCGCGACCATCTTTATATCTACGCCATCTGCGATCATATTGCACGCGAAGGTGCGCCTCAGAGCGTGCGGGTGCATTTTATCAGGATCTGTTATGCCTGCCGCGCGGCAGTAGCTTTTCAGATTTTTTTCGACAGTCTGCGGGAGAATACGTTTGCCGTTTCGGCTTATAAAAAGAGCGTCCTTGTCCTTTACGTTCTGCATTTCGAGCCGCTCGTCCATATATTTAAGCATTTCATTTTCTACCTGAAGCGGCATGAATATTTCCTGCTGATCGCCGCCCTTGCGTGTGACTATAAAGGATGAAGATTCAAAATCAACATCGTTTATGTTAAGATTGACAAGCTCGCTCACACGGCAGCCTGTGCCCAGATAAGCTATAAACAGCGCTATATCTCTTTGCTTGCGATTGAGGTATGAGGCTTTGCTGCGTCCTTCAAAATAGTTTTCTCCCTCATAAAGCACATCAATCAGCCTGATCGTATCCTGAGTGGTAAGCGGTTTTTTCATTTTCTGGTGGATCTTTTTAAAATCAAGCTTATCTGTTATGTTATGGTCTATAAGATCATTTTTGTACAGATACATATACAGGCCGCGTATACCGGAAAGCTTTCTGTTTATGCCGTATTCGTTGTTTCTGCGGGTGCGCTTTATGGTTTTCCCGGCTGCGTTTATATATTCGCTTTCATATTCCTGCAGATATGCCTTGAAACCGTTAAGATCACGCAGAGTAACCTTATTTAGATCATCCGGCGTGAAATCCTCTATATTTTCAATTTCCTTGAAGCAAAATTTTTTAAGATATTCAAGGAATATTTTTATATCTATGCTATATCCGATCTGAGTATTTATACTTTCTCCGTTGTATGCGATCTCTATATAGTCAAAGACAAAATCAGGGAGTTTGGTAAGCATTTTGGTAAGATCTATATATTTGCTCATCTGTACTTCCTCTTTCTGATTTCTTTAGCTCGTTTGAGCAGATATGTTCTGTTATTCAGCTCCGGCTTGATTATTACCTCGTCAAGAAGTATTTTCAGCGTATCTCCTATTTCTCTTCCCTGCTTGTATCCGCATTTCATAAGATCTGTACCGTTTACAACAAGGTCAGATACTCTGTAAGGCTGTTTTGAAGCAAGTACCTGTCTGTATATATTGAGCCCGCCGTTTATGCGTCTGAGCTTTTCAGGCAGATGCTTTGGGCTTTTAGCCATATTGTCAGCCTTTTGCAGAATAAGCAGCTTTTCAAAAAGTTCTTCTCCTGTTTTGGCCATCATTCTCTTTACAGCGGTATAGTTTGGCTCAACTCTGTAATCATGGTTCTCTACCAGCAGCGCTATATCGCGTATGGAGGCTGAATCCATGTGAAGCTTATGGAGCACGTCCACGGTTATTCTGCGGCTTTCCCGATGATGACCGTAAAAATGTATTATACCGTTTTGGTCGGTAGAGGGGCAGCAGGGTTTTCCAGTGTCATGCAGCAATGCAGCCCAGCGCAGGACAAGATCCGGCGGCGTGTTTTTCACCGTCTGCATTATATGCTCGCCAACATCGTATATGTGGTATTTATTTCTTTGCGGCTCGCCAAAGCACCGTTCAAGCTGAGGCAGAATAAATGTCAAAAGTCCGAGTCTGTGCAAGTCGCGTATATAATCGGGATGATCTGAAAGCAGGATCTTGTTAAGCTCCTCAAGGATCCTCTCAGAGCTGACTTTTTTTATTAGCACAGAATATTTTTTTATAGCTGATTCAGTATCAGTATCAATAGTAAAATCAAGAACAGACTTGAACCGAACAGCTCTCAGCATCCTCAGGGCATCTTCCTTGAACCGCTGCTCCGGATCGCCTACGCAGCGGATTATTTTGTTTTTAATATCATCTCTGCCACCGAAAAAGTCAAGCAGCCCGGTGTATGGATCGTACATCATCGCATTGACTGTAAAGTCGCGCCGCAGACAATCCTCTCGAGGATCAACAACAAATTCGACCTTGTCAGGATGCCTGCCGTCAATATAATTCCCGTCATGGCGGAAGGTCGTGACTTCATAGCCGGTTTTGTTTTCAATGACCGTAACAGTACCGTGCTTTATGCCCGTGTCTATAGTTCTGCTGAAAAGACGCTTTATATCGTCCGGTCTGGCGCTTGATGCTATGTCGTAATCATGAGGAGTTTTGCCCATAATAAGATCACGAACAGCTCCGCCTGCTATATAGGCTTCAAAGCCTGCTTTCTTGAGCCTTGCAAGCACGCTCCTTGCACCTTCATCAATATCGAGCATCAAAACATATCACCTCCCGGATAGAAATTTATTTCACACTGATCCAATGATAATTTTATCATAAAAACAGGCTCAGGTCAATATGAATAGCATGATAAGTTTTATATAAATTTGATATATTTCAGCATATATAAAGATCAATATTATAAAATTCCAACAAAACCGGGGCTGTATTATTAGCAGTCATGAATATTGACATTTAATGCTTTTTAAGGTATCATTATTATATAAGCATATGAACAGAGTTATGCGCTGATGAGCGCACATATCGGCGCGTAAAAAAATTATAAAGGGGAAATGTGTACATGAAAAGAGACGACATAAGATTTGAGCTTAAGCATGAAGTGCTTAAAGAGGTTGCGGAAAATGAGTTCAACGGAACAATGACCAGTGAGGCTGCCGAGGCAATACCGTTCAATATTATTCCGGGAATAACCCCTAAGTTCCGTTGCTGCGTATATAAGGAAAGAGAGATAATTCGTCAGCGCGTAAGGCTTGCGATGGGACAGACGCCTATACCCGAAAACAATGTTGAAAATCTGACAATGAACAGACATGTCGTGCAGGTCATTCCGGCGGCATGCGAGGGTTGTCCTATAAACCGATTCCAGGTAACGGAAAACTGTCAGAACTGTATGCAGAAAGCGTGCCAGAAAGCGTGCGCATTCGGAGCTATTTCAATTACACCACGCGGAGCGTACATAGATCAGTCAAAATGCCATGAATGCGGGAAATGTGCTGAGTCATGCCCATACCACGCTATAGCGGATCTTATGCGCCCATGTATGCGCAGCTGTGATGTGAACGCTATTTCAATAGGAAGTGATAAGCTTGCTCGCATAGACAACAAAAAATGTATAGCCTGTGGTCACTGTGCAGTGGCGTGTCCGTTTGGAGCTATATCGGATATATCATACATAACTCATGTAATTAAGGAAATAAAGAATCCTGACCGCGTAACGGTCGCAATACCCGCTCCGGCGGCGGAGGGACAGTTCGGTCCGAACGTCACCATAGGCAGACTGAAAACAGCGCTTAAAAAGCTGGGATTTGATTATGTTTATGAGGTTGCGTTAGGCGGCGATCTGGTTTCGATGAACGAGGCTAAGGAGCTTATTGAGCGCAAGGAGGAGGGCAAAAAAATGACAACCTCCTGCTGCCCTGCATTTGTAAATCTTATAAGAAAGCATTATCCTAATCTTATGGAATATGTGTCAACAACAGTATCGCCAATGCAGGCAAATGTAAGATATATTCTTGAAAAGCACCCGGGAGCGTACATAGTGTTTATAGGACCATGTATAGCAAAGAAGTTTGAGGCTGAGATGATGCAGGCGCCTGATGCGGTAATGACCTTTGAAGAGCTTAACGGATTGTTTGACGCCCGCCGCATAGACCCGTCTGAGTGCGAGGAGGATATGACAGCCGATGCTACATCATATGGACGCAGATTCTCAGCAAGCGGCGGTGTAGCGCAGTCGGTAATAAAGGCGGCGGCGGAAAATGGCTGCATGGACATAAAGGCACGCCAGTGCTCGGGAGTAAAGGAATGCAAGGTGGCGTTGGCGATGCTCAGAGTGAACAAGCTACCTGAGGATATTATAGAGGGTATGGCATGCGAGGGAGGTTGTATTGCCGGACCGGGATCGGTAGCAGATCTTAAGCAGCTCAAGGCGGCACGTCTAAAGAAGATAAAGGATAAGGATTCCGACAGTATAACCGAAATGATAAACAAGATGGACGCAAACGATGTGGATATGATAAGAAAGAGCTTTAATATGCCCGAATAAACGATAATGAGGCTGCTGCAAAACTCAACGAGCTTTGCAGCAGCCTCTTAACTATAGCTGCTGTAATCCATAAAAATGACTTACCAGCTTTGTTCTTTTCTGTTTATGCAGCCTGTGTACTTTGCTGCAGCCACATTATAGTATTTTTGAAAGAAAATCCTTTAATCTTGGGTTTTTAGGATTGTTGAATACCTCCTGCGGCGTGCCGTTTTCGGCGATAACGCCGTTATCAAAGAATATGACCTTTGAAGCCACTTCTCTGGCAAAGCCCATCTCATGTGTAACACACAGCATGGTTATGCCGCTTTTTGCAAGCTCTTTCATTACCTCAAGAACCTCGCCGACCATCTCAGGATCGAGCGCCGAGGTAGGCTCGTCAAACAATATGACCTCCGGATCCATAGCAAGCGCTCTTGCTATAGCCACTCTCTGCTTTTGACCGCCTGAAAGCTGGGAGGGATAGGACGATGCTCTGTCGCCTAATCCAACTCTTGTAAGTATATCCATTGCCTTTTTCTGAGCCTCTACCTTTGGCACGTTTTTAAGCTTTATCGGAGCTATGGTAAGATTGTCAAGTATGGTCATATGCGGGAACAGGTTGAAGTGCTGAAAGACCATCATCATTTTCTGACGCTGACGGTTGATGTTTGTTGAAGGTTTTGTCACATCTGTGCCGTCAAGATATATATTGCCCGACGTGGGCGTTTCAAGCATGTTCAGACATCTCAAAAAGGTAGATTTGCCGCATCCGGAAGGACCTATTATAACGAGTACCTCGCCCTTGTGTATCTCGATATTAACGCCGTTGAGCACGTTATTATCACCGAATGACTTATGGAGATCAACAACCTTTATCATTGCATCATTTGCGTTCATCAGTCTTTAGTCTCCTTTCCATAATCTCTACCAGCTTTGTGAGTATCATTACTATAATAAGATAAACTATGGCTACAGCTATAAGCGGGATAAAAGCCTCATATGTACGGCTTCTTATAAAGTCGCCGCCGCGTGTGAGCTCGTTTATGCCTATATATCCGGCTATAGATGTTTCCTTTACAAGTACGATAAATTCATTTCCAAGCGCCGGAAGAATATTTTTGAATGCCTGCGGCAGGATAAAATATATCATGGTTTGAGCATGAGTAAAGCCGAGGCTTCTGCCTGCCTCAAACTGACCTATATCGACCGAGGTTATTCCCGAACGCACTATTTCAGCTATATATGCCGATGAGTTGAGACCGAATGAAAGTATCGCCACAAATATCTTATTAGCATTCGGCATAGTGAATATTACATAGTACATGATAAGCAGCTGAATGAGTGACGGCGTTCCGCGAATAACGGTAAGGTAAGCCTTTAGTATCCAGTCTATCACTTTACAAAATATATTTTTTTTCGGCATCATATCGAATGTGCTTCGCAGTATAGCGATTATAAAGCCGAGGAAAAGTCCTATTATCAGCGCAAAAAAACTGATTATGAGGGTGTTTACAAGACCGTCAGTAATATATTTCCATCTGTCTTCCTTTACAAAGTTCAGCACGAGCTTAGCCTTGAATTCTTCCCAAAAACCGCTGCCTGCTGCGGTATCATCGCCTGTGGCGTACACGATCGTACCAAAGACGAGAAGAAGTACAGCAATTGCGGCAAAATACACCATATATTTTTTCTTCTTCATTGTGATAACTCCTTTGTAAAAATGGTCTGTTATCGGCAGCAATGTATAATGCGCAGGTCTATGATCACGGAAAACCGCGGATCGCTCCGAGATATGAAAAATGCAGAGGCTGGATCATGCCTCTGCATTGAAGCCGTGCTCATTATTCAGCGTCTGAGCCGATATATTTTTCAACGATAGAATCGATAGTGCCGTCAGCCTTAAGCTCTGCCAAAGCAGCATTGATCTTATCCTTTAATTCTGTGTTGTCCTTTGAAATACAGATAGCGTATTCTTCCTCCTCAAACGGATCAGGAAGGATCGTGAGACCCTCGTTAGCGGCAACGAAAGCCTTTGCCGGCTCGCTGTCTATGATAACGCAGTCTATTTTGTTCTGCTTAAGAGCCTGAACAGCGTCAGCGCCTTTCTGGTACTGCTCAACTGTAGCGCCCTCAACATCTGACGCGTATATATCGCCTGTTGTGCCGAGCTGAACGCCTATAGTCTTGCCTGCGAGATCATCAACTGATGCAACTGAGCTGCCCTCAGCGTTTACGATGATGACCTGAGTAGCGGTTGTATATGTGTCAGTAAAGTCAATGCTCTGAAGTCTGTCCTCAGTAATAGTCATACCTGCTACACCGACATCAGCCTTGCCTGACTGAACAGCCGGAATGATGGAATCAAACGCGATGTTGTCGATAACAAGCTCCATATCGAGCTTATCGCATATAGCCTGAGCTATATCAACATCTATGCCTACCACCTCGTTGCTCTCCATATATTCATACGGCGGGAACTCAGCGTTTGTAGCCATTGTAAGAGTTGCCTTTTCTGATACTGGATCAGTTGAATCTGCGGTGTTGTTGTCTGTAGTGCTGCCGCATCCAGCTAAAAGAGCTGTGCATGAGAGCGCAGCTGTAAGTGCGATTGCTAAAAACTTTTTTGACATTATTTATTCCTCCAAAATAATTTTTCAATAGATATTGTACCACATTCTTTCCTTTATTTCAATACTTTTATTAACGAAAAAAGAATTTTTATGCGCATAATATGAAATAATATCTTGAAAAAATGGCGTGATTGCTCGTATTTAATGACGATAGAACAGCGGCGGAGATATGAACGCTGATATTTATGCGCAGAGAGGACAGCGGTACGCGGCAAAAGAATGGATATTAGAGAAATGATAAGACTTAAAAATAATGTTGACAAAACAAGTCTGAAATTATATAATATTGATCGACGGGAGCTCGCCGAAGGCGGCAGGCGTATATATTGGTATCATCAAATAAGCGCAGATTTTTATGGATTATGTTGCCGTCTTAAAATGGGAGTCCAGCTGTTTTGTATAGACATTAAGTAAAAATTATTTGAGAGGAATATGATCATATGATAAAAATAGGATGTCATTTATCGGTGTCAAAAGGATATCTGGCAATGGCAAAAACAGCAGTATCTATCAATGCGGATACGTTTCAATTTTTTACGCGTAATCCGCGCGGCGGAAAGGCAAAGGCTATAGATGTGGAGGATATAGAAAGCTTCAAGAGCTTTGCGGCGGAAAATGGGATAGACAGAGTGCTCGCGCACGCGCCTTATACACTGAATGCCTGCTCTCCCGATGAAAGGGTGAGGGAGTTTGCATTTACAGCTATGACGGAGGATCTGGCAAGGATGGAATATATCCCGGGTCAGCTGTATAACTTTCATCCCGGCAGCCATGTTGGACAGGGTAGGGAAAAGGGAATAGAGCTTATAGCTGAACTTCTCAACAGAGTTCTGTATCCTGAAATGACGACAACTGTTCTGCTTGAGACTATGGCAGGAAAGGGGAGCGAGGTGGGAGCTGAGTTCGAGGAGCTGCGCGCAATAATAGACCGTACAGAGCTTTCGGATAAGCTTGGAGTATGTCTTGATACATGCCACGTCTATGATGCAGGATATGATATAGTAAACGACCTTGAGTCGGTGCTCGAAGAATTCGACAGGGTAGTGGGGTTAGACCGTCTTAAGGCGGTGCATATAAACGACAGCAAAAACCCGATAGGCTCGCATAAGGACAGGCACGAAAGGATAGGCGAGGGATATATAGGCATTGAGGCATTCGAGCGTATAATAAACGAGCCACATCTTAACAGGCTGCCGTTTTATCTTGAAACGCCGAATGAGCTTGAGGGATATGCAAAGGAAATAGAGCTGCTGCACGATTTGAGCAGATAAAAAATAAGCGGGACTGTACTAAAATGCACAGACCGCATAAAGTGTGCGATGCCGCCGCAAGCTCGTTGAGCTTGTGGCGGTTTCTGTTTTTATTAGCAGGAAAAATGGGCAGCGGCTGTGATTGACAGGGCAAATATATTTTGTTATAATTGTATGAGAAATGGGGCGGTAAAAATGAATTATGTTGTTCTTGATATGGAGTGGAACGACACAGCGCCAAAGGAAGTAAATGATAGCGGAATAAAGCTGGTGCATGAGATAATACAGGTCGGAGCGGCAAAAATGGATGAAAAACACAGGATAATAGATACATTTTCCGCATATATCAAGCCCCGCGTATATAAGCACATCAGGGACGATGTGACAATGCTGACAGGGATAACAGAGGAAATGCTCAGCAGCGGGAATGATATAAAAAAAGTAATGGAAGCGTTCAGGCTCTGGTGCGGCGATGATTTTATATTTCTTACCTGGGGACCGGACGATATACCGGTGCTGCAGAATAATCTTGAATTTTTTGGTATAAGCTGTGACTGGATACCATTTTACTTTAACGCTCAGGCGCTGTTCAATGTGCAGACAGAAAATAAGGGCAGAGCATACAGTCTTGAATATGCTATGGAGCATTGCAATATTGATAACAACAGCAGGCTGCATGACGCTCTTAACGATGCAGTGTATACAGCAAGGGTCTGCGCCGGATTTGATATTGAAGATGGGATAGTGAGCAGTGATGAGTATGAGGGCACGGAGTTTGGTAGGATAGAGATACCTAATAATGAAAAGCGGGAGATCAGCTTTGCTTTTAGTAGCATAGAGGAGGCGGCAGAAAGCAGATTTGGTTCTCCGCGCTGTCCGGAGTGCGGCAGAGTGCTGAGAGATGTTATATGGTACAGAGTAAATGAGAAAAAGCTGATAGCAGATGGATACTGCTGCGGAGATTATGCTGTGGTATTGACCAATAGGCGGGTGTCGGAAAAGACATTTGAAACTGTAAAAAGCACCTATGCAATAGACAGGATAAATGAGGCATATTTTGATTTCTTGGAGGAAAGAGCGGAGGAAACGGAGATATGGCAGTGAAAATAATAACCGGGCAGATAGGCTCAGGAAAGACAGAGTATTGTATAGCCGAGATCCGTAAGGCGAGAAAGAATGCGGGATACAGGTGTATAATGCTTGTGCCGTCGTATTATTCGCATGAAACGGAGAAAATGCTTGTAAGGGAGTTTGGCGGAACGGGCATAAACGGAATAGAGGTGACCTCGTTTGAAAAGCTTTCGCGCGAGCTTGCAAGGGGAGCTGAAAAGCGTTTATCGGCTCCCGGAAAGCAGGCGCTCGTATGCAGAGCGGTCGAGCTTTGCTCAGCCGAGCTGAAAAGGCGGCATAAGGAGTTTGACGCAAAGCTGATAAGCGCGGTGAGCCGGACGGGCTTTCTGGATATAGCCGCATCTCTTATAAGCGAGATGAAAAGATATATGGTAACCGCCGAGGCTCTCAGGGAAAGGGCGGAGACAGAGGATAACGCTGTGCTGAAGCAGAAGCTTGAGATATCGTCAATGCTGTGTGAAAATTATGATAGACTGCTGAGCGAAACGGAATACTGTGACAGTGATGAGGATCTTTTAAGGCTTGCAGAAGTGGTAGGCGAGGCGTTTGGAAGCGGTACAGGTATATGGATAGACCGTTTTGATGAGTTCCTTCCGCAGCAGCTTGCCGTAATAGATTCGATAATACGGAGCGGGGCAGATGTGACCTTTACATTTAATGTGTGTCCTGATATGTACGATACATATTACGGTACGCGAGCGTCTATAGACAGCATATGCTCAATGAGCGGCGCGCAGCTGATAAGTCTTGAGGGGGGTATGCGTCATCTGGAAAAGGCTCCGGATCTTAAATTCCTATTCAGTACATGGTTTGACCGTGAGGTGTACAGCGGCGCTGTGGAAAATGCTGAGATATTTGAAGCGCGCGATCCGTATACGGAGATCGAGCATACAGCCTGTCGTATACTTGAGTTTGTACGCGAGGATAAGTGCAGGTTCAGAGATATAGCGGTCATCTGTGGAGATACGCAGAGCAGCGCACATATAATCAAGGCGGTATTTGATGAATATGATATACCGTATTATTCAGATGAAAAAATATCGCTTGCCGATCATCCTATCGCTATGCAGATATTGTCCCTGTTTGATATTATAGAAAACAACTGGGATTATTCGTCGGTATTTGAATATCTGCGCTCCGGATTCATATATTGCCGTGATGAAAGAGGCAGATATAGGCGCGTTTCTGATGATGATATAGATATACTTGAAAACTATGTGCTGAAATTTGGTATAAGAGGAAAAAGCGCGTGGAGCCGGTCGTGGAACAGCGGCAGAAAGCTGATCGATGAAGCTTTCGGAAGGGAAAGAGAGGAGCGTTCCGCCGGGAAAATAGACAGTCTGCGGGAATTTGTCTCTGCTCCTGTGCTTGGATTCAGCAATGAAATGAGCAGCGCTGAGAATGTACATGATTACTGCTGCGCGGTGTATAATTTTATAGATAATATAGGCTTGTATCCGGGTTTGAAAGCGGAGCTTCTAAGCATGGCAGTAAACCGCGCTACAGCTGATGCGCAGAGGTTTGGGCAGATATGGAACCTGATCCTTGATGTGCTCGATCAGCTGGATACAGCTCTTGGAAATACTGTGACGGGCGCGAAGGAATTTGGCAATTATCTGCGCGCCGCAATGACGAAATGTGAAATACGCACTATACCGTCAGGAGTTGATAGAGTGTTCATAGGTTCTCCCGACAAGAGCGGACCGGCGAATGCGAGGATACTGTTTATGACAGGAGCGGTATCTGGCACATTCCCGTCCGAGAACACCTTTGAGGGCTTTATATCCAATTCTGAAAGAGAATATCTTGAAAGCAGGGATATTCATCTTGCTCCGCCAACCTCTAAAAAATCAGCAAATCAGCGCAATTCGGTTTATAAGACTCTGAGCGCCGTAACGGAAAAGCTCTGCATAAGCTATCCGGTCCAGACGCCGGACGGTAAGGCGTGCCGTCCGTCAAGAACAGTGATAGACATCAGGTCAAAGCTTGAGGGTATCAGGATATATAATGATATAGCGCCGAAGCCAGACGAGGAAAAGAGGATGTATGTTTCCTCGCCTAAGACCACCATGCACAATATGCTCATACGCCCTGTTAACAGTATGCTGTGGAAATATGTGAACGAGTGGTTCGAGGAAAATGGGGATTGGCACAGCCGGCTTATAAATGTGGGCAGACTCAAAAACAATTATTCAAACAGGGTAATATCTCTCGATAAAAGGTATGCCTCGGGGCTATACGGCGATAAGGTGATCTACAGCGCCACAAGACTCAACACATATGCAGAATGCCCATTCAGGTATTTTCTGCAATATGGTCTGCAGGCATCTCCGCGTGAAGAGTGGGAGCTGAACGCAGCCGATACCGGAACATACGCTCACGAGCTTATACGGATATTCTGCGAAAAGGTCGATTCCGATGACAAGCTAAGCTGGGACACGCTGACTGATGAGCAGTGCGCGGAGCTTATAGATTCGTTTGTTGAAAAAACAGTTGAGAATATCAAAGAAGCTGACGTGAACGAAAAGGAAAAGACAGCTCATATATTCGGAAGAATGGGAAAAACGGTAAAGGAGGCGGTGAAAACGGTCAGGGATATTGTAGAAAGCGGATCGTTTATAACTTGCGAGTATGAAAAACCGTTCGAGCTTGATCTGACTAAAGCCGTCGGAGTAAAGGGAGTCATAGACAGACTTGATCTGTGCAGCCATGACGGGATCAACGAATACAGGATAGTTGACTATAAAACAGGTAAAAAGGAATTTGATGTTGCAGATATATATCATGGGATAGATATGCAGCCTATAATATATGCCGCCGCTGTAATGCAGTTGTATGAAAGAGCCGAGATCTCAGGAACTTATTACAGCAGGGTATGCGGTGATTTTGCGCGGCTCAAGAGCAGCAATCGTGACGCGGAGATAACAAAGCAGCTTAAAAGCAATACTCAGCTGAGCGGCGCTACATTTGTGGATACTGACAGTGAGGGAAATATCCTGCCGGAAGCTCTTGAGAGGATAGAACGCGCTGAAAAGCGGGAAAACGGAAGCATGTTTTTTAAGCCTAAAAAGGGTGAGGAAATAAAGATAGGCGGAAATATCCGAAGCCACTTATCCGGTCAGAAGCTTATAGACCATGTGACCGGAAAAATAATCGAGACCGACGAGGAGATACGCGGCGGAAAAATAGATATAGCGCCTGTCAAAACAAGCAAAAAAAACGCGTGCGATTACTGTGATTACAGCGCCGTCTGCAAATTTGACGAGCTGCTGTGCGAGCAGCGCGAGGTCAGCGGTAAGGCAGATGAGATATGGCAGAGGATAGAGGGAGGCGAGACTGATGAAATGGACAGCTGAACAGCAGTCGGCAATAGACACAAAAACGGGTAACGGCAATATTCTTGTATCCGCTGCTGCGGGTTCGGGTAAAACAGCAGTGCTTGTAGAGCGTGTGCTTGTCAGTATAATGAGCGGTGAAACATCGGTCGATCGTCTGCTTGTTGTGACGTTTACTGAGGCAGCGGCATCAGAGATGCGCGAAAAGATAATAAAAAGACTCGCAAAAGAGGTGGACAGCCCCGGCAAAAGCAGGGAGGAAAAGCGCATGCTCAAGGAGCAGCTGCGCCTGGCTGATACTGCTGATATAATGACAATAGACGCATTCTGCAACCGCGTGGTGAAAAATAATTTTCATGTGTTGGGAATAGATCCTGATGTAGGCATAGCAGATCAGGCTATGTGTGAGCTTTTGCGGTCGGAGGCTGTTGAACGGCTGTTTGATTCTCTGTATAAAACTGACAATATTGAGGATGCGGAGCGTTTTTCAAGGCTTATAGAAGTATATGCCTCAAACAGGAACGATACCGGGCTTGAAGAATTGATAATAGATATATATAAGTTTATCACATCATTTGCCGATCCGGAAAAATGGCTTGATGAAGCTGTCGAGGTGTACAGAAAACCGGTCATTGAAATGCCTCATGCAAGGTATATGGTAAAAGCGTCAAAAACCGCCGCAAAAAAATGCCTGATTGAATTAGAGCGGCTTTTTGAGCGGAACGATATATCCCGGGAAGTCTCAGAATATGCCGATGAATTAAAAAGGAACGCGGAGCTTGTAGCGGCAGCTGAGGAGTGGGATGAGATATATGCGGTATGCGACAGATGCACCAATAAAAGAAAAAAGAAAAATGCGAGTGTTATATTAGATCCTATAGATGCTGAGAATGAAGCGGAAAGAGAAGCGGTACAGGAGCTTATGTATATCCGAGATATATTTCTTTCAGGTTTTGGTAACGGCGTTAACATAAGCAGGTCAACGCTTGAGGGTCAGTGCCCGAGCAAAAGGCTGCTTGAGGAGACGGAGGATATAGTATGGATAGAAAAGCAGTTTATGAAAGAGTACAAACGTTTGAAGGAGCTGCGCGCGGTAAAGGAGTTCTCTGATATAGAGCATCTTACATATGAGCTGTTCCGCGATAATGAGGAAATAAGAAATTCCTACAGGGACAAATATGATGAGATACTAATAGATGAGTACCAGGATACAAACGGGCTGCAGGATTCAATATTTGAGCTGATCTCGAACAATAATATTTTCATGGTCGGCGATCTCAAGCAGAGTATATACCGTTTCCGCGGAGGAGACCCTTATATATTCAAGGGAAAGAGCGAGATATACAGCGGAGAGGAAACTGAGGATGCGAGGATAATTTTGTCGCAGAATTTCAGAAGCCGCCAGGAGATACTAAAAAGCGTGAACGATATTTTTGCCTGTATCATGTCGGAGAATACGGGTGATGTGGACTATACTGGCAGCGAGCTTATTGTTAGGGAAAACTCACGCGAATGCTATCCAGAGGGCGTATCCGGCAGCCGCGCCGAGATGCACTATCTTGCAGTAGACAAGAAAGCTGCTGATAAGGATGAGGAGGAAATAAAGTTTGTCGCAAAAAAGATCAGCGAGGTGCTCAGGTCAGGAGCGCTTGTGTATGATAAGGACAGCGATGAGTATCGTCCGGTGCGGCAGAGGGATATAGTAGTGCTTGAAAGCTCAGTAAAAGCCAATGGCGACGCGATAGTAAAGGAGCTTGAAAAGTACGGCATAGACGCATTCACTGAAACAGAATCATTTTTCAGCAGGCGCGAGATACGCGTTATGCTGTCGCTCATATCAGTCATAAACAACGCGCGTCAGGATATACCGCTGTTAAGCGTCATGCGCTCTCCTATAGGCGGATTTTCTGATAACGAGCTTGCAAGGATAAGACTTGCCGGGGCGGGCTGCCGCGATCTCATAAGCGCTGTAAGACTGTTTGCGGGCGGAGTATATATTTTAAAGAGAGGAAAATTCAAGGCAGGTAAGGGCATGCCTAAAAAATCATCTGCTGCAAAAAGACGGCTCAGAATAAAATGCTCAAGGTTTCTTGCGAGCCTTGATAAATGGCGCGGATATGTGCGCAGCAAATCGGTAGCTCAGCTCATATGGACGATATACGAGGAAACGTATTTCTATGATCTGATGGGCGCGATCGAGCAGGGCGAGGAGGCTCAGTTCAATTTAAGGCTGCTTTACGAGCGCGCAAAGAGCTATGAAAGCGCGGGATTCAAAGGTCTGTTCAATTTTATCAGATATATAGACAGGATCGAGGGGCGCGACGAGGATCTGGGCGGCGCTAAGCTGATCGGCGAAAATCATGATGTTGTGCGTATCATGACTATCCATAAAAGCAAGGGTTTGGAATTTCCGTATGTGTTCCTGATTGGAGCGGGCAGGGAGTTCCCCAAAAACAGGAAAAAGAAAAAAATTGTTTACCATAAGGAGCTGAAATTTGGTCTACCCGAAATGGATTACAGCGGTCATTATATGCGCGAAACGAAGATAGAGGATTATATAGAGGCTCAGAATAAGCGTGAAAATCTGGCAGAGAGGATGCGTCTTTTATATGTGGCTCTTACAAGAGCGCGTGAAAAGCTGATCGTGGTCGCAAGCAAGAATTTGAAGGATAATCAGGAGGCGGAGGGGCTTATAAGCGATTGGAAAGCTAAGATTGTATGCGGAAAAATGAAGCTGAGCGAGGCTGCGTCAGCCTCATGCTTTGCCGACTGGATGTGCCCGGCGGCTTTAGCCAGCGCAAATACATGGACATTCCAGCTCTATACAGATTTTGAAGCTGAACAGCAGGCAGATGAGCAGGAAAACGAATATGAAATAAAAGCCGACGAGGAGCTTAAAAAGTCTGTATATGCAATACTCAATTATAGATATGAATATCCCGACAGCTATCTGATCCCGTCGAGGACATCGGTTACTCAGCTTAAGGAGCTTGCCATAGAGCGAGGAGATATATACGAGGCTCCGGTATATGAGCCTGACAGTCGCCGTTCATCGGGAGCTGACGATATTGCCGAGCTGATGTTCTCGCCTCTGCATGCAAAGCCGGCATTCATGAGGGAAAAGGGCGAAAAGCCGGCGAACGAGATAGGAACTCTGTATCATACTGTCATGTCGGAGATAGATCTCGACGCTTTGCGCCGAAGCGGCGCTGAATGTATAGATGCTGAGCTTGATAGAATGGAAAATGAGGATATAATATCTGCGGATGACAGAAGATATATAGATACAGATAAAATATCGGGATTTTTCACAAGCTCTTTGGGAGAGCGGCTGCTGCGGTCGAGTGAGGTGCACCGTGAAGCGCCGTTTCAGATATTCATATCGGCGAGGGAGTATGATCCGTCTCTTGGGGCGGAATACGAGGACGAGAGTATAATATTGCAGGGCATAATCGACTGTTATTTTGAGGAGGACGGCGAGTATGTGCTTGTTGATTATAAAACAGACAAAGTAGGAAAAGACGGCGCGGCTGGTATCAGGTCAAAGTATGGCAAGCAGCTTGAGTTGTACCGGCAGGCAATAGAGCAGCTCTCAGGCAGGAGAGTCGGCGAGGCTATGCTCTATCTTTTTGACACAGGCGAAACAGCATAAAAAATTCTCGTTTCAGCTTGCCAATGCGGCTCGTTTGTGGTACAATTAAGCTGAAAAACAGAAAAGAAAGGTCTTGAGCGAATGGGAATACAGAATTACGGTAAGGTAGGAACGGGAAAATATAAAAAGCTGAAAAAGCGTATAATAGGTCTTGTGATAATAGCTGCGGTAATAGTTGTGGCAGCCGGAGTCATAGGAGTGCTTGTAAGCGACGGCGAAGGGTATCAGCAGTATGTGTCGGTCATAGAGGAAAATCACGCTCTTAAGGAGCAGGTGGCAGAGCTTGAGGCTCAGGTAGTGGAGCTGCAGGGCACTGTAGCGGAAAAAGATGAGTATATCGCCTCAATACCCACTATAGCTCCAACTCCGTACGAGCCGAACGAAAGCGAGATGCCTACGGAAATACCGGAAAGCGATCTTGAATCACCGAGGGAATAAAAGCTGACGCCGCATAAGCTGAATTAAGGCATATGCGGCGTATTTCACGTGAAAAGGTTGTAATTTAAAATATTTTTTATCTTTTTTCAAAAACTATTGACATTTGATATTTATTGTAATATAATAATTTGGAATGAAGATCAAAGGCATTGACGAAGACAGTAGTTCCGCATAAAAGCGTATAGCGAGCCGGTGATGGTGAAAGACCGGACGTGAGTAAGGCGGAATGAATATCACTTCTGAGCTGCAAGGCTGAAAGCGTAAGCAAATAAGCCGAGCCGGGGATTCCGCCGTTACCGGAGCGCATATGATGGTATGTTGATTTAACGAGTGGTTAAACAGAGGAAATATGCCTTTGTCTTGTTAATTCAGGACAAAGGCTTTTTTAATGGAGGCGAGGATAAAATGAGCACATATCAGAAGGTGGATACCAACCTGAATTTTGTGGATCGTGAAAAGAGAATCGAACAGTTTTGGAAAGATCACAGCATTTTCAAAAAGAGTATCGATACAAGAGCTGACGGAGAGGTCTATACTTTTTATGACGGACCTCCTACAGCGAACGGCAAGCCGCACATAGGTCATGTTCTTACGCGAGTTATAAAGGATATGATCCCGCGTTACCGCACGATGAAGGGCTGCAAGATAATAAGAAAAGCCGGCTGGGATACTCACGGATTACCGGTTGAGCTTGAGGTAGAGAAAAAGCTCGGTATAAACGGCAAGGAGCAGATCGAGAGCTACGGACTTGAGCCGTTTATAAAGGAATGTAAGGAAAGCGTCTGGAAGTATAAGGGTATGTGGGAGGATTTCTCATCAACAGTCGGATTCTGGGCTGATATGGATGATCCTTATGTAACATATGACAATAATTTTATCGAGTCAGAGTGGTGGGCGCTCAAGCAGATCTGGGAAAAAGGACTGCTGTATAAGGGACACAAAATAGTTCCGTACTGCCCTCGCTGCGGAACACCTCTTTCATCACACGAGGTGGCTCAGGGCTATAAGGATGTAAAGGAGCGTTCAGCAACTGCCAAGTTTGCGGTAAAGGGCGAGGAGAACACATATTTCCTCGCATGGACAACAACTCCGTGGACTCTTCCGTCAAACGTTGCGCTCTGTGTAAATCCTGATGAGACATATGTTAAGATAAAGTCGGGAGATGAATATTTCATCCTTGCAAAGGAGCTTGTAAAGGCAAACTTCGGCGAGGATGCAGAGGTTGAGTATATAGAGGAGTATACAGGTAAAGACCTTGAATACAAGGAATATATCGGATTGTTCCCGCAGGATAACCTTGATAAGAAAGCATATTATATAACATGCGACTATTATGTAACGCTCACAGACGGTACAGGTATAGTTCATATAGCTCCCGCGTTCGGTGAGGACGACTCAAAGGTCGGCAGAAATTATGATCTTCCGTTCCTGCAGCTTGTTGACGGCAAGGGCTGTCTCACAAGCGGAACGAAATGGGAGGGAGTATTCTGCAAGGATGCGGATAAGTATATACTTCAGGATCTGGACGAAAGAGGACTTTTGTTCAGCGCGCCTAAGTTTGAACACAGCTATCCGTTCTGCTGGAGATGTGACACGCCGCTTATCTATTATGCGCGCGACACATGGTTCATAAAGATGACGGCGGTAAAGGACGACCTTATAAGAAATAATAAGACAATAAACTGGATCCCGAAAACTATCGGTGAAGGACGTTTTGGCTCATGGCTTGAAAACGTGCAGGATTGGGGCATAAGCCGTAATAGATACTGGGGAACTCCGCTCAACGTGTGGGAGTGCTCATGCGGAAAGCGTCATGTTGTGGGCTCGATAGCTGAGCTTAAGGAAATGTCAGACAACTGTCCGGACGATATAGAGCTGCACAGACCGTTTGTGGACGCGGTGACAATAAAATGTCCTGACTGCGGCGGCGAGATGCACAGAGTTCCGGAGGTAATAGACTGCTGGTTCGATTCGGGAGCGATGCCTTTTGCACAGTGGCATTATCCGTTTGAGAATAAAGAGATATTCGAGGAAAACTTCCCGGCTGACTTTATCAGCGAGGCTGTGGATCAGACAAGAGGCTGGTTCTATTCATTGCTTGCTGAATCAACGATATTGTTCAACAAGGCGCCGTATAAGAACGTAATTGTTCTTGGTCTTGTACAGGACGAAAACGGACAGAAGATGTCAAAGTCGAAGGGTAATGCAGTGGATCCGTTCGAGGCTCTCGAAAAGCACGGAGCAGATGCTATAAGATGGTATTTCTATTCTAATTCAGCGCCGTGGCTGCCGAACCGTTTCTATGATAAGGCGGTAACAGAGGGACAGAGAAAGTTCATGGGAACACTGTGGAACACATACGCGTTCTTTGTGCTCTATGCAAACATAGACAGCTTTGACGCTACAAAATATACTCTTGAATACGACAAGCTCTCAGTTATGGATAAGTGGCTGCTCTCAAGGGTCAATTCGGTTGTCAAGACTGTGGACGAGAACCTTTCAAACTACAAGATAACAGAAACAACAAAGGTGCTTGATAAATTTGTGGACGATATGTCCAACTGGTATGTTCGTCTTTCACGTCAGCGTTTCTGGGTAAAGGATATGACTCAGGACAAGATAAACGCATATATGACTCTTTATACCGCTCTTGTAACACTTTGCAAGGCTGCTGCGCCTATGATACCGTTTATGACAGAGGATATATATCAGAACCTTGTCCGCTCCATAGATAAGGACGCGCCGGAAAGCATACATCTGTGTGATTTCCCGACAGTGAACGAGGAGTATATCGACAAGGAGCTTGAGGAGAATATGGCAGAGGTCCTCGATATAGTTGTTCTTGGCAGAGCGTGCAGAAACGCATCGGGAATGAAGAGCCGTCAGCCGCTTTCATCAATATATGTAAAGGCTGGAAACGAGCTTAAGGAATTTTATAAGGATATAATCAAGACAGAGCTAAATATAAAGAACGTTGAGTTTGTTGATGATGTGTCTGGCTTCGCTTCATACAGCTTCAAGCCGCAGCTCAAGACATTGGGCAGACGCTTTGGAAAGAATATAAACGAAGTGCGCGAAAAGCTGGCTAATATAGACGGCTCAGCCGCGATGGCAGATATAAACAGACAGGGCTATATAGAGCTTGAGATAGCCGGAGTAAATGAAAAGCTTGAAAAGGACGATCTTCTGATAGAAACAGTAAAATCAGACGATTATGTCACGGATCAGGACGGCGATATAACAGTAGTACTTGAGATCAAGCTCAATGATGAGCTTATAGAGGAAGGCTTTGTAAGAGAGATAGTTTCAAAGCTTCAGAATATGAGAAAGGATTCGGGCTTTGAGGTAATGGATCATATCAAGGTCTATGAATCAGGCAACGAGCGTATAAAGGCTATACTCAGCAGGAACAGCGAGTATATAAAAACACAGGTGCTTGCAGACGATATCATGTATGACGCGGACTGTGAAACTTCAAAAGAGTGGAACATTAACGGCGAAATGGTAAATCTGGGAGTGGAGAAAGTATAAATTCTCAATATTGCTAAAAAATAAACGATTCTTTTTGTGCAATAATTAGAATTTTAACAAAAAGGCTTGTAACTTTAGTGAATTTGAGGTAAAATAGAATCAGATGGAGATGTCTGCGCAAAAGGCAGGACATCCCACACGCGCCGGGCATTTCCGGCGCGGGGTTCTGTAAAAATATATATATTTTTAGGAGGAAAAACATAATGGCAGTAAAAGTTGCTATCAACGGTTTTGGACGTATCGGACGTCTTGCTTTCAGACAGATGTTTGGCGCAGAAGGTTACGAAGTTGTTGCTATAAACGACCTCACAAGCCCGAAAATGCTTGCACACCTTTTGAAGTATGATTCATCACAGGGTAAGTATGAGTATGCTGATCAGGTTTCAGCTACAGACGATTCAATCATCGTTTGCGGTAAGGAAATAAAGATCTACAAAGAAGCTGACGCTTCAAACTGCCCATGGGGTGAACTCAGTGTTGACGTTGTTCTTGAGTGTACAGGATTCTATACATCAAAGGCTAAGTCAGAGGCTCACATCAAGGCTGGCGCAAGAAAGGTTGTTATTTCAGCTCCTGCTGGAAACGATCTTCCTACAATCGTGTTCAACACAAACCATGACACATTAAAGCCGGAGGATACGATCATTTCAGCGGCTTCATGTACAACAAACTGTCTGGCTCCTATGACAGACGCATTGAATAAGTTCGCACCGATCCAGTCAGGTATCATGTGCACAATTCATGCTTACACAGGTGACCAGATGACACTTGACGGCCCGCAGAGAAAGGGTGACCTTCGTCGTTCAAGAGCTGCAGCTGTAAACATCGTTCCTAACTCAACAGGCGCAGCAAAGGCTATCGGTCTTGTTATTCCTGAGCTTTCAGGAAAGCTTATCGGTTCAGCTCAGCGTGTACCGGTTCCGACAGGTTCAACAACAATTCTTACAGCTGTTGTAAAGGGTAAGGACGTTACAGTTGAAGGCGTTAACGCAGCTATGAAGGCAGCAGCAAATGAGTCATTCGGTTATAACGAGGATGAGATCGTTTCATCAGATATCGTTGGAATGAGATACGGTTCATTGTTTGATGCTACACAGACAATGGTTCTTCCTATCGCTGACGATCTGTATGAGGTTCAGGTTGTATCATGGTATGATAACGAGAATTCATACACATCACAGATGGTTAGAACGATCAAGTACTTCTCAGAGCTTGGTTAATTTTTAACAGAATCATAATAACGGGCAGCGCAGGCTGCCCGTTTTATTGTTCCGAAAAGTTTTGAAAGCGCTCTGATGCGGGCGGATATTATCCACTGTTTATTACGGAGCCTGTTTGTTTACGCCTACCTTTTTGCAGACATCGTTGAGCGTGCAGCCCTCGCAGTTCGGCTTGCGCGCCGGGCATACGGCTCTGCCGTGAAGAACGAGTCTGTGGCAGAATGCGGAGCTTTTTTCCGGCGGTATAAGCTTTTTAAGATCAGATTCTATTTTTGCCGGCTCTGAATTGGTTGTAAGTCCCATCCTGTTTGAAAGGCGAATACAGTGTGTGTCAACAACAATGGCGGGCTTTCCGAATACATCGCCGAGTATCAGGTTAGCCGTTTTCCTGCCGGTCCCAGGCAGAGTCAGCAGATCCTCCATGGTGTCGGGTACCTCTCCATTATATACCTCAAGCAGACGCCGGCAGCAGGCTATGAGGTTTTTGGCCTTGTTTCTGTAAAAGCCTGTGGAGCGTATGTCCTCGCAAAGCTCGTCGTAATCGGCATCGGCGAAGTCCTGTACGCTTTTGTATTTTTTGAACAGCTTATCCGTAACTATATTTACCCTTGCGTCTGTGCACTGGGCTGAGAGCTGCGTGGCAATGAGAAGCTCTGCCGGAGTGGAATAATTCAAAGAGCATTCCGCATCGGGATACAGCTCCTCAAGTTTTTCAGTAATAATAAGTGCGCGTTGTTTTTTTGTCATAATATCACCCTAAATCAATAATCTGTATTGATTTTATCATAATTTGCGTTAGTTGTCAATGATTTTATATATAAACAGAATGTAAAAAGCTTTGAGAGCTTAGTGTGGGTGTTGATCAAAACCTGAAAATATAGACAGAAATATAAATTAATTTCGTATTTGCTCTTGAAATATCGGGTATTTCCATGTATAATAATATAGAGAAATTTATATTATTTCGTCAATACAGAAAGGAACGAAGAATTATGAAAGAGTTTAACTTGCTGAAGCAGAACGATCCGGAAGTATATGCGGCGGTCATGAGCGAAATAAACCGTCAGAGAAATAAAATAGAGCTTATTGCATCTGAAAATTTTGTATCTGAAACGGTTATGGAAACAAACAGCACACCGCTCACAAACAAGTACGCTGAGGGTTATCCCGGTAAGCGCTATTACGGCGGCTGCGAGTATGTGGATGTAGCTGAAAATCTTGCTATAGAGAGAGCTAAAAAGCTGTTTGGCGCAGGCTATGCAAATGTGCAGCCACATTCGGGCGCTCAGGCAAACATGGCTGTATTTTTCGCGCTGCTAACACCGGGCGACACTGTTCTTTCGATGAGTCTTGACCACGGCGGTCACCTTAGCCACGGCTCGCCTGTAAATATGTCAGGAAAGTATTTCAATATCGTGCCTTACGGTGTAACAAAGGACACTAATACAATAGATTATGAAGAAGTAAGAAGACTGGCTCTTGAATCAAAGCCAAAGCTTATCCTTGCTGGGGCATCGGCATATCCGAGAGTTATAGATTTTGAAAAGTTTGCGGAAATAGCGAAGGAAGTCGGAGCGTATCTGATGGTGGATATGGCTCATATTGCCGGACTTGTAGCAGCAGGGGTCCATCCGTCACCGATGCCGTATGCAGACGTTGTAACAACAACAACTCATAAAACGCTCAGAGGACCGAGAGGCGGACTTATACTCACAAATGATGAGGAGCTTGCAAAGAAGTTCAACAAGGCTATATTCCCTGGAATACAGGGCGGTCCGCTTATGCACACAATAGCGGCAAAGGCTGTATGCTTTGGCGAGGCTTTGAAGCCGGAGTTCAAAACATATCAGGAGCAGGTGGCAAAGAATGCTCAGGCGCTTGCTGCGCAGCTTATCAATGAGGGATTCAGGCTTGTATCGGGCGGAACAGACAATCATCTCATGCTTGTGGATCTCACCGATATGGGCGTAACTGGAAAAGAAGCCGAAAAGATGCTTGACGAAGTTGGCATAACAGTTAACAAGAATGCTATCCCATTCGACACAAGAAGTCCGTTCATAACAAGCGGTATAAGAATAGGCACACCTGCTTCTACTTCAAGAGGCTTTGTTGAGGAGGATATGGAAGAGGTAGGAAAGCTTATCGGACTTACAATAAAGGATTTCGAGGGCAGCAAGGACGAAATAAAAGCAAGGGTCGCAGCGCTTTGCGCAAAACACCCACTGTATTGATAGCTTAAAAATATTGACAGAAGGTTAAATACAATGAATTTCAAGGAACATATTATAGATAAAATAACCGAGCTTACTGGATTGGAGCGGGAGGCGGTATCAAAGGCGGTGGAAACACCGCCTGATGAGAAGCTGGGTGATCTGGCGTTCCCGTGCTTCCCGCTTGCAAAGGTGCTCAGAAAGGCTCCGCCGCTTATAGCGCAGGAGCTTGCGTCAAAGCTTTCATCTGACGAGCTTATCGACAGGGTGGACGCGGTAGGCGGATACCTGAATTTCTTTTATAACCGTGCCGCGTTCATATCCGACACTGTCAGTGCGGTTAGAGCGGCAGGTGATGGCTGGGGCAGATCAGATATGGGCAGCGGTAAAACGGTGCTCGTGGAATATTCATCTCCGAATATAGCAAAGCCGTTCCATATAGGACATCTGTTCTCAACAGCTGTAGGAAACTCACTTGCAAAGATATATAAGTTTTTGGGCTATGATGTTCAGTCGCTCAATCATCTTGGCGACTGGGGCACACAGTTTGGAAAGCTTATAAGCGCGTATAAGCGCTGGGGAGATCCGGCTGTTATCGAAAAGGATCCTATAAAGGAGCTGCTCAAGATATATGTAAAATTCCATGAGGAGGCTGAAAAGCATCCTGAACTGGAGGACGAGGCAAGGGAGTATTTCAAAAAGCTTGAGGAGGGCGACGAGGAGACCACCGCGCTTTGGAAATATTTCAGAGATCAGAGCCTTGTGGAATTCAAGCGGGTCTACGACATGCTTGGAGTTGAGTTTGACTCATATAACGGTGAGGCGTTCTATTCTGATAAGATGGACGAGGTAGTTGAGATACTCAATGAAAAGGGTCTGCTTGTGGAAAGCGAGGGCGCAAGAGTTGTTGATCTTTCGGATATGAATATGCCGCCGTGCATAATTCTCAAGTCTGACGGAGCGACAATATACGCTACAAGGGATATAGCTGCCGCGCTCTACCGTCACAGGACGTATAATTTTTATAAGAACATATATGTTGTGGGACTTCCACAGTCGCTGCATTTCAGACAGATATTTGAGACTATGAAGCGTGCCGGCTGGGAATGGAGCAAGGACTGCGTTCATGTGGGCTTTGGTCTTGTAAAGCTGCCCGGAAAGAATATGTCAACGCGTCACGGCGATGTGGTATTCCTTGAGGAGGTGCTCAACGAGTCTATCGAAAAGACAAGGGCTATTATCGAGAAAAACAATTCAGATGTAGGCGATGTTGACGATGTTGCTAAGAAGATAGGCATAGGAGCTGTTCTTTACACATTCCTAAAGAACTCGAGGGAAAAGGATATAGTATTCTCATGGGATACTATGCTTGATTTTGACGGCGAATCGGCTCCGTACTGTATGTACGGATATGCCCGCGGCAGAAGCATACTGCGCCGCGCGGAGGGCATTGATTACAGTGATGCGGATATGTCGAAGGCTGTTTCAGATGATGCGTATACACTTGTAAAGCTCATGAACGGCTACGGCGACGCCGTAAAGGATGCGGCAGATAAGAACGAGCCTTTCTATGTCAACAGATATGTAACAAATCTTGTAAAGGCGTTCAATAAATTCTATAACACCAATCCAATAATGAAGGATGATGTTGACGAGGATACAAAAAAGGCGCGTCTGGCAATAGTGGACGCGGTTTGCGGAATAATAAAATCGGCTCTTTCGCTTTTAGGTATAGAGGTAGTAGAGAGCATGTAAAAACGGTTCATTAATAAATATTGGGGTTTGCATATCTGTTATACAGGCAATTGATAGCTTTCCGATTTCTTGTAGGGGCAGATATCATCTGCCCGCATCCCCGCCGAGCTAATGACCGGCGGATACTATCCGCCCCTACACCCCCAACATTTTAATATGAACCGTAAAAACAAAAGACTGCCAGACGCTTTGTTCGGCAGTCTTTTGCTTTTACTCGATTTCACAGTTTTCAATTGCAAAATCGAGCAAAATTCCAATAAGCTCATTTCGGGAACGGTTTGTCTGCGCTGATAAGTCATCAATGCGTTTTACCGTATCGTTTTTTATACGCACAGAAAAGGTCTTGTACCCGTCATCACCCCTGAGTTTTTTCTTTGTGATCCTTAATTTATCGCACGGCATATATTTCACCTCACCTAAATTATATCTTGACATTATAACAAAGTATATGTTATAATATATAACATAAATATGTTATAGGCATATGAAAAAAAGGTCATGCAGCGTCTTTGCGGCGCTGCTTTTTTATATAGATAATTATCAAAAATATTCATTTTATACGAAAAACATACTAAAAGTACGCGGCGGCACTTGAAAAAAACAGTTGGGCATGGTATAATATAATTGAATTATTTTGCGGTAACGGCAAAATATAAAAAGATTGCATAAATATTCATTATATATCTGATGCCGGGAGGAGGAAAAACGAATGATAATGGACCTGCACAATCATACAAATTTCAGCTATGACGGTAAAAATACGCCGGAGGAAATAATAGAAAACGCCATTGCCAATGGTGTAGATGTGATAGGGATCACAGATCATCAGTTTTCCATAGGCGGAAGAATGGACGAATATCTTAAAAGGCTTGCTGAATGCAAAAGCCGTTACAGCGAGCGGATAAAGGTGCTTGCCGGTTTGGAGATAGGAACAAGACCAAGACCTGACGATCTGCTCACATACGATATACGCGGGATAGATTATGTGCTGTTTGAAAGTCTTGATGATTACCGCGCGATGGACTTTTTTGAATTTGTTTCGTGGCGGCACAGGTTCAGATGTCCGGTAGGGCTTGCACATTGTGATATTTTTGCAATGGGCGAGCGGTATGGTCTGGATATGACAGAGGTGCTCAAAAGCGAGAATATGTTCTGGGAGCTGAACACGTCCGGGAATTATGATTACTATTATGATTTTCTGACAAACGCGGCAAAGCGGGAACTGGTAAAGCGGTCGGGAATAGGCGTTAGTATAGGCTCAGATACGCACAGTATAGCTGAATACAGACCGCGTCAGATCAAGAGAGCTAATGTGCTGGCAGAGGAGCTGGGGCTTTGTCTGCCGTTTGAGATATGATAAAAAGAGGAGGCAGCAGAGCTCAGAGGGCTTTGCGGCAGTCAAACTATAATAAAAGATGACCTGAAAGGAGAAAAGGGGATAAAATGCCTGATTGGAAATTACACACGCCTAACGGTGTAAATGACGTACTGCCGGAGGAATGCGCAGTAAAAAAGGATATAGAAAGCACGCTGTGGACGGTGTTCGCATCGTTTGGATACAAGGAGGTAGAAACTCCGGCATTTGAGTATTATGATTGCTACAGCGGAGAAAGCGGACAGATAACACAGGAGAAGCTGTATAAATTTTTTGACGAGCAGGGCAGGATATTGGCGTTAAGACCTGATTTCACAACGTCAATAGCCCGCATGACAGCTACAAAGACTGTAGGCGAGGTGAAGCCTATAAGATATATGTATACGGGCAGTGTGTTCAGAGCGGAGCATACAGAGGGAGTGCGCAACCGTGAGATAACACAGAGCGGAATAGAGCTGATCGGCTCATATTCGGCGGAGGCTGACGCGGAGGTCATAGCGGCGGCGATGGAGGCTGTAACAGCTCTGGGCATAGAGGAATTTTCAATGGAGATAGGTCAGGTGGCGTTTTTCAACGGACTTGTTGAACAGCTCGGGCTTGACACCGAAACGACGGAAAAGCTGCGCGCGAGAATAGACTCAAAGGATTCGCAGGGAATAAAGAATATAATAAAGGATCTTGATATAGATGATAATATAAAGAGCGTTATGACAGAGCTGCCGTATCTGTTTGGAGATGCGTCCATAATCGAGAGGGCGGCGGTAGACGGGCTGAATGAAACCTCAAAAAAAGCGCTCGAGAATCTTAAGAGGATATATGATCTGCTCTGCCTTTACGGCTTTGAAAAATACATATCGCTTGATCTTGGAATGCTCCAGAGCATAGACTATTATACAGG
>CALXSS010000017.1 GCA_944391225.1 uncultured Clostridia bacterium
GTGCGGCACAAGCCGCCTGTATTCTTCCTTTAGCATTCCCTCCACCTCGCCGAGCCGTATCGGAAATTCCACAAAGCCCTTGGCATAATATGAAAGCGTGTACGGAGGAAAGAATATAACAAGCTCTTCATCCGTTATATAATAATTATTTTCGTTCTCCGCGTTTATGTGCGGCTCCTCCCACAAGCCCGAATACTTCTGCGGATCCTTTTCGATAAGCTCATCTATAAGCCGGTTTATGGTTTCGCGGTATCCGTCATCATCAAACAGCTCCTTAAGAGCAAGCGGATGCGGTTCGTCTGAACAGAGGTCTATATTGCGCGGATACCATGACGTGCTGCCATGCGCTCCGCCTGTGTAGATATAATGCGATTCTACAAAAGATAAAAAGCCGTCCTTGTTCTTCTTCACCTCCTGCGTCACCTTGAACGCCGACTTGATCCCGGCAGGAAGCTTTTCTGACGCCTCCGCTGCAAGTGTGTCAAATTCATTTACCGCTGCTGCCACATCGCTTTCTATCGCTAAATTCAGCTCCGACTCATACTCCCTGTTCTCCATTCCCTCAAATGAGATGACCTCAGCATACACGGTGGAATAATCGGTTTCAAATTCATCTGTAGTTATCGTTTCACGGCACGCGCCGCCGCTGCAGGAGCACAGCAGCAGCACTGACGCGAGCGCCGTCACAGCCCTGCGCATGGCGTCCCTCACAGTATAAGGCATAGCAGACCGCCGCCGCCCTCGTTTATTATCCTTTCAAGCGTTTCACGCAGCTTTCCTCTCGCCTCCTCAGGCATTCGGTCAAGCTTGTTTTTAAGCCCATCGTTGACAAGCTCATTGAGCGTTTTTCCGAATATATTGGACTGCCAAAGCCGCTGCGGATCGTCCTTGTATTCGCTGAGCAGATTCTCTATAAGCTCCTCCGACTGGCGCACTGTGCCTACTATCGGGCTTACCTCCGTTTCAATATCCGCTCTCATCATATGTATGGACGGGGCGCATGCCTTTAGCTTTATGCCGTATCTTCCGCCCTGTTTTATTATTTTAGGCTCTTCAAGTATCATCTCCTCGCTTGACGGTGAAACTATACCATACCCCGTTTCGCGCACTGAATCAAGCGCGTTCTTTACGCGCTCGTAGCTGCGCTTTATCTCTGCCAGCTCCGCAAGCTGCTTAAGCAGCGTTTCATCATCCTTTATCTCAAAGCCCGCGCATTCGCTCAGTATCTTATAGAACATCTGCTCCGCAAGCTCCATTTCGATCTCTGCCGTACCTGTGCCAAGATCGATTTTTGATATGCCTGCCTTTTTTACAAACTCCGGCGTCTGCAGCCTTTCACACACCGCGTCAACATCGCGTATGTTCCTTGTGCTTTCCACCGCGGACGATACAGCGTCATATACAGACCTTACAAGCTCGTGCTCATATCCAAGCCTGCTCAGCCAACCGGGTATCTTTATTTCTATCTCGCTCAGAGGGAACTCGCGCAGTATCTTATTGATTATCCTGTTGATGTCCTCTCCGTCAAGCTCGGCGCAATTGACGGTCATCACTGTTACATCATAGGCAGACTCAAGCCTGCGCGCCAATGTCCGTGCCTCTGCCGAATCGGGCGCGGCAGAATTAAGCAGAACTATGAACGGCTTATTTATCGCCTTAAGCTCCGCTATCACCCTTGATTCTGCATCTACATAGCTCTCTCGAGGTATATCACTGAACGAGCCGTCAGTTGTCACAACAAGCCCTATAGTCGAATGGTCTGTTATGACCTTTTTTGTGCCTATCTCAGCGGCATCATTGAACGGTATGGGGTGATCGAACCACGGAGTATTTACCATTCGCGGCTCACCGTTTTCCTCATAGCCAAGGGATTCGTCTACTATGTAGCCGACACAGTCTATCATCCTTACCCGCATGCTCGCGTTATCGCCCGGAGCTATCTCCACAGCCTCATTCGGTATGAATTTTGGCTCGGTAGTCATTATTGTTCTGCCCGCCGCGGACTGCGGAAGCTCATCCCGCGCGCGTTCCGCCTGATACACATTCGTCATATTAGGTATCACGAGCGTATCCATAAACTTCTTAATAAATGTCGATTTTCCGGTACGCACCGGTCCTACAACGCCTATATATACATCGCCGTTGTTGCGTTTGGCTATATCGCTGTAGATATTGTTCTCTTCCATCCTGTTTCCTCCTTGAACATAAGTGTGGTTTTGACTATTGCCTGTATATAAAGTCTACTCTATTTATATTCGGAGGACAAAGAAATAGAACAATAAAAATCGGGGTATTGCATTAAACAACACCCCGTTGATACTGCTGCTTTTTGCTGCAACAGCCTTTATATTAATTTTGTATAATCAGACTTCTGCGCCCTTATATGCCTTTACCATGATCTCTTCTATTTCCTTAACGAGCGGCAGACGCGGATTAGCTGTTGTACACTGATCCTCAAACGCCTTGTTTGCAATGTCAGCAAGCTTTGTCATATACTCGCTTTCATCTATGCCGCACTCTGCAAATGACTTAGGCATGTTACATTCAGCCATAAGGTTCTGTATAGCCTTGATAAGGTTGTTTACGCTCTCCTCAACAGTCTTTCCGCCGAATCCGCATGCCTGAGCGATCTCAGCATATTTCTTGTCAGCGATAAAGCTCTTGTACTTAGGCCATGATACGAATTTGCTCGGCATCTGGCTGTTGTACTTAACGATATACGGAAGCAATACTGCGTTTGCTCTACCGTGCGGTACGTGATATTCTCCGCCTATCTTGTGTGCGATCGAGTGGTTCACGCCAAGGAATGCGTTTGTGAACGCCATACCTGCAATACAGCTTGCATTGTGCATCTTCTCGCGCGCCTCGCGGTCGTTAGCGCCGTTCTTGTATGCTCTTGGCAGATACTCAAATACGAGCTGACATGCCTTTATTGCAAGCGCGTCAGTGTAATCCGATGCCATTACCGATACATACGCCTCAATAGCGTGTGTGAGCACGTCAAGACCTGTGTCTGCTGTCGGAGCCTTTGGCAGCGAGAGAACGAACTGTGGATCTATGATAGCTACATCAGGTGTCAGCTCATAGTCTGCGAGCGGGTACTTCATATTCTTTTCCTTGTCTGAAATTACCGCAAATGATGTTACCTCTGAGCCTGTTCCTGAGGTTGTAGGAATAGATACCATCTTAGCCTTCTGACCCATCTTCGGGAACTTGAACGCACGCTTTCTGATGTCAAGGAAACGCAAGCGGAGTCCCTCAAAATCTGCATCCGGGTGCTCATAGTATACCCACATGCCCTTTGCCGCATCCATTGCGCTGCCGCCGCCGAGAGCTATTATAACATCCGGCTGGAATTTCTCCATCATAGCCGCGCCTTTTCTTACTGTATCAAATGACGGATCCGGCTCTACATCTGAGAATATCTCACAGTGAACATGATCCGGACGCTTTCTGAGATAATAAAGTATCTTATCTACATAGCCCAGAGTCACCATGCCGGGATCTGTTACAATAAATGCTCTTGAAATATCAGGCATCTTTTCGAGATACTGTATAGCATCATACTCAAAATAGATCTTATCCGGCACCTTGAACCACTGCATATTAATTCTCCTCTTTGCAACTCTCTTCTCGTTAATAAGATTTACCGTCGATACGTTACCGCTTACGCTGTTACCGCCGTAGCTGCCGCAGCCGAGTGTGAGCGACGGCATATTTGTATTATACAGATCGCCGATAGCTCCGTGTGATGACGGTGAATTTACTATAAGACGGCTCGCTTTCATTATTGATGCAAACTTCTGGATAACAGCCTCATCCTTAGCATGGATAACAGCGCTGTGTCCCATTCCGTTGAAGTGTACCATCTGTTCTGCGAGATCTATACCATGATCGGCGTTTTCTGAGATCATATAGCCGAGTACCGGACTGAGCTTCTCTCTTGAAAGCGGATACTCCGGACCTACGCCGCCTATACGACATACAAGTATCTTTGTTTCAGCCGGAACATTCTTAAGTCCTGCTTTTTCAGCTATCCATGCCGCAGGCTTACCTACTATATCAGGATTTACCGCGCCCTTTTCGCTGTTTATGCAGTAGTCTGAAAGCAGCTTTATTTCCTCCTCATTAGCGAAATAACAGCCGCCTTTCTTCATAAGCTCCTCGAACTCGCCCGCAATTTCCTTATCTACTATAGCCGCCTGCTCTGATGCGCAGATCATACCGTTATCAAATGACTTTGAAAGAATAAGGTCGTTTACAGCCTCAAGAAGGTCGCATGACTTGTGGATATAGCATGGAACATTACCCGGTCCTACACCAAGAGCCGGCTTTCCAGTTGAATATGCAGCCTTTACCATGCCGCTGCCGCCTGTTGCAAGAACTGTTGCTACTCCCGGATGGTTCATGAGTGTGTTTGTAGCTTCTATCGATGGATACTCTATCCACTGGATACAGTTTTCCGGAGCGCCAGCCTTTACCGCTGCCTCATAAACTATTCTTGCTGCCTCTGCAGAACACTTCTGCGCTGCCGGATGGAATCCGAATATAATTGGATTACGTGACTTTATTGAAATAAGAGACTTGAACAGTGTTGTTGAAGTCGGGTTCGTTACCGGTGTAACACCGCAGATAACGCCGATCGGCTCTGCAATTATCTCATAATCCTCAAGATCGTTTTCAGCTATAACGCCTACTGTCTTTTCATTCTTGATCGAATGATAGATATATTCTGTAGCGAACATATTCTTTGTGATCTTGTCCTCGTAAATACCTCTGCCTGTTTCCTCCACTGCAAGCTTTGCAAGCTCCATATGCTTGTCAAGACCTGCCAGAGTCATTGCTTTAACGATCGCATCTACCTGTTCCTGATCCATGCTCAGAAATTCCTGCAAAGCTTTCTGAGCCTTTTCCACGTAACCGTCGATCATCTCTTTAACGTTGATCTCAGGCTTTACCGCTTCTTCTTTCTTGTTTGCCATAATGATTCCTCCTAAACAGCATTTTTTGTTTGACCATTCGGCAGCGTATACCGCCGTTATTTTTCGTTGATAATATTACTGTGTCACGACCCGGATAAGTCATGACCTTATGTCCTTATAGTTATATGCTTCTGCCGCGGTGTCTATCCCTTATCCCCGGCAACATGGTCATTATACTATATTGTTATTATTTTGTCAATATCTTTTTTACAGTTTCTACAGTTTATATAAATATATGCGGACATCAGTTTATTATTTGTTATATTTTTAACAAGACGGCACTGTATTAATATTTTCTATGATTTTATTCTGCGTAAAAATACAAATATAATACGCTAAAGATAATAATTTCACAATATTGGCTGCCGCTGCATAGTATATACCAATAACCGCGCCTCTTTTACTGAGCCGCGAACATACCGCTCGAAAAATAATCGAGAGAACTGCAAACACCTGTTTGACAGTACATATATTTCGGGCGGTTACTATAATAAAGGAGAGTTATATATGGCTGATTTCATTGATCCTGCTGTTGAAACCTGTCCGGCTACAGGATACCAAACTATGTCAGTATGCGTGCCTGTAACGGTCACACCGTTTTCCGAAGCTGGTCCCACAAAGACAAAATGCTGCGGTGATCCAGTTATCACTCCGGGTATTGACACCTGTATGGGAATAAAAAACGGAACCTGTTCCTTTACGATAAGCCAGGATCTCTGCATCGCTATCCCTGTAGCATTCGGCGCAACAGCTGCTGTCGGAGACACATATGTAAACTGTACAAATGTGTCGGAAAAGGATATATGCACCGACTGCACAAAGCTGCCTGATACCCCTGTATAAGACGCAAAAAGAGGCTGCTGCAAAACTCAACGAGTTTGCAGCAGCCTTGCGGGGCTTTAGAAAATAGCGCAGAACAGACGAAACGAAGCGGCGCAGTCCCTTGCTGATTATTCAGATGTCTTTTGCCTTGTCATCAGCAGATTTACCGCATCGCGCGGATCTGTTCCCTCGAAAAGTATCTTATATGCCTGCTCTATTATCGGTGTTTCCACTCCGTACTGGCGGCTCAGATCATATGCCGCTCCGGCAGTATTTACGCCCTCAACGACCATATGTACCTTTTCAAGAGCATCGGCAACACTGTAGCCCTTGCCTATAAGCTCTCCAGCTGTATGGTTCCTTGAAAGCGTGCTTGTTCCTGTAACGATAAGATCGCCCAGACCTGACAAGCCTGCGAATGTAGAGGCTCTCGCACCCATTGCCGTGCCAAGACGCGTTATCTCTGCCACTCCACGGGTTATAAGGGCTGCCTTTGTATTGTCGCCATAGCCAAGCCCATCTGAAATACCCGCGCACAGAGCTATTACGTTTTTGAGCGCTCCGCCCAGCTCCACTCCGATAACATCATCAGACGTATATACTCTGAACGTGCCGCACATGAACACGTCCTGCAAAAACTCTGCTGTTTCCTTGTTTTCCGACGCTACCACTACGGTAGTAGGTATCTTGCGGCTTACCTCCTCGGCATGTGACGGACCGCTGAGGACTGATATTTCTGCCTGAGGTATCTCCGACTTATACACCTGCGAAAGCCTGAGCTTGCCCTCAAGTCCCTTTGATATATTGACTATCCTCTGACCTTCCTTTACATAGGGCGCCATCTGCTTTGCTGTAGTGCGCGTTGCCGGAGACGGCGCCGCTGTAACGATGACCTCAGCTCCGTCTATGCAGCTTTTCATATCATGAGTGCAGACTATATTGTCAGGAAGCTTTACTCCCGGCAGGAACTCCCTGTTCTCTCTGTCCTTATTGAGACGGTCTGTTTCCTCCTGTATCCATGACCACAGATACACCTCATTACCTTTTTCGGCAAGCAGGATCGATATTGCCGTACCCCAGCCGCCTGAACCAATAACAGCTACTTTCATGATTTGACCTCCTTTTTAGCGCCCAGCTTGTTTTCCTTACCATGTATAAGACGGTCTATATTTGCGCGGTGCTTCCACACAAGCAAAGCTGCAACTACAACCACGCATATGCTTTCCGCAATACTGCCCTTAAGTTTTATAATTTCAATAATTGCAAATATTACTGCCGCTGTTATAGATCCAAGAGAAACATATCTTGTGAGCGCCATAAGCAGTATTGCTATAGCGAGAACTATAAGTCCTGTCTGCCAGTCCCACATAAGCAGGACTCCCAGACCTGTGGCAACGCCCTTACCTCCCTTAAATCCAAAAAATACCGGATAGCAGTGACCTATGCAAACCAGCGCGCCGGCAGCGTATGTTCCCCACTCTATGCCTCCGTACCTTGCCGCAAGTCTTGCGATAAGCACGGCAACAACGCCCTTTAATATATCTATGATAAGAGTTATTACCGCGTATTTCTTGCCCATTGTCCGGAGCATGTTTGTTGCTCCGGCATTTCCCGAACCGCTTTCGCGTATATCCTTGCCGCTGACTATTCTTGAGATCAGTATCGATGAATTGATGCTGCCTATAAGATATGCTGCGACAGCAGAAATAATCAAATATATCATTGTTATACCTCCGTTACGCCGCTTTTTGCGGCAAAGATCCTAATTCATAATGCCTGACAGAATAAATCGCTCTGCCCGTTTTCCTGCCCCCAGTGACAGTCTTTATTCCTTATTATTTTTCTCGCGTATTACAAGACGAATAGGAGTTCCCTCAAATCCAAAATTTTCACGTATCTGGTTTTCAATAAACCTCTTATATGAAAAATGGAACAGCTCGCTGTCATTTACAAACAATACGAACGTAGGCGGTGCTACAGATGTCTGAGTTCCGTAGTATATGCGCAGTCTCTTTCCCTTGTCCGCCGGAGGCTGCTGCTTATTGACCGCCTCGTTTATAACGTCATTGAGCATACCTGTTGTTATCCTGCGCTTATGCTGCTCGTTCACCTTAACTATTTCCTCGAGCAGCTTGTCAACTCTCTGACCTGTTTTCGCGCTTATAAACATCATAGACGCATAGGACATGAACGCGAAAGTTTCACGCAGACGATACTTGAACTCATTCATCGTCTTGTCATTCTTCTTTACAATATCCCATTTGTTTATAACAAATATACATGCCTTTCCCTGCGAATCAGCATAGCCTGCGATTTTAGTATCCTGCTCCGCTATGCCCTCGCTGCCGTCTATCATAATAACACATACGTCGCTCCTGTCAACTGCCGCAAGCGAGCGGATAACGCTGAATTTCTCTATCGATTCATCTATCCTGCCGCGCTTTCTCATTCCGGCTGTGTCTATGAACAGGAATCTGTTTCCGTCCTTTTCATAGTGCGTATCAATCGCGTCGCGTGTGGTTCCGGCAATATTGGATACAATAACTCTTTCCTCGCCTATTATCCTGTTTATCAATGACGACTTACCCGCGTTCGGTCTGCCTATGACCGCTACCTTGATCTCGTCCTCGTCCTCTGACGTGTCGGCATCCTCCGGGAACATACCGGTCACCTCGTCAAGCAGATCTCCAACGCCCAGCCCGTGCGTTGACGATATTGCAATAGGATCACCCAATCCAAGGTTGTAGAACTCATAGAACTCGAACGGAGGATCGCCCACGCTGTCGACCTTATTGACCGCAAGAACTATTTTCTTCTTTGCCTTTAGAAGCATCTGCGATACCTCTATATCATTTGCTGTAACTCCATCCTTTACATTTACCATGAATATTACAACATCTGCCATTTCTATAGCAAGCTGCGCCTGCTCGCGCATCTTTGAAAGTATCTCATCCTTTGACGCCGGCTCAATACCCCCGGTGTCTATCAAAGTGAAATGCTTGTCGAGCCACGTTACATCGGAATAGATCCTGTCACGTGTCACACCTGGCACATCCTCCACTATACTTATCCTCGCGCCAGAAATTTTATTGAATAACGTTGACTTACCCACATTAGGTCTGCCAACAATTGCCACCAATGGTTTCATACAAAGATCCTTTCTGTCTGAATTATAGCTGTTTACAAGCTATATTTTATCATATTGCCGGTAAATAATCAAGTATAAATTAGCTCCACGCAAAAATAATAGAGACCAAAGAAAATGCGGTAGCATAACACTACCGCAAAATTCCATCTATGATTTTTCACTCTAACCATTGACAAAGAGCTTATTTATTCTTCTTACTGTTTGCTCTGCGCTCAGCTGCTGCCTCAGCCTTTGCCTGTGCCTCTGACTCTTTCCATGCAGCCCAGAATGTGCTTGCAAGGAATATTGAGGTATACGCGCCTATTACGATACCGATAATAAGCGGAAGCGCAAACTGCTTTATTGTTGTTACGCCTAAGATGTAGATAAGAACGATCGTTATCAAGGTTGTGATCGTTGAATTTATCGTACGTCCAAGCGTTTCCTGAATACTTCTGTTTGTCATCTCTGTAATGCTTTCTGTGCGTCTGCGTGACTTCATATTCTCACGCACACGGTCGAATATAACAATAGTATTATTAATTGAATAACCTACTACCGTAAGCATAGCCGCTATAAACGTTGTGTTGATCGCAATATTTGTGATAGTGTAAACGCTGCACATTACAAGCACGTTTAACGCAAGTGTTACAACTGCCATGATACCGCTGCGCCAGTCAAATCTGATAATAATATAGAGGAGTATACAGAGTATAGCAAGCAGAGTATATGAAAGAGCCTTCTGCTGTACCTGAACTCCGAAGCTCGGCGATGCTGACTGCACTGAAAGTAAAGCCTCATCATTTAATGAATACTTTTCCTGGAGCGCGCTGAACACCTTGTCCTTATTCTCCTCACCGCTGTCGTCTGAACTTGCTGCCGGCAGCTTTATTATAGCAGTCTGGTTCGTTGCTCCTGACTTCTGAACAACAGCATCAAGACCGGTTGTTTCTTTTACTATTTTTGAAACATCGTCATTGTCAAATGACTGACCGATGTCTACCTGCATTCTGATACCGCCCATAAACTCAACGTCAAAGTTGAATCCGCCGTGCACAAAATACATGATAATTCCGGCAATTATTATTACGACCGGTAAAAGAAGGAACTTATATTTATTCTTTGAATAATCCATTACCTTATTCATTTACAGCACCCCCTACCGATTTTTTCATATTCGTAAACATGTTCTTGTTCTGAACGCCTATATTAACAAGAGTTCTGAGCAGGAACTTTGTGATAACGATAGCAGTGAACATTGAAAGCACAACGCCTATTCCAAGAGTTGTAGCAAATCCTGTTACTGTACCTATACCTGACATATAAAGAACGACACATGAGATTATCGTTGTTATATTCGAGTCAAGAATAGCTGAGAATGCCTTTGAGAAGCCCGACTCTATCGATGCACGTATAGTCTTTCCTGTTGCAAGCTCCTCCTTCATACGCTCGAATATGATACAGTCGGCATCGACCGCCATACCTATCGAAAGCACGATACCTGCTATACCCGAAAGGCTGAGGTTTACTCTGAATACGCCCATTGCAAGACAGATAAGTCCTGTATAGATAAGCAGTGAAAGGTCTGCTATAAGACCGGGGAGCCTGTATCTCCAAAGCATGAACAGCATTACGAGTATGATACCGATAGCTGCCGCCATAAGGCTTGTCGGGAGCGCGTCACGTCCAAGCTCAGCTCCTACTGTCTCCTGTGAGATCTTTGTCATCTCAAACGGAAGGTTACCTGAGTTGATCTGGTTTGCGAGCATTCCTGCCGACTCAGCGTCAAAATCACCTGTTATAACACATGAGGTCGAATCGATCTTTTCGCTTACTCTCGGGCTTGATACTACCTTATCATCCATAACGATCTGGATTATGTTGTTCGGTGAGGACTGAGCTGCAGCAGTGGCTGTTGCATCTGCAAACTTTGTTGCACCCTCCGATGTGAACTCTACCTGAACATAATACTGTGAATTTGCATTCTGGCTTGGCTGACCGTATATGCTCTTTGCTGATGCTATATCTGTACCCTCAAGAACCACATTTCCCTGATAATCCTGGAAAGTAAGCTTAGCCACCTGTGAAAGCAGCTCTACAGCAGCATCAGTCTGAGCTGTTGCCGACATATCCTCTTCCTCAGCAGCCTCTGTTGCAGCCGGCTCAGTTGCCGCAGCCTCGTCTGTTGCTGCAGCGTCCGTTGACTCTGTAGCCTCAGCAGTCTGCTCATCGACAGCCTCCTCCTGAGCTGCGCCCGCGCCTGACGGTATCTCGATAGTGATCTTACCGCCCTCGCCTATAGAAATACGCGACTCTGTGTAGCCCGCTCCATTAAGACGTGTTTCATAAATAGCCTTTACAGTTTCCATCTCGGAATCTGACGGGTTATCAGCATTAGCCTGGAAGGTGATAACTGAACCGCCGGCAAGGTCTATACCCTGTCTTATACCTGTTTCACTGTCAAACATACCGCCGTACTTCGCATTCAGCGCGCCCGGCAGACCGAACAGCGCAACGAGATTAAGTACAATTGCCGCAACAACAACGAAACAAAAAATAACTATGCTTTTTTTTCTCATTTGCGTTTAACATTCCTTTCTTTATTTGGGGAATCTGTCTGTCAAAAGCAGCCGCTGTTATGGCAGAGCGGGTAATTTTGACACTCAGACTGCTTAAGTAACCGCATATATTACTTACCCATTTTAATTACAGCATAATGCTATTATACAACTTTAGAGCCGTTAAGTCAAGACCTTTTTGCTGTAAAATTCGCCTTAAAAGCAGTTTAAACTCACATTTATTCATATATATGATATGTCCTGTAACAAATTCGTAAAAAACAAAGGCTGATGCAGCTCGTTGAGTCTTGCATCAGCCTCTCAAAATCATATTATGCGAAAGGATTCTCTGTAGGATACGGCACTGACTTAGGTCTGTTATATCCTATGTCGGTAAGTCCGAGATACTTGAATACCTCAAACAAAGCCTTGCCATGATGACCGAACGCAACCGCGCCATGATGCGGATAATTGCCCTCGATAAGAACGTGACGGTAGAATCTTCCCATCTCGTTTATTGCAAACACTCCTATTGAGCCGAATGACTGTGTTGCAACCGGAAGTACCTCTCCGTTTGCTATATAGCCCCTGAGCTGAGCGTCTGATGTTGACTGTAGTCTGAAGAATGTGATATCTCCCGGCATGATGTCGCCCTCAAGCGTACCGTTTGTAACCTCGATAGGCAGACTTCTTGCCATGATCTTCTGATACTTCATTGAACATGCACTGAGCTTTGTTGAACATGTGTTTCCACAGTGGAAGCCCATGAATACGTCATGCTCGCCGTACGGGAACTTATCCTTTATGCTCTCGTTGTACATATCCTTTGGAACCGAATTGTTTATATCAAGCAATGTAACGGCATCGTTGCTTACGCATGTGCCGATATATTCGCTGAGAGCGCCGTAAACATCAACTTCGCACGATACCGGTATTCCTCTGCCTGTAAGACGGCTGTTTACATAGCAGGGCACAAATCCGAACTGTGTCTGGAACGCCGGCCAGCACTTGCCTGCTATTGCCACATATTTCTTTGAACCCTTGTGAGCCTCGATCCAGTCGAGCAATGTCAGCTCATACTGAGCAAGCTTAGGCAGGACCTCAGGCTTCATATTGCCCTCTCCAAGCTCCTTTTCCATATCAGCCACAACCGCCGGGATCCTTTCGTCTCCCGCATGCTTGTTGAAAGCTTCAAAAAGATCAAGCTCAGAGTTTTCCTCAATTTCAACACCGAGCTTATAAAGCTGATAGATAGGCGCATTACAGGCAAGGAAGTTGAGCGGACGCGGTCCGAATGAGATTATCTTAAGATCCTTAAGACCTGCCAGAGCTCTCGCTATTGGAACAAATCCGTTTATCATATCCGCACATTCCTCAGCGTCGCCTACAGGATATTCTGGGATATATGCCTTTACGCCTCTGAGCTTGAGATTGTAGCTTGCATTGAGCATTCCACAGTATGCGTCGCCTCTATCATCGCTCAGAGTTCCTATGTTTTCCTCTGCAGCTGCACAGAACATCACCGGTCCGTCAAACTGCTGCGCAAGCATAGTTTCTGATATTTCCGGACCAAAATTACCGAGGTATACGCAAAGCGCGTTACAGCCTGCCTCTTTAATATCAGCCAGAGCCTGCTTCATATGTATTTCACTTTCTACTATACATATAGGGCATTCATAGATATCCTCAGCATCATACTTTGCCTGGTACGCCTTTACAAGTGCGTCGCGTCTTGTTACGGAAAGAGATTCCGGGAAACAGTCTCTTGATACCGCAACAATACCGATCTTGATCTTTGGTATGTTATCCATTTGTAATTCCTCCTTTAAGCCGTCCATACGCGGCGTTTTCTTATATTAATTATACAACAAAATAAGGTCTTATGCAACTGCATTTTTACTGATTTATATGACTTTTTTAACAATTCCTGATTTTCATCCTGAAACAAAAAGAGACCGCCGCAAAACCTCAGCTGGTTTTGCAGCAGTCTCTGATGATTTCAATATTAAACAGGATATACCTTGTTTTCTCTGTCTACAAGAGTATTGTCTACCTTGTCAAGATTAGCCTCACGGTACTTAAAATACTTGACAGCTACCTGATCAAACAAAGCATATGAAAGAACATCCTCAGGCTGGCGGATCCACTCTGCGCACTCCTTCTTCATGTTCTCAAGCTCCGGCTTGAGCTTATCTGCCGGACGGCAGGTAATTCTTTCCTCATCGCCGATGATCTTCTTTACAAGAGCCGGATCTATCTCACCCGGGCACTTACCGTACTCGCCGCGAACGATTGCCTTTGTTTCCTTTGATACCATCTTGTATCTTTCACCCATGAGAACGTTGAGAACTGCCTGTGTTCCGACTATCTGTGATGACGGTGTTACAAGCGGAGGATAACCAAGGTCTGCTCTTACGCGCGGTACTTCCTTAAGAACCTCCTCATAGGCGTCCTCTCTGCCCTGCTGCTTGAGCTGCGATACAAGGTTTGAAAGCATACCGCCCGGAACCTGATACTTAAGCGTGTTAACGTCAACGCCCATTACCTTAGTGTTCATAAGTCCGCTTGAGATGTACTTTTCGCGCAGCGGCTTGAAATAGTCGCATATCTCGATCAGCTTATCAAGCTCAAGACCTGTATCGTAAGGTGTGCCCTGAAGAGCTGCCACGATAGGCTCTGTAGGCGGCTGTGATGTTCCCATAGCCATAGGCGAGATAGCACAGTCGATAACATCAACGCCCGCTTCGATAGCCTTAAGATAAACCATTGAAGCCTCGCCTGATGTGTAATGTGTGTGGAGCTGTATCGGGATATTTACAGCGGCTTTCATCTTTGTTACGAGATCATATGTTACATACGGTCTCAAAAGACCTGCCATATCCTTTATACAGATAGAATCAGCGCCCATTCCCTCAAGCTGCTTTGCAAGCTCTACGAACTTCTCGTTTGTGTGGAATTCCGATGTTGTGTAGCAGACTGTAGCCTGAACATGACCGCGGCCTTCCTTTGCGCAGTATTCCTTTGTAGCGTTGATAGCGCACTCAAGGTTTCTTACATCGTTGAGCGCGTCGAAAATTCTCAAAATATCTACACCGTTTGCGATAGATGCCTGAACGAAATACTTAACTATATCGTCAGCATAGTGACGGTAGCCGAGTATGTTCTGTCCTCTGAAAAGCATCTGCAGCGGAGTTTTCTTAGCCTTATCCTTGATCTTGCGGAGTCTTTCCCACGGATCCTCATTAAGGAATCTCAAGCACGAATCAAATGTTGCGCCGCCCCATGCCTCAAGTGAATGATAGCCGACATTGTCGAGCTTTTCAACTATAGGAAGCATTTCCTCAGTAGTCATTCTTGTAGCGATAAGACTCTGATGAGCATCACGGAGGACAGTCTCGGTAATACCTACCGGCTTAGGCTGAACCTTATTTTTTGCCATTATTTTCACTCCTTATTTCAAAATCACGCTGCGCGGCGCTATGCCGCGCACCGTCAGTCAATTACAAATCAAAGTCCGTTGAACATTGAAAGGAATACACCGGCAGCAACCGCTGAACCGATAACTCCGGCAACGTTCGGACCCATAGCGTGCATCAGCAGGAAGTTTGACGGGTTTTCTTTCTGACCAACCACCTGTGAAACACGAGCCGCCATAGGAACGGCGCTTACGCCTGCCGAACCGATAAGCGGATTTACCTTACCCTTTGTTACCCAGTACATAATATCGCCAAGGAACAAGCCGCCGATAGTTGAGAAACAGAACGCAACAAGACCGAGCAATACTATACCAAGTGTCTGAGCTGAAAGGAATGATGATGCTGTAGCTGTAGCACCAACTGTTACGCCTAAGAATATTGTTACAATATTCATAAGCTCGTTCTGAGCTGTCTTTGCAAGTCTGTCGCAGACTCCCGATTCCTTTAACAGGTTTCCGAGCATGAGACAGCCTACGAGCGATACAGCGTCAGGTATTATAAGAGCAACTACTATAGTAACAACTATAGGGAATATGATCTTTTCTGTCTTTGAAACAGGACGCAGCTGATCCATTACAACGCCGCGCATCTTCTTTGTTGTCATAAGCTTCATAAACGGCGGCTGTATAATAGGGATAAGCGCCATGTATGAATAAGCCGCAACGGCTATAGCCGGCAGAAGCGCCGGAGCAAGCGATTTTGTTACATAGATCGCGGTAGGACCGTCTGCGCCGCCTATAATACCGATCGATGCAGCCTCTTTTACGCCGAATGTGATACTCGGAACAAGCGCACTGAGTACCAATGCTCCAACAAATGTAAAGAATACGCCGAACTGAGCAGCGGCTCCGAGAAGGATGCTCTTCGGATTAGCTATCAGCGGACCGAAATCCGTCATACAGCCTATACCAACAAATATAAGCGGCGGATATATACCAAGCTTTACGCCGAGATAAAGCAGGTCAAGAAGTCCGCCCTTCCGGCATACAAGTCCAACGTCTATGTACTTGCCGTCTATCATATATTCCGCATCGGTAAAGAATTCAGTGTGCATCATTATTGCGCTTGAATCCTTTATCATAGGCAGATTAGTGAGCAGCATACCGAAAGCTATCGGCAAAAGCAGCAACGGCTCAAATTTCTTTACTATTGCAAGATACAAAAGCACACAGGCAACCGCGAGCATTATAATTGTTTTTATCGCATCTACAGGACCTGTCTGGAAAAGCGCTGCAACGCCTGTACTGCTCAAAAAGCTTCCAAGACTTTCTAACACTTTTTAGTCACCACTTTCTTAAATTTTATCAGAATGTGCATCAGTTGATAGAAACCAATACATCCTGTGAATTAACGCTGTCGCCTGCCGATACGTTTACACTTGCAACCACACCGTCAACGCCTGCGAATATTTCGTTTTCCATCTTCATAGCCTCAAGCACTGCTACAAGAGTACCGCTCTCAACCTTGTCACCAACGTTTACCTTTACCGATACAACTGTTCCAGGCATAGGAGCTACTACTTTCTTAGCTCCCATTGAGCCTGATACCTTAGGAGCTGCCGGTGCAGCTGCCTTAGGAGCCGGCGCCGGTGCTGCCTTAGGAGCAGGAGCCGGTGCTGCTACAGGAGCGCCGCCCACTTCCTCAACATCGACCTCATAGGTCTTGCCGTTAACTGTTATGTTAAACTTTCTCATTATTCAATCCTTCCTTTCTGTGCGTTGCACAAAATATGTTATCTATTAAAATCTATTAGCTATCGTCTCGTTAAGACCGGCGCGATTCCATGCGGGACGCGTATTCGGAACGCGTCTGTACGACTTGATCTTAAGATTATATGTTGATGTGTTGAGGCTTGCAGCCACAGCGGCTGTAAGAACCGCGATAAGCTCCTCCTCATCCTCCTCCACAGCCGGTTCCGGTATCGGTGCAGCCTTAGGAGCAGGCGCCGGCGCTGCCGGCTGAGCTGCATTCTGCTTTGCAGGCGCTTTATAGAAAATCACCTTGAAAAGCATAAGCACAAGCATCAGTATAACAAGTACGCCGAAAACGATCGCCAAGCCTATAAAGGTAGTCATGCCTCCGGTCGAGAGAGCCTCGCCCATAGTAAGCCCTTTACCCGTGATCAAAGCCTGTGAATATTCCATATTGATTTATCTCCTTTCGCGATTATACAGGGAGATTGCCGTGCTTCTTTGCAGGTCTTGAATCACGCTTTGACTGGAGCATTTCCAGCGCAGCAATGATCCTCGGTCTTGTGGAATCCGGCTCGATAACGTCATCCACATAACCTCTCTGAGCTGCAACGAACGGCGTTGCGAACTTGTTCTTGTATTCCTGTATCTTATCGGCTCTTGTAGCGATAGGATCGTCGCTTTCCTTTATATCCTTTTTGAATATGATATTTGCAGCGCCCTCAGGTCCCATAACTGCTATTTCAGCTGTAGGCCATGCCATAACAACGTCTGTGTTAAGATGCTTTGAGCTCATTGCTATGTATGCGCCGCCGTAAGCCTTTCTTATTATGACATTGATCTTCGGCACTGTTGCCTCGCTGTATGCGTAAAGCAGCTTTGCGCCGTGACGGATTATGCCGCCGTGCTCCTGGTCAACGCCCGGAAAATATCCCGGAGTATCTGTAAGAGTAACAAGCGGGATATTGAAGCTGTCACAGGTTCTGATAAAACGTGCAGCCTTATCTGACGAATCACAGTCGAGCGAGCCTGCCTTTACCTTTGGCTGGTTTGCTACTATACCTACTGTGTTTCCGTTCATTCTTGCGTAGCCTACAACAATATTCTTTGCAAACTGCTCATGGACCTCAAAGAACTCGCCGTTATCAACGATCTCGGCAATTACCTCCTTGATGTCATAAGCCTTGTTGTTGTCGTCAGGCACGATAGTTGTGAGCTTTTCTGAGACTCTATTGATCTCGTCTGTAGGCTCAACATAAGGAGCCTGCTCCAGATTGTTCGATGGCAGATATGAAAGCAGCTGCTTTATCTTTTCGATACAGTCTGCATCTGTCGGAGCTGTGAAGTGACATACGCCTGATTTTGACGCATGAACTGTGCTTCCGCCAAGCTCTGCTGCCGATACCTCCTCGCCAGTTACTGACTGGATAACCTGAGGTCCTGTGATAAACATCTGTGATGTCTTGTCCACCATGAATATAAAGTCTGTTATAGCCGGTGAATAAACAGCTCCGCCTGCGCACGGTCCCATTATTACAGAGATCTGCGGTATAACGCCGCTGTTTATTGTATTACGGTAGAATATTTCACCAAAGCCTGAAAGCGCGTCGATACCCTCCTGGATACGAGCGCCGCCTGAATCGTTCATACCAACAATAGGCGCACCCATCTTTGCAGCCATATCCATTACCTTACAAATCTTCTTTGCGTGCATCTCGCCGAGTGATCCGCCTATTACAGTGAAGTCCTGCGAATATACGTAAACCAGACGTCCGTCAACAGTACCATAGCCTGTTACAACGCCCTCACCCGGAGCCTCAACCGCATCCATACCGAACTCGGTACATCTGTGGCTGACAAAAGCATCGATCTCAACAAAGCTTCCCTCATCCATAAGAGCATTTATTCTCTCTCTGGCAGTCATCTTGTTGGAATCATGCTGTTTTTTGATTTTCGCTTCTCCGCCGCCTTGTTCAATTTTGTTTCTGCGGTATTGAAGCTCAGTCAGTTTATCAACTGTTCCCATGATTTAACCTCCGTTTTCATAGTGTAGAGATAAATTTTGCAATTATACCTTACTATATATTATAACATTTTTATTAATTATTTTCAATATTTTTGTTTACAGCTAATCTATAGAAAAGTAGTTTTTTGAATTGTCAATTTTGTTTATTTTACACAAATGCGCAGCTTTATGTATAAATATGTTTGCCGCATGCTGAAAACAGCAGCTTATTTTTTGACAAAAGAAAAAGCACCGGAAATATCCGATGCTTGGCTGCGGAATCAGGATTCGAACCCGAACAGAGTGAGTCAGAGTCACTAGTGCTACCCTTACACAATTCCGCAATATCTTTTATGTTTTTGTGTCATCTCCTGACGACTTATATATAATACCACATATGATCCTATTTGTCAATAGTTTTTTTTAATTTTTTTTATTTTTTTATAAAAAAACGAAACACGCCGGGGATCGGGGCGTGTTTCGTGATTTTGGGGGACCCCCGCCTTTCGGCAAGGGTATATGAAAAAAAGGATGGTATTGGCTGTATCAACAGCCCACAATTATAACTGATAAGCTAATTTAGTTACCGGATTCCTCGGTAAGCTTTACCGAGATCTCCATCGTTTCACTTTCGCGAAGTATCTTGAATGTAAGATAATCGCCGGGCTTCTTAGTGTCGCGGATCTCGTTTACCTCCGATGTTGAGGTAACCTTCTGGCCGTCGACCTCAAGGATCATATCATTGACCTGAAGTCCTGCCTCCTCAGCTCCGCTGCCCTCCTGGATAGAGCTTATAAATAAGCCATATCTCGTTTCTGTGATACCTATACCTACAAGCGGTCTGCCTGTTACATGACCTGACTGCATAAGATCGTTTATGATCGGCTTAGCCTCAGAAATTGCAATAGCAAAGCCCATTCCCTCAACGCCTTCTGACGAAAGCTTAACTGAGTTGATGCCGATAACCTCGCCGTACTGGTTGATAAGAGCACCGCCTGAGTTACCGCTGTTGATCGCTGCATCTGTCTGGATCAGATTGTAGGTTCTGTTATCTATTGTCATGGTTCTGTTTACAGCGCTGATTATACCCGCTGTTACAGACCCGGAAAATTCCATTCCCATCGGATTACCGATAGCTACCGCAAGCTCTCCGACCTCTACTGTTGTAGAATCTCCGAGCACTGCCGCTGTAAGAGTTTCGTTCTCCGGCGTTATTTTCAGAACTGCAAGATCTGTTTTTGAATCCTGACCGATTATTTCCGCCTTGTATGTTGTTCCTGTGTTGAGAACTACCTCTACCTCTGTAGCGCCGTCTATTACGTGCTGGTTTGTTACTATATAACCATCATCGCTTATTATGATACCCGAGCCTGAGCCCTGCTCTACTGTTTCACTGTTCTGTGAAGGATCCTGGCTGTAGTAATATCTTCCGCTCCATGGATCCCAATACTGCTGAGCCGATACTGTCGTCTTATTTATGACTCCGACTACTGACGGGCCAACCTTTTGTGCTATCTCAGGTACTGTGAGCACCTGTCTGTCGCCTGAATAAGCTGTTGTTGTAGCGCCGCTATTACTTCCGTCCGACGCAACCTGTGCTGTCTGTCCGGCAGTAGTAGTATCAAGCAGTGGCACGTCCTTCTGGAAATACTGAACGCCCGCTGTGATGGCTACTGTAAATATGCTTGCCGCCAATGCGGATGATACTGCAACGAGCCATGTCTTAGGCTTCTTTTCTTTTTTCTTTTTATCATTATCGTTATTATAAACGGTAACTTCAGTTGAATCATTATAAGGATACTGTTTCATAAATCATTCCTCCTGTCCATACCTTTTATCACAGATCAAGATTAAACAGCCTTTATCCTATCCGGTCATACTTATGTATATCATTGCCGGATATATGTTTTTTATACCACTTAAGTTTTTATCACCCTGTTTTGCCCTGACCTTTATTGTGATTATATAATAACACGGACTTATTACACTGGTATGTCAGTCATGTAAATAAAATAAATACATTTTATGAACAAAAAATGAACGACATTTGAAAATTTTTTAGCCGCATAATCCTTGACAAATCACCTGTTGTGATATAGAATAATATTGGTATAGTATACAATAATATGAGTACAGCGCTTATCAGGCGCAAAAAAGGTATTATGACAGGAGATATAAATGGAAAAACTTCTTATTCTTGATTCAAACAGTATTATAAACAGGACGTTCTACGGCATCCGCGCACTGAGCGCGCCTGACGGCACTCCCACGAATGCTATTTACGGATTTTTAAACATACTGCTAAAGCTAATAGATGATTACAAGCCTGATTATATTTTTGCGGCGTTTGATCTTAAAGCGCCCACATTCCGCCACAAAATGTACAGCGAATATAAGGCCAACCGAAAGGGTATGCCTGATGAGCTTGCGGCGCAGATGCCTGTAATGAAAGACATACTGCGCTCCATGGAAATACCGATACTCGAGCTTGAGGGGTACGAGGCAGATGATATAATAGGCACAGTCTCGCGCATCTGCGACGAAAGCTCTGTTCAGTGCTATATAGCCACAGGCGACCGTGATGACCTGCAGCTTGCGGACGGTCAGACCACAGTCATACTCGCTTCCACAAAGCTGGGACAGAGCGTGACGGAGCTATACGACGAAAATACTGTCAAGGAACGCTACAGCGTTACGCCTGCTGAATTTGTGGATCTAAAAGCTCTTATGGGCGACAAATCCGACAATATCCCCGGTGTTTCCGGAATAGGCGAAAAGACAGCTGCAAAGCTCATCTCCGAATACTCCACTATAGAAAATATGTATGAGCATATAGACGAGGCAAGCGTGTCCACACGAATAAAAGAAAAGCTTATAAATGAGAAAGAAAAAGCTTTTCTAAGCAAAAAACTTGCTCAAATAGATAAAAACGTACCTATTGATATATCCTTTTCCGACGGTGGATTCAGCATGGATAAGCTCGTATCGCTTCCGGAGCTGTACACCATTCTTTCCAGGCTGGGTCTGCGCAGCATAATCAAAAAGCTGGATCTCAAGCCCTCGGCAGCGTCTGAGGTACCGGATAATGAAGATTTCTTTCTGAATAAAAAGCTTATCTGCGCCAAGACCGCCGATGAGCTTGCTGACGGCGCGCGTACTTTAGGAAAAACGATAGCGCTGTATCTGAGCTTTAAGGATGGAGCTCTTATCTCAGCAGCTGTATCCAATGAAAACACGGCATATTATTCCGATCCGTCGCTTGACGGCGCGGCTCTTATAGACGCGCTTTCACCCATCCTCTCGGATGAGACAGTAAAAAAATACACCTGCGGGATAAAGGACGCTATGATCGCGCTTGACGGCAAAGCAGAAATAAACGGTATCGCATTCGACAGCGCGATAGCGGCATATATAACCGATCCATCAAGAACCTTTGATGTAGAAAGCATTGCGGCAGGTTACCTTGGCATATATATCAATGAGGAGCAAACAGCTCAGCTCTCGCTGCTTGACGATACTGAGGAGAGCGACACGCCCGGAAAATACGCGCTCGTTATCTACGCTCTGCAAAAAAAGCTTTCGGAGCTTATTGAAGCCAACTCTCAGCATGAGCTTTACTATGACATAGAGCTGCCGCTTATTGAGGTCCTCGCGTCAATGCAGCTTATCGGGTTTACGCTGGATTCAGACGAGCTGCGCCGCTTTGGCGAGATGCTCTCCGAAAAGCTCTCGCTGCTTGAAAGCTCCATATATTCTATGGCAGGCGAGGAATTCAACATAAACTCCCCAAAGCAGCTTGGAGTTATACTTTTTGAGCGTTTGCAGCTGCCCGGCGGCAAACGAACAAAGAGCGGTTACTCCACCAGGGCAGAGGTACTTGAAAAGCTGAAGGATAAGCACCCTATAGTAAATGAGATCCTAAAATACCGCACATATATGAAGCTCAAATCCACCTATTGTGACGGACTCGGCGCTCTTGTGGACCAAAAAACTCATAGAATACACTCGCTTTTTAACCAGACTGCCACAGTCACAGGCAGGATCAGCTCATCAGAGCCTAATATGCAGAATATACCTACACGCACAGAGCTTGGCCGCGAGCTGCGAAAAATGTTCGTTGCGAAGGATGGCTGCGTTCTTGTTGACGCGGATTACTCGCAGATAGAGCTGAGGGTCCTCGCCCACGTATCGCATGACGAAACGATGATAGAGGCGTTCAGAAACGGGGCTGATATACACGCGGTCACAGCCTCGCGTATACTCAATATCCCGATAAACGAGCTTACAAAGGAGCAGCGCTCAAGCGCAAAGGCTATCAATTTCGGTATAGTTTACGGAATGGGCGAATATACTCTTTCTCAGGATCTTGGCATCTCTTTCAAGCAGGCCAAAAAATATATGGATGATTATTTTCAGAAATATCACGGGGTGCGCGAATATATGGATAACATAAAAGCCTCAGCGCATGAAAACGGGTATGTAAAGACCATAATGAACAGGATCAGATATATACCCGAGCTCAAATCCGCGAACGCGTCTATACGCAGCTTTGGCGAGCGCGCCGCTATGAACACGCCTATACAGGGCAGCGCGGCAGACATAATCAAGCTTGCCATGGTCAAGGTATATAACAGACTAAGGAGCGAGGGCATGAAGTCGCGGCTCATACTGCAGGTGCACGATGAGCTTATAGTTGAGGCTACGCTTGACGAGGCTGAAAAGGTCAAGGAGCTGTTGCGCTACGAAATGGAAAACGCGGTAAAGCTTGATGTACCGCTCACAGTGGATCTTTCGAGCGGCAAAAGCTGGTATGATGCCAAATGATCCAGCCTGGCAAACGTTCCAGATCCGAAAATCAAAGAGCAGAAAGGAATATTATAATGAAAAAAATATTAATGACAGCTGCTGCAGCGGCTGCTATTTCAATGCTTGCCGCATGCGGTACAAAACCGACTGAAACAGTTGAGAACAATAACGATAAAATACAGGTATACACATCTTTCTATGCGATGTACGACTTTGCGCGCGAGATAGGCGGAGATATGGCAGATGTTCACAACCTCTGCCCCGTTGGCTCTGAGCCGCACGACTTTGAGCCAACAGCCTCGGATATGGCAGCGCTCACAGAGGCGGATCTGTTCATATACAACGGAATGGGTATGGAGCACTGGACAGACTCGGTAAACGAGACGCTCTCCGGCAGTGATGTCATCATAGTTGAAGCCTCAGCAAACGTTGAGAATATTGCTGAAAATTATGATCCTCACGTGTGGCTCGATCCCGAAAACGCGCTTGCTGAGATGGAGGCTATAGCCGATGGATTTATACAGGCTGATCCGGAAAACAGCGATTATTATACGGCGCGTCTTGACGACTGCCGCGGCAGGATAGAACAGCTTGACAATGACTATAAAACAGCTGTTGCTGGCTTTACCTCGCACAATATAATAACCTCGCACGAGGCGTATTTTAATCTTTGCAACGCATACGGTCTTATACAGCTTGCAGTAAACGGAGTAGACAATTCGGAGGATCCCACTCCAACAAGAATGGCGGAGATCATTGAATTTATAAAGGCGAACGATATCAAATATGTATTCACTGAGCCGCTCTCCACAAGCAAGATAGTACAGACAATAGCTGATGATACAGGCTGCGAGCTGCTTACGCTTGATCCGTTTGAGGGCAGCACAGAGGACAAAGGCTATTTTGACGTGATGTATGAAAATCTCGAGGCGCTCAAGACCGCGCTGCAATGAGCTGCGCTCACGCATATAACGGACAACACAAGACACCGAAAGGATACATCTAAATGAAGAATGAAATTATAAGCGTTGAGGGGCTTACCTTTGAATACCCTGATACAGCAGTGCTCAAGGACGTAAGCTTTAAGCTGTACAAGGGAGATTTTCTCGGAATAATAGGCGCTAACGGCGCTGGAAAATCAACGCTGATAAAGCTGATACTCGGTCTGCTGCCCTGCGAAAAGGGCAGCATAACGCTGTTCGGCTCTGAATTTTCAAAGGTACGCAGCCGGATAGGCTACGTATCGCAGAAAGCAAACTCCTTTAATACCGAATTTCCGGCAACAGTGCGCGAGGTGGTAAGAGCAAATCTCTTTTCCTCCAAGGGTCTTTTCAGACCTTTTGGGAAAGAGGATGACAAGCGCGTTGATGAAGCGCTTGAGCTTGTAGGAATGCGCGAATATAAAAACAAGCTTATCGGCTCGCTTTCAGGCGGACAGCAGCAAAGGGTATTTATTGCCCGCGCTCTTGTTTCCCGTCCTGAGCTGCTGCTCATGGACGAACCGACAGTAGGCATTGACGCCGCATCTGTAAACGAGATAATGGCGATAATACAAAAGCTGAACCACGGCGGCATGACCATCATAATGACAAACCACGACACACCGGCGTTGCTTAAGGTATCAAACAAGCTGCTGATATTCTGTGAGCACGGCTATGAGGAATTTGTGGACAGAGCAGAGCTTTCGCTCGAAAGGATCTCCGATATTCTCGCAGGAAAGAGGGTACACCGCCATGAATAATATCTTTTCCTATGATTTTATGATAAAGGCATTCGCTGCGGCGATTCTCATAGCCATAGCTGCTCCATGCATAGGTTTGCCTATAGTTCTCAAACGATTTTCAGCTATAGGCGACGCCACCTCGCATTCCGCCCTCGGCGGAATAGCGTTCGGACTGCTGATAGGCATAAACCCCATAGTCGGAGCGGTGCTGTTCTCAATAGCTGCCGTACTGAGCATTGAGGCTCTCAGAAAAAAATTCGGAAAGTATTCCGAAATCGCCTCGGTTGTAGTAATGTCAGCAGGTATCGGGCTTACAGCAGTGCTTTCAGGATTTATAAAAAACGGCTCCTCTAACATAAACAGCTTTATGTTTGGCTCAATAGTTGCAATATCTGATTTTGAGCTCATACTCACGCTGCTGCTGTGCGCTCTTGTGGCAGGCGTTACATTCCTGCTTTACAAAGAGATCTTTGCCATAACCTTTGATGAGGAGGCGGCGGCATTAAGCGGGATACCGGCAAAACTTATAAACTTTATACTTATGCTGCTGACAGCAATAACCGTTTCAGTTGCCTCAAGAATAGTAGGCGCGCTTATGATCTCATCTCTGCTCGTTATCCCGACTGCAACAGCGATGCTTATTTCAAAGAGCTACCGCTCAACGCTGATATTGTCTATACTTTTTGCCGAGCTTTTCACGGTCTCCGGACTGTTCATATCATACTACCTAAACCTGCGCCCCGGCGGCACAATAGTGCTGATAGGAACAGCCGTACTCGTTATTACCGCGCTTGTACATAAACGCAAATAATTGGACTGAGGCTTTAGAAAAGCAGCGCTAAACGGAAGAAACAAAAGTGAGGCATCCCCTCTGCCCTAACGCGCACGCTACAGCCCCGATCTATATAAATAATAATTCAGCTATATAAGGAGGCAGCGCTATGATCTACACACATCTTACCAGGCTTGCTATGAAAATAGCCTATGACGCCCATAAGGATCAGACCGATCTCTCAGGCGTACCGTACGTATTCCATCCATACCACTTAGCCGAGCAGATGGACGACGAAAAATCGACTATCATAGCTCTGCTTCACGATGTTGTTGAGGACTCAAGATACAGCTTTGACGATCTTGCTATATTCGGCTTTGACAGCGACATCATAAACACGCTTAAGCTGCTTACGCGCGATAAATCTGAGACATACGAGGATTATATAAAAAAGCTCGCGTCTGATCCATACGCGGTAAAGATAAAAACTGCCGATCTGATACACAACAGTGATCCCAGCAGATGTGATCATAATACTCCCAAAACCGAAAAGCTGAAACAGAGATACAAAACTGCTCTTATATATTTGCAGAGCCGCAAATAACAAGGCAAAAAAACAGCGTCCGCCGTGCCACGCACAGCGGACGCTGTTTTTTTACTGTTCTTTCTTCTTTATATCCACACCGATACGTATATTTGCAGTATACGGATCAAGTGCGAAAGTATCAACATCCTTGATGCCTTTCATTATGTTAAGACAATGTCCGAGAGGCATATTTACCTTCGGAGTCTTTTTTCTCAGCTCCTCTGGGATTGTATCCTCGCCTGAGAATATAGGGAATACCTTCTTGCCTGTATTGTCGGTAAGCAAAACAGGGTTTATCCTTACAGGACCTTCAAGCTTTACCTCTCCGCCCTGCTTCATCTTCTCCTGATTCTCCTTGCTTGTGATTATCTGAGCAGGAACGCAAACAAGTGTCTGAGGCTTCTGCAAACAGTCCATAACAAGCTTGAGGTTTTCCTGTGACTTATCCTGCACAAACTTATTTATAACAGCCTTTAAATTAGCCGTATTGATGGGCGCGTTTATTCCCACCTTTGTGCCGCCCGGGATCTGCGCCGCATTAGCCTGCTGCGCTCTCGCGAGTATCTCCTGAGCTTTCTTTATCTCCTCAGGAGTAGGCATGTCTGTGTCTGCCTGTGCCGGCTGCGGCTGCGGAGCTGGCTGCATCTGCTGCGCATGTCTTTCCTCCTTAGCCTCCTCCATAGCCTCCTTAATAAGATCAAGCGTTGATTCAGACTCTGTCTTTTCCTCTGCAGGAGCCTGTGAATTTACTCCCTCAACAGCTTCGTTCTTTTTCTTTTTTCCGAATAATGCCATTTGTGGTTCTCCTTTTCTTCAATATATTACCTTACAACTATGTTTACAAGCTTGCCCGGTACTGCTATTACCTTAACAACAGTCTTTCCGTCAATAAGCTCCTTTATTCTGTCTGATTCCAATGCTGTTTTCTGAAGTCCGTCACGATCAAGACCTGCCGGTACCATCGCCTTATCACGGATCTTTCCGTTTATCTGAACAACTATCTCTATCTCGTCGTCTACAGTCTTAGCCTCATCGTATTCCGGCCACTTGCTGAGTGAAAGCATACCCTTACCGCCGTATTTTTCCCAAAGCTCCTCTGTAATATGCGGGGCTACGGGATTGAGCAATGTAATAAGCGTCATATATTCGCCCTTAGTTATGGAGCCTTTCTTTGACACCTCGTTTATAAAGCTCATCATAGCGGCTATAGCTGTGTTGAACTTCATCCTCTCAAAGTCCTCGCCCACCTTTTTGATCGTCTTGTGCATCGACTTTTCAAGCTCAGGACTGTAGCCCTCATCATCAGTCATTATCTTCTGCAGATTCCAGACCTTTTCTATAAACTTATAGCAGCCCTTGAGTCCCTGCTGTGACCACGGTGTGCTCTGATCGAACGCGCCAAGGAACATTTCATAGGTTCTGAACGTATCCGCGCCGACCTCGTTTACAACATCGTCAGGATTTATGACATTACCCCTTGACTTTGACATCTTCTCGCCGTTCTCGCCGAGTATCATGCCGTGCGATGTACGCTTCTGATACGGCTCCTTTGTAGGAACTACGCCGATATCATACAGGAACTTATGCCAGAATCTTGAATAGAGCAGATGCAGCGTTGTATGCTCCATACCGCCGTTATACCAATCCACCGGTGTCCAGTAGTCAAGAGCCTCTTTTGATGCGAGAGCGTCATTGTTGTGCGCATCGGTGTAACGCAGGAAATACCAGCTTGAACCTGCCCACTGCGGCATAGTGTCTGTTTCGCGCTTTGCCGGCGCGCCGCAGCACGGACATACAGTATTTATCCATTCTGTAGCGTTAGCGAGCGGTGATTCGCCGTTTTCGCCCGGCTTGAACTCCTCCATATCCGGCAGGACGAGCGGAAGCTCGCTTTCCGGTATCGGAACATATCCGCACTTGTCACAATGAACTATCGGGATAGGCTCGCCCCAGTATCTCTGACGTGAGAATACCCAGTCGCGCAGCTTATAGTTTACCTTGCGCTTGCCAAGTCCCTCTTTTTCAAGATGATCTATCATAGCAGGGATAGCGTCCTTTACCTTCATTCCTGTAAGGAATCCGGAATTGACCATTGTTCCCTTATATACGTCCGTATATGCCTCCTGCTGTACGTCCTTTCCGCCTGCAACAACCTCGATTATAGGCAGGTCAAACTTCTTTGCAAACTCCCAGTCACGCGTATCGTGAGCCGGTACAGCCATTATTGCGCCTGTTCCATATGTCACAAGCACATAATCCGATACAAATATCGGTATCTCTGTTCCGGTTACAGGGTTTATAGCCTTTACTCCCTTGAGCATTACGCCTGTCTTTTCCTTGGCAAGCTCTGTTCTTTCAAACTCTGATTTTCTTGCTGCCTCTGCCTGATATGCCTTTATCTCGTCATAGTTTTCAAGCATTCCCGAAAGCTTCTCAATAAGCGGATGCTCAGGTGATATTACAGTATATGTCGCGCCAAAAAGAGTATCTGCGCGGGTCGTATATACTATCATCTTCTCATCTGTGCCTGTGAGCGAAAAGCTTACCTCCGCGCCCTCTGAACGGCCTATCCAGTTGCGCTGCTGTGTTTTTATCTTTTCAAGAAAATCTATATCATCAAGATCATTTATCAATCTTTCGGCATACTCCGTTATCTTGAGCATCCACTGGCTCTGCCTTTTCTGTATTACCTCGCCGCCGCAGCGCTCGCAAACGCCGTTTACGACCTCCTCGTTAGCAAGACCGACATTACATGAGGTACACCAGTTTATAGGCATCTCCTTTTTATATGCCAGACCCTTTTTGAACAGCTGGATAAATATCCACTGTGTCCATTTATAGTAGTCCGGATCAGTTGTGTTGATCTCGCGTGACCAATCAAACGAAAAACCGAGCATCTTAAGCTGACGCTTGAAATTCGCAATATTCTTAGCAGTTATGACCGCCGGATGAACATTGTTTTTTATAGCATAGTTTTCAGCCGGAAGTCCGAAAGCGTCCCAGCCTATTGGATACAAAACATTATAGCCCTGCATTCTCCTCTTTCTTGCAATAATATCCATAGCGGTGTAGCTGCGCGGATGTCCTACATGAAGTCCCTGTCCTGACGGATACGGAAATTCTATCAAAGCATAGAACTTTTCTTTCTCCGATCCGTTTTCCGCCGCGAATGCGTTAGCCTCGTCCCATTTATCCTGCCACTTTTTTTCGATTTGTTTAAAATCATAATCAACCATTTGAACCTGTATTCCTTTCCGTCTGTAAATTATCCGTTAGGATCAATCCTCTGTAATATCGGCGCGTTTTGCCGTTCCGGCGTCGTCCCAAAGACGCTCTATGCCGTAAAACTCGCGTATCTCCTGCTGCATAACATGAACCACCACATCGCCGTAATCCATGAGCACCCAAGAACCGGAGCTGTAGCCCTCTTTATGATATACAACTATGCCGCGTTCCTCGAGCTGTTCCTCTACCTCGTCAACACACGCTCTTACCTGCACTGTGGACTGGCATGAAGCAACAACGAAATAATCACCCAATGAGGTCTGCTTTGATACGTCAAGCAGCTCTATGTTCGACGCTTTCTTATCATCAAGCGCTTTGATCACAGCCTTTGCCTTTTCAAGACTTGTCATATTCCTATCTCCCTTCCGGTTATATTTTAATGTTTTTATTATTTTCCGCAAAGCTCATTCCATGCATCAAGCGTATTTGGATGCACTACCGAGCCTTTTTCTATATTAAATATAAGCGTCTGCCGCAGCGCCTCGCGGTAAACGTCATCAATATCCTTCTTTGAAAGCTTTCTGAGCTTTTCTACACCATCAAAATCTCTCAGCGGCTCTGTCATATCTGCCACATAGACTATCTTTGCAAGCAGACTCAGCCCCTTTCCGGCTACGGTGTGGGTACGTATCGCATCAAGTATTTCCTCATCATCTATGCCATACTCGCGCCTTGCCACCTCTGCGCCGAGCGGTGCGTGGATGACCGCCGGACATTTAAGCGTGATCTCGTCAAGCTCTATCCCGTATTCGCGGCAAAGCTCTACCTGCTTTGGCTTGTCCATCCATTTTGCGCAGTCGTGCAGAAGTCCTGCGACATATGCCTTATCTTGATCCGCGCCGAATAGCTCAGCCATTCTCACAGCCTCGCTGCACACTCCGGAGCAATGCTCAAACAGCCTCTTTTTTACAGTTGAGGCAAGCTTTTCACGCAGCTCAGCCGCTCTTTTCTCCTCCACTTTTATCAACCTCCGTATAGTCCTTTTTCCTTAATATATCTGACCACGCTGTCCGGGACAAAAAACCTGACAGACTTCCCCTCCGCCGCACGTTTCCTCACCTCTGTAGACGAGATCCCTATGAGAGGCGCGTCAATGCCGCGCATATCGCCGCCAAGCACAGCTTTCTTTTCCTCTATCAGCCTTTTGAGGCTTTCTCTGCCCTGACGCGGAAATATCAGAAGTATACAGTTTTTCACTATCACATCAGGTCTGTACCATTTCAAAATATCATTAAGCGAATCCTCGCCTATTATAAAATATATCTCGTCATAAGGATAGATCCGCCTAAGCTCAGTAAGAGTTTCTGCTGTATACGAATATGTTTCCTTATCTACCTCAAAATCATCAGCGATAAAGCCTTGTTCACCCTCGACTGCCGCCTGTACCATTTCATGACGTATCCTTGCGGGAGTCAGTCCCGAATCCCTTTTATGCGGCGGCATGCCGCCAGTCATGAACCTTATCTCATCAAGCTCATACTGCTCCATTGCCAGGCGCGCCACTATCATATGACCGCAGTGCACCGGGTCAAAGGTCCCGCCGAAAATACCTATGCGCCTGCTCATCTTCTGGGCAGCTCAATGCGGCGGTTCTTCTCGTTTGAGGATCTTCTGTAGAGCACAAATTTATTGCCAATAGCCTGCACCGGCTCCGCGCCAAGACGCTCTGCCGCCTCGTTGCACGCTTCGCGCGTATCAAGCATAGCTGTTTCAAGAATGGCTATCTTTAGCAGCTCTCTTTTTTCAAGAGCCTCGTCAATAGCAGCTATCACTTGATCTGACATGCCCTCCTTGCCTATCTGGATTATAGGCTGCATGTCATGACCGAGCTTTCTTAAAAGCGCTCGCTGTTTTCCGTTTATCATATACCTTCCTCCGTAAATACAATGAATCAGCCATCATAAAACAGCAGTTTATTCCGCTTGTTATGATACATTCTTACCGAAAATCATCATATTACCATACATAATTTTGCATATTATATCATATCATATTTTACCGCGGTTGTCAAGTTTTTATTAGGCACAAAACGCTCAATGCCTGTCGCGCCATAATAAAAAAATGCGCCGCCGGCGCATATGTAAAAGCCGGCGGCAGCTTTATGATCCTCAGCAGCAGCATCCGTTACTCTTATTTCCGCATACGCAGGATATAACAGCAATAATGACTATAGCCCAAAGGATAGTGCAAAGATCTATACCGCAGATCGACGGCTTGCAGCATGATTCATTCTGGCAGCACTCCATTACCGAACGCCTCCTTTCGCATTTTGTAATGTATACTATGACTGGGCAGCCGCATTTGAGATTGTCCTCACCAAAAATAATTCTCTTGTTTAAAAAAAGGTCCATTAATAAATATTGGGTTTTGCATATATGTTATACAGGAAATTGATAGCTTTCCGATTTCTTGTATGGGCAGATATTATCTGCCCGCATCCCCACCGCGCTAATGACTGGCAGATACTATCCGCCCCTACAGCCCTACATTTTAATATTAACAAAAAAAGAAACAGTAACCGTTATTTCGGCTGCTGTTTCTGCTCTTTTACTTTATGGGGTTTACCTATTATTTCTCGCTTTCGGTACTGTTAACAGTGTCCTCGTACTCGCACAACTTTTCTACCACCTTCATAAACGGCGGAAATGCTTTCATCTCCCTCTGCAGGGTCTCCTCGGCATAGTCAGGGAACATGCTTCTGTCAAGCATTATCTTGCCTCCCTCGCTGCGCTTTGTAAGTCTATCCATCTTCATCTACCTCCGTTTCCATCTCCACAATCAAGCTTATGCGCTATCTCGCCAGACCGCTCTGCCATTACGCCGCATATCTTGCTGAGAAATCGTATCATTGAATTGAATTCCTCATCGCTTATACCCTCAAATACCTCTCTGTAAAATACCTGCATTCTGTTCCTTGAAAATTCAAGTGATTTTTTACCATTTTCCGTAAGCCTTATTTCCGTGTTTCGTCTATCCTTTTTGACCGGCAGCCGTTCTACAAGACCGCGCTTTTCAAGCTGCTTTAAGTATTTTGATATAGCCTGAGGCGAGGACGGGAGCCTTTTTACAAGATCTGATACCAATATCTGCTTAACGCCTTCGTTCATCATCATATCCATGCACAGCGCTATAGCAAATTCAGGCAGACTCATTCCTTTTTCGTTTTCCTTACATTCGAGTATATCGGAAAAGCGTATTCTGTGAATAATCTGAAACAGCTCCGCTACCCGAGCATATTTTTCATCTCTTGGATCCATTTTCCCACCCCGAAAATATTTAACAGAGTTAATTATTTACCGATACTGACAATCGTTTTCACATTCTACCAAAATATATTCTCTTTTCTGCGCCTTTACTGCTGCGCGTCCTCATACTGACATAATCTTTCTACTACCTGAACAAACGGCTCAAATGCCGAAAGCTCTCTCTGCAAGGTCTCATCTGCGTATTCCGGGAACATATCTCTGTTCAGCATAACTCTTCCTGACTTCGTTCTTGTTGTAAATCGATCCATTTTATATACCTCCGTTCTGTTTTACGATATGGCGGCAGCCTCGATCACGATCTGTCTAATCTGTTTATATGTGCCGCTCCTGACTTGATCTGACTTAATCCTACAACAAATTCCAGCCCGGACAAATAATTAACTCGGTTAATTATTAATTATCATAATTATAGCACCATTTAAATTCATTGTCAAGTGAGTTTAAGAAAAATTAATAATTTGTTCATTATAATCCTATGAATTATATATATATCCAACAAACGGGGCTGCTGCAAAACAACATACGCCTTCGGGCAAGGGGGCTGCGCCCCTTCGTTTCGTCAGTTCTGCACTATTTTTCTAAAGCCCCAAGGCTGTTGCAAACTCGTTGAGTTTTGCAACAGCCTCGTTTATAAGGTTCAGCCAACAGCGCTCACCCATTTTGCCTGTGCCTGCCACATCCTGCTGTATTCTCCGCCAGCCTTTACAAGCTCCTCATGCGTTCCGCTCTCGACTATCTCTCCGTCTTTCATAACAATTACTCTGTCGGCGGCTGTACATATACCTATACGGTGCGAAATAATTACAGCCGTTCTGTTTTCCGCTATTTTTATAAATCTGTTAAGTATCTCATATTCCATGAGAGGATCAAGAGCCGCGGTAGGCTCGTCAAGGATCATTATAGGCGAATCCCTGAATATCCCCCTCGCAACAGCTATGCGCTGCCACTGCCCTCCCGAAAGCTCGCTCCCGCCGAACTCGCGCCCGAGCTGCGCGTCTATTCCGCCAATAAGCTCTGCTGTGTCATAAGCCTCTGCCATTTTCAGCGCTGACGTTATCTTCTCATCACTGTCAATTTTCGCCGTGTCTGAGATACCCACATTCTCGCGCAAGGTCATACTATAGCGCATAAAATTCTGGCTCACCATTGAGATGTTGCGGATATATGAACTGTGCTTCATGTTCTCGATATTTTTGCCGTCCATCTTAACAGCGCCGCTCTCAGGTGAGTAAGTGCCCGTTATCAGCTTTGAAAGAGTGGTTTTGCCCGAGCCGTTTTCACCTACAATAACTATCCTCTCCCCCTTGTTTATCTTCAGATCCACATTCCTGAGCGCGTATCCGCTCATATTCGGATACCTGAACGATACATTATCTAATTCTATCGACTCCGCAAACGGTCTGCATTCCTCCTCTCCGTCCTTTCTATCCTCAAGCGACATAAAGCTGTAATACTCCTCAGCCTTGCCAAGAGCCTCATAAAAGGTCTCAAGGTTATACATGAACGACACGAGCGTGATCTGTAATGATCCGAATACAGCAAGACATGCAGTAAATTCGCCTATTGATATTTCGCCCTGTATTATGAGATAAACCGCAAAGGCAACATTGAGCGCATAGAACAGATTTTTTATAACATCCCCTATATTTGAGCGCGTAAGTATTTTAGACTGTACAGCGACCTCCTCATCAAGCATCTCGTCGCGCGTTTTTCGCCACTTTTCACGCATAAATCCGCCCGCTCCGAACACCCGCATCTCCTTGACGCTCTCCTTTTTACAGAAAAGACTCCACAGATAATCTGTTTCGCGCGTTTTCTGCGCCTGAGAACGGCGCAGCTTTTTCTTTGCATTCTCCGACGCCACGCTTATAAGCACAGAAAGCGGCGTGCTTATAAGCGCGAAAACAAGCAGCTTAGGCGAAAACGATACAAGTATAGATATATTTATGACATTTGAGAGGATACCGTCAAGAGTGTTCAGCGATACCATTCCTATGCCAAGCATGGGGTTTTCCTCATAGCTCGAATTTATCGCCTTGAACGCGAGCTTATGCTTTTCAAAGCTCTTTGAGTCCTCGAACAGTATCTGTGGGATGGAACACATTTTATGAAAAAGTCTCAACCCGAATGACCTCATACCCTTGTGTATCACCATGTTGTTCAAAGGCTCATACAGCATATATGCTATACCTGAAACAGCCGAAAGAACACACATAAGCGCAAACAGCTCCCACATTCTTTCCGCTCCGGCGGCGCCTGATAAATATTCCTGAGCCGCTTCAATGAGCCTTGCCGATACGAGCGGCAGAAAGCTTCCGGTATAATTAAAAAGCAAAAGAACTATTATAAGAGTAATCAGTCCGCCGCAGGTCTTAAAAAGCTCGCGCATGGTCTTAATATATATCCTGAGCATTTTTCTCCCCCTCTCTGTCCCTATACCACGATGCCTGAACATTGAACATATCAGCGTAAAGACCGCCGTTTTCCATTAGCTCGCTGTGGCTGCCGCATTCTACTATTCTGCCGCCGTCAAGCACGAATATCCTGTCTGCCATCTTCGCCGACGCGAGGCGGTGCGAGATCATTATCGCGCCGCGCCCCTCAAAGATCTGCGCGAATGACTCATACATATTCGATTCCGCAACCGGATCAAGCGCCGCTGTAGGCTCGTCCAGCACAACGAATACAGCATCGGAAACAAACGCTCTTGACATTGCTACTCTCTGCCACTGTCCGCCCGAAAGATCCACTCCCTCCTCCGTAAGCTTGCCCAGCATTGTGTCTATTCCCTTTGGACACTGCTCTATTATGCTCTCACCGCCGGCATCTTTTATAGCCTGTATTACAGCCTCATCGTTATTGAGCTTTGACACATCGCCTATAGCCGTGTTCTCCCTCAGCGTCATATTATACGCTCTGTAATCCTGGAACAGCACCGATATGAAC
>CALXSS010000018.1 GCA_944391225.1 uncultured Clostridia bacterium
AGCAGTATCCTTAAAAAATGGCTTATCTGCTTTGTTCTTTTCGCTTTATGTGGTCTGTGCATTTTGCTACAGCCCCTTTTTTGCTGTGTTGGGTAGTAAAAGCTTTTATTTATTGCTGAGCTGAGACGAAAGTCCTGAATAATAGCCGTCCGAATACAGGGCGTATATAAGACCGCCTATGATATATGCTGCCGCTGTAACGGCAAGACCGGTGGTCAGACCTATGCTTTCCTGGAATATGCCCATTATAAGCGAGCCAATGCCTATATCATATGAAAGCAGATAGGTCGCGTTTGCCGCGCCGCGTTTCGGCGCCGGAGTAGTTCCCGTAACAAACGACTGAAAAAGCGGCTGTAATATTCCGTATCCCAGACCGAACATGAATCCGGCGAGCAGGAAATGTACAGCTGTAGTCATAAAGTAATAGCTTGCCATTGTTATAAGCAGCAGAAGCAGACTTATTACTACAAATATCCTGTGCTTTCCCGCGTCTATGAGACGCTGTGTAGACAGCTTTGAAATAAGTATTCCCGCTACAAGGCAGATATAAAAATACGGTGTGACCTCCGATATGCCTATCTCCTGCGCGAGGATAGATGAATAGGCTATGACCGCTCCAAACGGTATCATTATAAACATCATGTTGAGCAGGAACGGCAGAGCGAGCTTGTAAATGGTATCTGATAATTTAAAGCTCTTTCTTTCCTTTTTCGGATAGTCTATCCTGCAGAACGAAACGCATATAAGCGCGATGATCGTGAGAACAAACAGCGAAATAAACGACGCCCTCGCTCCGAGATGCGCCTGTACCTGTATGCCTATGAACGGTCCTGCCGCCATGCCGAGCGAGTTTGTCAGCGCGAAACGGTTTATTCCGGGTCCCACCTTGGACTGTGGCAGAACATCTCCGGCAAGCGTCATGGTCGCGGAGCCGCAAACCGAATAGACTATGCCCATGTAAAGACGTATCAGCACAAGCAGACTGAACGCGGCTGCAAATGCAAAGCCTAAAAACGGCAGACTGAACAGCGCCAAAAACAGCAGGTACACGCGGTAGCGGTTGAAATTATCAAGGATATATCCTGCAAACGGTCTGAACAGGACGGTGGTCACAGACATTGCCGTAAGGATCACGCCTACCTGCGAGCCGGTTATCCCTACCTCCTGGCAGTAGACAGGTATTACCGGTACAGCCGCGTAGAATGTCGCCATCATCAGCAGGTTTGTGATAAATAACAGTATGAAACGTATGTTCCAGATCTTTTCTGTGTTTTTCATTATATAACCCCTTTCAATATATCGCATGCGATGTATTATATCTTTTTTATGGGGATCAGCAAACTCAACGAGTTTGTTGATCCCCATAATATAGAACGATTTTATTTGATGTTGCTGATCATCTTTTTGATGACAGAATCAAGCGAGTTCAGCTCCTCCTTACTGACGCCGCAAAACAGCACAGAGGTGATCTGATCTATCCGTTTTGAAATATCCTCAGCCATATCGAGCGCCTTATCTGTGAGCATAACACTCTTATATCTGCGGTCAGTCTTTGAGCTGAGAGTTACTATAAGCTGTTTTTCCTTTAGACGGGTAAGGATGCTGCTGACTGTGGGATTGGAAAGTCCGAGATTGTATTCAATGTCCTTCTGGCAGATATCCTTGCCGCCGCTGCGCTTTAGATAGCCTATAACAGTGGCTTGAGCGTAGGTTATGCCAAATTCGGACAGCTCCTTGTTGAGCAGGCGCTCAATAGCGGTGTTGAGAATTTTGAAATCTATTATATGCACCAATATCCCCTCCGTATATATCGTATGCGATGTATTATATCACTGTACGCCGCCGCAGTCAATACCTGCTGAAAGAAATTCATGTATTTTGTGCAGCATGTACAAATTTATTAAAAAATAAGGCATCAGGCTGATGGCATTTGAGGATATAAAAACACTGACGCCAGAGTGCAGAGCATTGAAATGGGAGTGAATTATTATCAAACAAATAAACACAGCGAAATTTAATCGCTGTGTTTATTTACATTACGAGTGTTATGCAGAGCGGCACTGTTACGAGTGAGAACAGAGTGGTAAGGAATACCGATTTTGCCGCAAGCTCTGAATCACCGCCGTAGTTTGTTGCGAACAACACCGCGCTGTTGGCTACAGGCATTGCTATAAGTATGTAGGTTATTTGCAGGATTAGCTCATTTTTTATTATGAGCTGCAGCGGAAACCATAGCAGCAACGGTACGGCTATTTGCTTTATGATCGTCCACGGGTAGAGCCGGAACTCGGAAAATACGCTCTTAACGTCCATTTTTGCGAGCGAGCAGCCAATGAGCAGCATTGCGGAGGGAGAGGTTATAGAGCCTATTGAGTCAACTGTGTCGGATATGAGGACGGGGACCTTTATATCCAGAAAATATATAAGTATAGCCGCCGCCGCGAACAGTATCCCGGGAGAGAGCAGCAGGCGTGGATCGAAGCGCACAGCCTCGTCCCTGCCCTTGTTCATCATCCATATGCCGACTGAATAAATGGAAAGGTTAAATATGAGGTTGAATATTGCCGCATAGAAAAGCCCTACAGAGCCGCAGAGCGCGTCTATTACAGGGAATCCCATAAAACCTATATTTGAGTATGCGTTCATGAAAGTATACAGCCCGATCTGATCCTTTCTGACCCTGAGCAGTTTGGCGAGCAGATAGCCGATAGCGGGCAGGACTATGAAAAACAGAGCGGCGGCTGCAGCTATGGCTGTAAGCACGTCAGATAATGTCTGTCGTTCCTCAAGCTTCAGGACTGACGACAGTATCATCATAGGCAGAGTAACGTCAAGTATGAGCTTGGTGAATTTTTTTACAAAGTTATCGTCAATAAGCTTTATTTTGTAGATGAAGCAGCCGACAAAAATTATAACAAACAGCTCCGTCATCTGTGTAAGCAGGATCTTTATGTCCATTTTAATACTCCTTGGTGTTATTGTTATTACAAGATAATATTTTAGCACAAACACAGCGATTTTCAATAGGGAATTTGCACAAAATGTATTCGTATGCCTGCTTGTGCTGGCTGCGCCACTCGGTTAGTTCTATCTGCACAGTTTTTACAAAGCAGCGCTGCTTATAATTAATACAATTTGCACTTGCAAAATGCGCGGAATAGGTGTATAATACACGATGAGGATCTATATCCTAAAATATAAATGATTTATGAGGTACTTATGATTACTGTAACTAATTTGAGTGTGAATTTTGACGGACAGCCGCTTTTTAAGGATGTTGACCTTAAGTTCACTCCCGGTAACTGCTATGGAGTAATAGGCGCGAACGGCGCGGGTAAGTCAACTTTTCTGCGGGTGCTTTCGGGAGAGCTGGAGTCTACAAGCGGCGATGTGTCTATAGCTCCGGGCTGCCGTATGTCGGTGCTTAAGCAGGATCATTTTGAGTTTGACGAGTATTCCGTGCTTGATACCGTTATAATGGGAAACAAGAAGCTTTATGATATAATGAAAGAGAAGGACGCGCTTTATATGAAAGAGGACTTCTCTGATGAGGACGGTCTTAAGGCTGCCGAGCTTGAGGCGGAGTTTGCCGAGATGAACGGCTGGGAGGCAGAATCGGATGTTTCAAAGCTTATACAGGGTCTGGGACTCGACGAGAGCATTATGTATATGAACATGGGCGAGCTGGGCGGCAATGAGAAGGTAAAGGTATTGCTTGCACAGGCTCTTTTCGGCAATCCTGATATTATCCTGCTGGACGAGCCTACGAACCATCTTGACATTAACGCTGTGGAATGGCTTGAGGATTTCCTTATGGATTATGAGGGAACAGTCATAGTTGTATCGCATGACAGATACTTCCTCAATGTAGTCTGCACGCATATGGTGGATATAGACTATGGCAAGATCAAGATGTATGTGGGAAACTATGAGTTCTGGTATGAATCCTCGCAGATGGTGCAGAAGATGATTAAGCAGCAGAACAAGAGGAATGAAGAAAAGATAAAGGAATTGCAGACCTTTATACAGAGATTCTCAGCCAATAAATCGAAATCAAAGCAGGCTACGAGCAGAAGAAAGATGCTCGAAAAGCTGTCGGTCGAGGAGATGCCGGCGTCATCAAGAAGGTATCCGTTCGTGGGCTTTGAGATGGACAGAGAGGCTGGAAAAGATCTGCTCACTCTTACCGATGTAACTAAGACCGTAAACGGTGAAAAGGTGCTTGACAACGTTTCGTTCACAATGAATCACGGCGACAAGATAGCCATAATAGGCGAGAATGAAATAGCTGTGACCACGCTTTTGCAGCTGCTGGCGGAGGAGCTCGAGCCGGATTCGGGCACGGTAAAATGGGGTGTCAGTACATCGCGCAGCTATTTCCCTAAGGATAATTCGGCGTATTTTGACGGCTGCACTCTTAACCTTTGCGACTGGCTCAGGCAGTATTCAAAGCCTGGCTTTGAAACGCAGAATGAGACATATATCCGCGGATTCCTGGGCAGGATGCTGTTCTCGGGCGACGACGTGTTCAAGCAGGTCCAGGTGCTCTCGGGAGGCGAAAAGGTGAGATGTATGCTTTCGAGAATGATGCTTTACGGTTCAAACGTGCTTTTGCTCGATCAGCCCACAAACCATCTTGATCTTGAGTCTATCACGGCGGTAAATAACGGGCTTTGCGCGTTCAAGGGAAATGTAATATTCGCGTCTCACGACCACGAGTTCATGAACACGATAGCTAACAGGATAATACGCATCAATCCTGACGGCTCGATAACTGACAGAATGTGCACATATGACGAATATCTTGAAAAGCTTAAGAACGGAGAGGTATAATGAGCAAGGCTGATGAAATATTTATCCGCAACTGTCGCGAGATAATAGACAGCGGCTATTCCGATGAGGGACTGGAGGTGCGTCCGCACTGGGAGGACGGTACTCCGGCGCATACTATAAAAAGATTCGGCATAGTCAATAGATACGATCTTTCGGAGGAATTCCCGATACTCACACTGCGCCGGACATATCTGCGCAGCGCAGTGGACGAGATACTCTGGATATGGCAGAAAAAATCGAACAATATTAAGGATCTGCACAGCCGCATCTGGGACGCGTGGGCAGATGAGAATGGCTCTATAGGCAAGGCTTACGGCTATCAGCTCGGAGTAAAGCACAGCTATCCTGAGGGTGAGTTCGATCAGGTCGATAGGATACTGTATGATCTTAAGCATAATCCGGCATCGCGCAGGATAATGTCTAGCATCTATGTTCACAGCGATCTTAAGGATATGCGGCTTTACCCGTGCGCGTACAGCATGACGTTCAATGTGACGGGAAACAGGCTCAATGCTATACTGAACCAGCGTTCGCAGGATATGCTTGCTGCGAACAACTGGAATGTGGTGCAGTACAGTGCGCTGCTTATAATGATGGCAAAGGTGTCAGGCTTTGAGCCGGGCGAGCTGGTTCATGTCATTGCAGATGCGCATATATATGACAGACATATACCAATAATTGAGGAGATAATCGCAAATGAGCCGTATGAGGCTCCTAAGCTGCATGTTGCTGACAGGACAGATTTTTACGAGTTCACACGCGGCGATTTTACTCTTGAGAATTACAGGTATCATGAGCTTAAAACAAAGATACCTGTGGCTATATGAGCTTAAGGAGAATTGATATGAAATTAGGTTTTATAGGCGCCGGAAATATGGGCGGCGCGATAATAGGCGGAATAGTTACCGGAGGAATTGTTTCAGCGGCTGATATAATAGCTGCTGATGCGAGCGAGAGCAACAGGCTGCTCGCTGCCGGAAAATACGGGATAAGCACAACAGACGATAACCGCGAGGCGGCAAAGGCTGATATAGTGTTCCTGTGCGTCAAGCCGAATGTCATATATTCGGTCATAGACGAGATAGCAGAGTTCATAAAGCCGGGTACAATAGTGGTATCCATAGCGGCAGGGCAGTCTATAGACAGGCTTACGGACGCTTTCGGGATAGATGAGATCAAGCTTGTAAGGGTAATGCCTAACACTCCTGCGCTTGTGGGCGAGGGAATGTCGGCGGTCGTTCCGAACGACAATGTCAGCAGCGAGGAGGCGGATTATATTCTGAAAATATTTTCAAGCCTCGGCAGAGCTGAAATAGTAGGGGAGTATCTTATGGACGCAGTCACTGCTGTGAGCGGCTCATCACCGGCATATGTTTTTATGTTTATAGAGGCTATGGCAGATGCTGCCGTTCAGGGCGGCATGCCGCGGCAGCAGGCATATACGTTCGCGGCACAGTCCGTGCTCGGAAGCGCCAAGATGGTGCTCGATACAGGAAAGCACCCAGGCGAGCTGAAAGACATGGTCTGCTCGCCGTCGGGAACAACTATCGATGCGGTCGATGTGCTCGAGCAGGAGGGCATGCGCGGCGCGGTTATAAAGGCGATGAAGGCGTGTATTGACAAGTCAAGGTCGATGTAAAATTCAATATTGCTGAATATGAGGCATAAGCAGTTTAAATGTATTTTATACAGATGTCAGGCAGAGCGGGCGAAAGGCGGAGGCTCTCAAACGCCCGGGCATGGGCTGCCGTGTTATCGTATTGAGCGGCGGGGCGCTATATTGGCGCCTCTTTTTTATGCTGTGATATTTGCTCAGTCTGCCGGTGATAGTGCAGGGTAAAATAAGGTTTGTTGAGTAGACACTAAACAGCAAAAAATCTATAAAAAAACAGCGCGTTTTTTAGAAAAATATATTGAAATCTGACAAAAGATTTAGTATAATATAAGCATAAGCAGAACCCCGGCGAAAAAAACAGGTGAATCGATATGCTTAAAAAGGGCCGATGAAAACGGGTACATATAAAATAAAGCGGAGGTGTGGGATATGCGAATAATGTTTGTAGGTGCAGCTCATGAGGTAACAGGCTCGTGCACTCTTATAGAGGCTGCCGGAAAGAAAATACTTGTAGATTGCGGAATGGAGCAGGGAATAGATCTTTATGAAAACAGACCCCTGCCTATAGCTCCGGCGGATGTAGACTGTATCCTGCTCACTCACGCGCATATAGATCATTCCGGAAAGATACCTCTAATGACTGCTCGCGGCTTTAAGGGCAAGATATATGCTACAGACGCTACTGTAAAGCTGTGTGAAATAATGCTGCTTGACTCCGCGCATATACAGGAGCAGGAAGCAAAATGGCAGACGCGAAAAGCCTTGCGCCGCGGCGAGGAGGAAGTAACTCCGCTCTATACGGTTGAGGACGCGGAGCGTTCGCTTGATCAATTCCGCGGATGCAGCTATAACAGCTCATATGATATATATGAGGGAATAAGCATAAGATTTATTGACGCGGGTCATCTGCTGGGTTCTTCAAGCATAGAGATAACATTGACCGAAAACGGAGTGAAGCGTGTGCTTTTGTTTTCGGGTGATATAGGAAATGTCAACAGACCTCTCATACGCGATCCGCAGAAGCCGGAAAAGGCGGATATAGTAATAATTGAGTCGACATACGGAACACGGGTGCATCCGCCGCGCCGCGACTATAAGTCACAGCTTGCAGATATATGCCAGAGGACCTTTGACCGCGGCGGAACAGTGGTAATACCATCGTTTGCTGTGGGCAGAACTCAGGAGCTTTTGTTCCTGCTGCGCGAGATAAAGGAGGAAGGGCTGATAAAGCATCATGACGGATTTCCTGTATGGGTAGACAGTCCGCTTTCGGTAGCAGCTACTAATATTTATGACGGAGGCATGGAGGAATATTACGATGAGGAAACTCTCGCGATCATCAGCGAGGGACGCGATGTGCTTAAATTCCCTGATCTTAAGCTTTCAGTTACTACCGATGAATCAAGAGCAATAAATTTCGATGAAAAGCCAAAGGTAATAATATCGTCAAGCGGCATGTGCGAGGCGGGACGGATACGCCATCATTTGAAACATAATTTGTGGAAGCCAGAAAATACGGTATTGTTTGTTGGGTATCAGGCAGAGGGAACATTGGGTAGTAAGCTTATAGGCGGCGCTGATGAAATAAAGCTCTTCGGCGAGCTGATACATGTAAACGCGAGAATTGAGCAGATGGACGGCATAAGCGGGCATGCTGACCGCGATATGCTGCTTGACTGGCTCAGAAATCTGAAAACGCCGCCGATGCATGTGTTTGTAAATCATGGCAGCGATACTGTAACAGATATGTTCGCTGAGCAGATAACAGCAGCTCTGGGGTTTGTCGCGGAGGCGCCATACAGCGGCGGCACCTATGATCTTGAAACACTCGCGTGTCTTGACGAGGGAAATAAGGTCAAGTTTGAAAAGACAGTTCCTAAAACAGTTAGAGTATCTACTGTATTTGAACGTCTCGTAAATGCGGGCAAGAGGCTCATGGTAGTCATTGAGCATAATCGCGGCGGAGCAAACAAGGATCTTGCAAAATTTGCGGATCAGATAGACGCGCTTTCTAATAAATGGGACAGATAGCGCGGAAAGAGGAATAATTCAGACAGAAAGGAAGATTATATGAAAATATGTGTATTTGGAGCAGCAAGTGATGAGATAAACAAGATGTATATCGATACAGTAGAGAAAATAAGTTATGATATGGTAAAACGCGGGCACGAGCTTGTATTTGGTGCAGGCGCAAATGGTCTTATGGGCGCTGCCGCACGCGGCGCAAAGGCGGCAGGCGGCAGGATAACAGGCGTTATACCTGATTTTTTCAGAGAGGAAAGAATAGAGGAGATATATCAGGAATGCGATGAGCTGATCTATACAGATACAATGCAGGAGAGAAAAATGAAGATGGAGGATCTGGCAGACGCGTTTTTGGTAGTGCCCGGCGGAATAGGCACGTTTGAGGAGATGTATGAAGTTCTTACGCTTAAGCAGCTTGGACGGCATCAAAAGCCGATCGCATTTTATAATATCGCGGGTTACTACAATAATTTAAGCGCGTTTATGCACCATTGCTCAGATGAGGGCTTCATTCGTAAGAATTGCCATAAGCTGTATCTTATGTCGGAGGATCCGGACGAGATACTCGATTATATAGAGGACAGTACGCCTCTTGAGTTTACCGTTCATGATCTTAAGCACAGCTGAGCGTTTTACATACCATACTGATTGAGAAAAAATGGTGGCAGCTATGAGAAAACCAATAAGTATATTACGTGACAGTTTTTTGTATTTTGTGCTGTATTCGGTTATTGGCTGGTGTTACGAGGTGGCGCTGGAGGTATTCATATACCGTTGGGGCTTTACAAACAGAGGTGTGCTCTGGGGACCGTATTGTCCGGTATACGGGTTCGGAATGCTGATATTTATTTTCACAATTTATCCTATAATAAAGGATAAACCTTTGAAAAAAAGATTGATGTACATACCGGCAGTATTTGTTGGCTGCGGTGTGGTAGCAACAGCAGTTGAGCTTATAGCGTCATATATATGCGAGGCGATATTCGGCTCGTGGCCGTGGCAGACATATGCTGATTACAGCATTAATTTTCAGGCGCGTATTGCTCTTTCCCCTTCGATCAGATTTGGACTGGGCGGCGTGCTGCTGCTGTATCTTGTGCAGCCTTTGCTGGAGCGCTGTGCAGCAAAAACAAAAAACAGTATATTAAATGCTGCGGCAGTGATACTGGCTTTGCTTATGCTTGCCGACTGTATAAGAACCTTCGCGTTCTGAAATATGTCCTGAGACTGTTGCAAGCTCGTTGTGCTTGTAAACAGTCTCAGGCTGCGGTGTAAGTTGCAGCGGCGCTGAAGGGTTCGGCGTCGTTGTATGAAGATGAAAAGATCCAAGATTTCAAGGAAAGGCACAGACCGACAGTTCTATGAGCATAATTGGTTTTGGTCAAAACACACAAATATAAGCAATCTGTTTTGGTGAAAAGGTAGATTGTGATAAATGCACAAAAACATGCTTGACAAATAAAATACAGTATGATATTATACACATATCAAAACTTAATTATTTGGAATGTTACCGATAATGCGGGCTTGACCAACTGTTTACATTATGCTATTTAGAAGAAATAAATAGGATATTTGTTTGGGTTGGTTTTTTTGTGCCGTTTTGGGGTAGAACTAATGAAAATCAAGAAAGTTATCAATAATAATATAGTGTGTGCTGAGGATGATAAGGGAAAAGAGCTTATTGTCACAGGCAAGGGGATAGGCTTCGGCGGAAAGCCGGGCGAGGAGATTGATTCGGATAAAATACGCAAAACGTATAAGATGGCAAGCTCGTCGGTGCAGCGCAGGCTTATGGAGCTGGTGGAGGAGATACCATACGAGCACCTTAAGCTCACTGATGATTTTATTGAGAGGATAAGAGGACGCATTCAGTGCGAGCTCAATGAAAATCTGCTCATCACATTGTCGGATCATATCAGCTTTGTCATACTGCGTAAAAGCAAGGGGATAGAGTTTTCAAATCCGCTGCTGACCTCTATAATGGAATATTATCCTGAGGAATACGAGCTTGGCAAAGAGTGCCTTGAAATGATAAAGGATACGTTCGGCATAAAGCTCAAGACCGATGAGGCAGGCTTTATCGCAATGCACATAGTAAACGCTGAGCTTAACACGAGCATGAACGAGGTTTACGATATAACAAACCTTATAGAGGGCTGTGTTCAGGTTGCTGAGTATTACTATGACAGAAAATTTGACAGAAAATCTCTTGCGTTCAACAGATTTGCGGTGCATTTAAGATATTTCGCGCAGCGTCTGTTCTCAGATACTGTATTTGAGGATTCCACCGAGGCTAAGGATGAGACATTCCGCCGCCTTATAAAGGAAACATGCAAAAACCACTACAAATGCTCGGAATGTATTGCCGAGTATGTAAAGAATAAATACAATAAGGAAGTTACGGAAGAAGAGCTTGTGTATCTTACGATACATCTTAAAAGAATAAATTCTACTCGCTGATTATTATGCCGTGCAGCGGCCGTGCCGGCATTGATATATCAGGGCGGCGGCGAAAGTCCCGCCTGTTAAATTAAATATATACAATTAAAAAACAGCAAAGAGAGGTAAAAGATCATGAAAGACAAGATTTTTGGCGTACTTCAAAGAGTCGGCCGGTCATTCATGCTGCCGATAGCTCTGCTGCCGGTAGCCGGACTGCTGCTTGGAATAGGAAGCTCGTTCACTAACCAGACGATGCTTGAAACCTATCACCTGACTGGTATAATACATCAGGGTAATTTCCTTTACACACTGCTCGATATTATGAATAAAGCGGGCAGCGCCGTGTTTGATAACCTTGCTCTATTGTTTGCAATGGGCGTAGCTATCGGTATGGCGAAAAAAGAAAAAGAGGTTGCTGCTCTTTCAGGAGCTATAGCGTACCTTATAATGAACACAGCAATAAGCGCGCTTATCAGCGCGAACGGCGGAGTAGAGGCTATGGCTGATAACTCCACCACAACAGTTCTCGGAATAACAACACTTCAGATGGGCGTTTTTGGCGGTATCATAGTAGGTCTGGGCGTTGCGGCGCTGCATAATAGATTCTATACTATTCAACTGCCGCAGGTGCTCGCATTCTTCGGCGGTACAAGATTTGTGCCAATAGTATCAAGTGTCGTATATCTCATAGTTGGTATAGCGATGTTCTTTATATGGCCGGTGGTACAGCTGGGTATCTCAAAGCTCGGCGGACTTGTGCTCGCATCTGGCTACGCCGGAACATGGATATACGGAATAATTGAAAGAGCGTTGATACCGTTCGGACTCCACCATGTATTCTACATGCCTTTCTGGCAGACGGGTGTTGGCGGCGAGATGGTCGTTGACGGAAATCTTATCCAGGGCGCGCAGAATATATTCTTTGCGCAGCTCGCATCACCAAATACAGAAGAATTTGCGGTATCGGCTACAAGATTCATGGCAGGAAAGTTCCCGTTCATGATATTCGGTCTGCCGGGTGCGGCGCTTGCAATGTACAAATGCGCAAGAAGCGAAAAGAAAAAGGTAGTTGGCGGTCTTTTGCTCTCAGCAGCGCTTACATCTATGCTCACAGGTATTACAGAGCCGCTTGAGTTCACGTTCTTGTTTGTGGCTCCGCTTATGTATGCGGTCCACTGTGTATTCGCCGGTCTTTCATACATGCTTATGCACATATTCAATGTCGGCGTGGGAATGACCTTCTCCGGCGGTCTTATAGATATGACGCTTTTCGGAATAATGCAGGGCAATGCTAAAACACACTGGATATGGATAGTTATAGTAGGCGTTGTATACTTTGCGCTTTACTATCTCGTATTCAGCTTTATGATAAAGAAATTCAATTATAAAACTCCTGGACGCGAGGCGGACAATGAGGAGCCTAAGCTCTATACTCGTGCCGACGTCAATGCGAGAAAGGCTGCAGAAGCTGGCGCAGGCGGCGATATGACCAGCGCGCTGATCCTTAACGGACTCGGCGGAAAGTCGAATATCTCAGATCTTGACTGCTGCGCTACAAGGCTCAGAGTTACTGTAATAGATCCCGATAAGGTGCAGGATCCTATGCTCAAATCGAGCGGCGCATCGGGCGTAATACACAAGGGCAATGGCGTACAGGTGATATACGGACCTCAGGTATCTGTAATAAAGTCAAGGCTTGAGACGTTTGTTGAACAGCTCCCCTCAGGAGTTGACACCGTGCCGCTCGGCGATGGACCGGCTGCGGAGCCTGAGAAGAAGGAGGAGCCAGCGGCGGCAGGTACCGGCGATGTGCTCAGCGCTTATATGAACGGAACGGTTGTACCGCTTGAGGAGGTAGAGGACGAGGCATTCTCAAGCGGAGTGCTTGGACTTGGCATAGCTATAGAGCCTGCAGAGGGCAAGCTTTATTCACCGGTGGACGGCGAGGTGGAAAACCTGTTCGATACAAAGCATGCCATCGGAGTGACAACTGATAAGGGCGCGGAGCTGCTCATGCATATAGGAATGGATACGGTAAAGCTAAAGGGCAAGTATTTTACTGCTCATGTCGCTAATGGTGATAAGATAAAGAAAGGCGATCTTCTTATAAGCTTTGATATAGAAGCTATACGCGCCAAGGGCTATAAGACCATAACACCGCTTGTAGTGTGCAACAGTGATGATTATAAGGCTGTAGTTCCGGCGGCTTCTGGAGCGGTCAAGGTCGGAGATGATCTTCTGAAAGTAGAGGGCTGATATATATGATGGGGCTGCAGCAAGCTTATTGAGTTTTGCGCAGCCTCTCTATACAAAATAAAATATTAGAGTTGCTGCGCGGTCTTTTCCGGAGTCGGCGCAAAATATAAGGAGGCGGAAAATATGATCAAAATAACAGGAAAAGGTGTTTACGGTGCTATAGCAATAGGAAAAATATCTGTATTCAACCGTAATGAGGTACCTGTTAAACGCGCGCATATTACCGATGTGGACGCGGAAAAGGAACGTTTCGAGCGTGCAAAAGCTGATACCTTAAGGGAGCTGGGCGAAATATACGAAAAGGCTCTTAAGGAAGTAGGAGAAGCAAACGCGCAGATTTTTGAAATTCATCAGATGATGGTCGAGGATGACGATTATAACGAGTCGATAATAAATATAATCGAAACACAGAAAGTAACAGCGGATTATGCCGTAGCGGTGACAGCTGATAATTTCGCAGCTATGTTCGCTGCTATGGAGGACGCGTACATGCAGGCGCGCGCGGCAGATGTGAAGGATATATCAAACAGGATAATAAAGAACCTTACAAGCGTTGGAGAGCAGGGAGGAGTATCGGAGAATCAGGTCATAATCTGTGCTGATGATCTTGCGCCGAGCGAGACAGTGTCGCTTGATAAGGAAAAGGTGCTTGCATTTGTTACAGCTTACGGCTCGTCAAACTCACATACAGCGATCCTTGCGAGAACGATGAACATACCGGCAGTCATCGGCACGGGCGAGAAGATGCTCGAGCAGGTATCCGACGGAGCTTTGGCAATAGTTGACGGCTACACAGGAACGATATATGTAGACCCTGACGAGGAAACCATTGCCGCTATGAAGAAGAAGCAGGATGAGGATGCGGCGAGAAAACGTCTGCTGCTCGAGCTTAAGGGCAAGGAAAACGTCACGCTTGACGGCAGACATGTAAATATATTCGCAAACATAGGCGGACCGCAGGATATTGGCGCGGTGCTGCTCAACGATGCAGGCGGCATAGGTCTGTTCAGAAGTGAATTCCTCTATCTTGAAAACAGTGACTTCCCCACGGAGGAGGAGCAGTTCAGAGCGTATAAAAAGGTGCTCGAAAGCATGGCTGGAAAAAAGGTCATAATAAGAACGCTCGATATTGGCGCCGATAAGCAGGTGGATTATTTCGGGCTGGATAAGGAGGATAACCCGGCGCTCGGATTCAGAGCTATACGTATCTGTCTTAAGCGCCCGGAGATATTCAAGGTACAGTTACGCGCGCTGTTCAGAGCGTCAATATACGGAAATCTGGGAATAATGTTCCCGATGATAACCTCCGAAAAGGAGATAGAGCAGATAATGGCTATAGTTGAGGAGGTAAAGACAGAGCTGAGGGAACAGGGACTTCAGTTCAGCGATTCAATAGAGCTTGGTATTATGATCGAGACTCCTGCTGCCGCGGTTATCAGCGACAGGCTTGCGCCTATGGTAGATTTCTTCAGCGTAGGCACAAACGACCTTACACAGTATACACTCGCTATAGACAGGCAGAATCCAAAGCTTGAGGATTTCTGCGATACACATCATGAGGCTATATTGAGGCTTATAGAGCTTTCCGCAAAGAATGCGCATGAGCACGGCGCATGGATAGGCATATGCGGCGAGCTTGCGGCTGATACTACACTCACAGAGAAATTCTTAAAAATGGGCATAGACGAACTATCTGTATCGCCGAGCTTTGTATTAAAGGTTCGTGATGCGGTACGCAGTCTTGACTTGAGTAAATAACACAGCACAAAATGGGGCAGCAGTAAAACGCGCAGGTGGCTTTATTTTATGAGCGTAACTTACCGCTCGATGCGCTTTCGTATGCTTTCGGGCAAAGAGGATGAGTCGCTTTGTTTCGTCATTTCTGCATTGTTTTTCTAAAGCACCGCGAGGCTGATGCAAACTTGTTGAGTTTGTATCAGCCTCGTTTTTTTTTGGGTTCATATTAAAATGTTGGGGTTGTAAGGGGGATAGTATCCGCCAGTCATTAGCGCGGCGTGGATGCGGGCAGATAATATCTGCCCCTACAGGAAATCGAAAAGCTATCAACTGCCTGTGTAACAGATATGCAAACCCCAATATTTATTTATTGTTCATTTTATTAAAGAAACGTTTTATTTGATATATTGTTAAGCAAAGCAGCTGTTGAGTGAATACTATAAGGGTAAGGTAGTATTCTGCAGTTCATTTTTTGCGTTTTAATACTCATAAGGCAAACCCTTTAGCTCGTCGCGTACGCCTCTCAGGATAGTGCCGCGCGCGGCTACAGCCTCCTGTTTATCAGGTGTTCTTGTTCCCTCAAGCGGATATTTCATTCCAAGCTGCTTGTATTTTGCTTTGCCCATATCGTGATAGGGAAGAACATCGAGCGCTTTTAGCGAGTTTATCGTTCCGATGAATCTTCCGAGCCTGTATAGGTATTTGTCGTTTAAAGTTATTCCCGGAACAATCACATGTCTTATCCATACCGGAATATTCTTATCTGAAAGATAGCGAGCAAAGGCGAGCACATTATCCTGTTTTTGAGCTGTAAGCTCTATATGCTTTTGCGGATCAATGTGCTTTATGTCGAGCATAACAAGGTCTGTATACTTCATAAGCTCGTCAAATATCGACCTTTTATCCTCGCTGAATGTGATGCCGGAGGTATCAAGGCATGTGTGGAACCGGTATTGTGTTTTTGCTTTTTTAAAAAGCTCTGTCAAAAACGGAAGCTGCATCAGCGGTTCGCCGCCGGTGGCTGTAATCCCTCCGCCGCGCAGAAATTCCCGTACGGAATCTGCTTTTTTCAGGATCTCCTCCGCTGTCATCTCCGTTCCTGAGCCTGCCTGCCATGTGTCGGGGTTGTGGCAGTATTGGCAGCGCATCGGACAGCCCTGAAAGAAAATTACATATCTTATACCCGGACCGTCAACCGTGCCGAAAGATTCAAGAGAATGTATGTGTCCTGTCATTTTTGCAGCCTCCTGTCTTTATCGATTTTTATTTATCGTCATAGCCCTCGTGCAGTGTTGGTATACTGCATGCCATGTTCTTGCCGCACACGCTGCGCGACTTTGTTACCTCGGTCTCAACGGAGTTTTCATCAACTGTAAGGTTGAGATGTCCCGCTCCGTCCTCCATGCTCGAGTCTATAAGCTTGATTATTTCGTCAATATCTTTCATTGTTTTATCCTTATATGCTCTGGTGGAAAGTACGTGATATAACGTCGTCCTGCTGCTCCTTTGTAAGCTTTATAAAGTTTACAGCATAGCCGGAAACGCGGACTGTAAGCTGTGGATATTTTTCCGGGTGCTTCTGAGCATCAAGAAGTGTTTCACGGCTGAAAACGTTTACGTTGAGGTGATGACCTCCTTTTTCCACATATCCGTCAAGCATATTTACAAGATTATCTACCTGCTGAGTCATAATTGTTACTTCCTTTCTATCAGTTATTTTTGTCAGCTGTTTCTTAGTGCGTCAAGATCAAGCTCTCCAGCAAAAACAGCATCGTCTTTTCCGAGCGCGCCCGGTATTATTGAGAATGTGTTTGATATACCGTCCTGCGCATCTCCGAACGGCAGCTTTGCCACTGAGGCGAGCGAGGCTACCGCGCCGCTTGTATCGCGGCCGTGCATCGGGTTTGCGCCGGGTGCAAGCGGCACTCCAAGCTTTCTTCCGTCAGGGGTATTGCCGGTCTTTTTACCGTACACAACGTTTGAGGTTATTGTGAGTATCGACATTGTAGGTATGCCGTCTCTGTATGTGCGGTGCTCGCGTATCTTGTCCATAAAGCTGTGCACAACGTCTACTGCAAGCTCGTCCACCCGGTCGTCGTTATTTCCGTATTTGGGGAAGTCGCCCTCTATCTCAAAATCAACGCAGATACCGTTTTCATCGCGTATCGGTTTTACCTTAGCGTACTTTATCGCGCTGAGCGAGTCGGCAACTACCGAAAGTCCGGCTATTCCCGTGGCAAAATAGCGTTTTACATCTCTGTCGTGCAATGCCATCTGCGAGCGCTCATAACAGTATTTGTCGTGCATATAGTGTATAACATTTAGCGTATTCACGTAAAGATCTGCAAGCCATGACTGCATAGCGTCAAATTTGTCCATTACATCGTCAAAGTCGAGATATTCTCCCTCGCACTTTCTGTATTTCGGCCCGACCTGTATCTTAAGCCTTTCGTCCATGCCTCCGTTTATCGCGTAAAGCAGACATTTTGCAAGATTTGCCCTTGCGCCGAAGAACTGCATTTCCTTTCCTACCACCATTGAGGATACACAGCATGCTATTGCATAGTCGTCACCGTGTGATACGCGCATCATATCGTCATTTTCATATTGAATAGATGAGGTCTGTATCGACATCTTAGCGCAGTATGCTTTGAAGCTGCGCGGAAGCCGCGTTGACCAGAGCACGGTCAAGTTCGGCTCAGGCGCCGGACCAAGATTTTCAAGCGTGTGCAGATACCTGAAAGAGTTCTTTGTAACGAGCGGGCGGCCGTCTATGCCTATTCCGCCTATAGATTCCGTGACCCAGGTAGGATCGCCCGAGAAAAGAGCGTTATATTCGGGTGTTCTCGCAAACTTTACAAGGCGCAGCTTCATAATGAAATGGTCTATAAGCTCTTGAGCCTCATCCTCAGTGATGGCTCCGTTTCTGAGATCCCTTTCAATATAGATGTCAAGGAAAGTCGAGGTCCTGCCTATGCTCATGGCTGCGCCGTTCTGTTCCTTTACAGCGGCAAGATAACCAAAGTACAGCCACTGAACAGCTTCCTGGGCATTCTTTGCCGGCTTTGAGATGTCAAAGCCGTAGATCTCGCCGAGCTTTTTCATGTCGTTGAGAGCGGAGATCTGATCCATAAGCTCCTCGCGCAGTCTTATTTTCTTTTCAGACATGCTGCCGCTTACAAGCGCTCTCTGATGCTCCTTATCCTCGATCAGTCTGTCTATGCCGTAAAGAGCAACGCGGCGGTAATCGCCTATGATCCTGCCTCTGCCATATGCGTCAGGCAGACCTGTAATGATTGCAGACTTGCGGGCAAGCCTCATCTCAGGAGTGTATGCGTCAAATACCCCCTGATTATGCGTTTTGCGGTATTTTGTGAATATCTCCGAGATGTTTGGAGCTACCTTGTAGCCGTATGATTCGCAGGCGCTTTCAGCCATGCGTATACCGCCAAACGGCTGCAATGACCTCTTGAGCGGCTTGTCTGTCTGCAAGCCAACTATCTTTTCAAGCGGTTTGTCTATATATCCTGCCGGATGAGAGGTGATTGACGATACTATGTCTGTATCCATGTCAAGCACTCCGCCTGCCTCGCGCTCCTGCTTCATCAGCTCAAGTACCTTGTCCCAGAGCTTTACGGTAGCCTGCGTTGGCTTGGCGAGAAATGATTCGTCACCCTCATACGGAGTATAGTTCTTTTGTATGAAGTCGCGCACATTTATGCCGTCGTCAAACCATTTGCCGGATACGAACCCTTCCCATTCGGGAGCAAAAACCTTTTTCATAATGGATCTCCTCTTTTCTTTAAACTTTGCGGCGCCTATGCTGCCGGAATATAAGCGTTCCCGCTTATACAGCGGAAATAATACACTATTTTGGTATAGTTTACAAGACAACAATATCTTCGCCTTATGAAGCTATTATAGCACAATATATTGTATCTGTCCATATACAAATCTGTAGAAATATATACCTGTTTTTCATACTGTTTTAGTATACTTTTGCCTGCTTTTGATTTTGCTTTATTTTTTGCCGCCGCAGCCGCTTTTATTCGGCTGCTGAAATATATATGCAATTTTTTACTCTTGAAATATAAGCGGAGACAAGTTTTTTTGCGCTAAAATTGGGTATTAATTGTTTTTTTGCAAAAAAAAGCTGCTGCAAAGCTCAGCGAGCTTGCAGCAGTCTTGGGGGCTTTAGAAAAATAGTGCAGAACGGACGAAACAAAGGGGCGCAGCCCCCTTGCCCGAAGGCGTACGGGGGTACGTCGAGTGGTGAGTTTCGTTCGTAACATAAAGCGATTTTAATGCTGAAATTTTCATTTATGAAAATTTCCACCTTAAACTTGATAGCAGTGATCCATAAAAATGGCTTATCTGCTTTGTTCTTTTCGCTTTATGTGGTCTGTGCGTTTTGATACAGCCCCTCTATTTTTGGATTCATTTATTATTGTTAGCATAAACTCATTAATTATGGAATTTTATTCGGTTTGTGCTTGGAAATGCTTTCAAATTCGCCTGTGTTTTCTATGTCAAAATAATCTCTTATATCGTCATGGGGCGGATCTGATTTCTCAAGGCGCATTATCTTTTTGTTCAGGTTCTGCATCCGCGAGTCTATCTTTTCAATAAGTGTAGCGCACATAAGCAGCTCCTCGCCTATTGTATCGGTGATAGCGGGATCGTTTTTATAGCGTATCTTGTGTTCGAGACTTGCCCAGAAGTCCATTGCGACTGTGCGTATCTGTATCTCGAGCTTTACAAGCTGTTCGCCATCAAGCATGCGCACAGGTATCAGCACGTGCATATGATAGCTTCTGTATCCGTTTTCCTTTGGATGCTTTATGTAATCCTTTATACGAACCACCTTTATATTGGGCAGGTTTTCTATAACGCCTCCTATCCTGTAGATGTCATCCTGAAACAGGCAGACTATTCTCACACCGGCTATATCGTCTATATATTTTATTGCATTATCTACTGTCGGTTCATATCCCTTTTTTTCAAGCTTGCGGGCGATAGAGCTGGGACGCTTGAGCCGTGCCTTTACATGCTCTATCGGGTTGGACTGCCGCATGGCGAAAAGCTCCTCCTCTATCGTTTCTACATACATATTAACGACCTTGAGCGCGCTCGAATACGGAAGCATTGCGAGCCGCAGATCATGATTACTCATGTTTTCTATAAGCATACTAACAGCTCCTTTTTCCTATCGGTTATCAGTCGGCAGTGAAAAGTCATATTATGCTGCCGCTTAATTAACAAATACAGAGGATCTGTATCTATACCTATTGTAACACAAATTAGTACAAAATTCAAGACATTAAATATATCCTGTATGTAAAAAGTGCACAAACGGATCGGCGCGAGCTGGTTTATAGATGCGCGCAGCGTTTTTCATTTATTTTTTTGTATTTTTCGCGTGTGGCAAGACCGCCGCGGATGTGGCGTTCAGCCTTGTTCTTGTCGAGCACGGCACGGCAGCGCCGGTACATATCTCTGTTTATCCTGAACAGACGCTCGTGAACATCCTTATGGACTGTGGACTTGCTCACATTGAATATTCTTGCCGCGCCGCGTACCGTAGAATTATTATCGATTATGTACTGCGCGACCTCCAGAACGCGTTCTTCAATATAGTCTTTCATTTTATACCCCCAGAATATGTAGTATTAAAAGGCGCGCACAGGTGCGCCGCAGACGGCAAAGCGGCAGAAAACACGCGTGTGCCGCGGCGTACATAAGCTATACCGCCAGATTTTATTGATACTGGTTAAGACAAAAAAACTTCATGATTTTTTTGTTTTCAGTCTTGATTTTCTGTACAATATATGAGAATTTTGGCTCGAATATTACGTTAGGCTTGACAAAGTTTATTAAATAGACTAAAATAGGTTTTGACAGGTGTTTTTCTGTCAGGCTTCCGCGTTTTGCGGCGCCGCAATATTTTGTCACGGCGGGGAGAGGTCGGCTTGAAAACTGATTGTGAAATGTGTATGAATTATGCGTACGATGATGAATATGACTGCATGATGTGCGTGATAGATATGGACGAGGATGAATATATGTCCTTGCTAAGCGATAAGCGCCGCGCATGCCCGTATTTCAGACGCGGAGACGATTATACCGTGGTCAGAAAGCAGAATTGACGACATGGATGAGTATAAAAAAATGAGCGATAACGAGCTTGTGAAGCTTTCACACTCAGGTGATGAGGCTGCTCTTGAAACAGTGCTGCTCAGATATAAGCCGCTTGTTCACAAAAAGTCTCAGCCGTATTATCTTGCGGGTGGTGATGACGACGATATCGTTCAGGAGGGGCTTATCGGACTGTATAAGGCGATAATGGATTTTGACAGCGAAAAATTTCCGCTGTTCAATGTTTTTGCGGGGGTGTGTATAGAGCGCAGGATACTTTCTGCGGTCAAAAAGGCGTCAAGGCGAAAGCATAGTCCGCTGAACTCATATATATCTCTGAGCGGCAGCGCTTTTGACGATGATGACGGCGTGGCTGTAGGTGATATTATCGACATCGGCAGGGGCGAGGATCCTGAAAAGATAGTGATCGAGCGCGAGAGCGTTACCGGTCTTGAGGGAAAGATAAACAACGCGCTTTCACCGCTGGAAATGAAGGTGCTGCAGAGCAGCCTGAATGGCAGATCATATAAGGAAACAGCGGCTTTGCTGAATAAGGATGTAAAAGCTGTAGACAATGCAATGCAGAGGATAAAGAAAAAGCTTGAAAGTGTGCTTAATATATAAGGGGGAGCGCGAAAAGTAATAACGCGCTTATAATTATGTCCGCATCAGCGGAGAAACGGAGAGAATTATGTACAGCGACAAAATAATAAAATGCAGAGATTGCGGTGAAGAATTTGTGTTTACGGCTGGTGAGCAGGAGTTCTACGCTGAACGCGGCTTCGACAGCGAGCCTCGCAGATGTAAAAAATGCAGAGACCGCGGTAAGAATGAAAGCCGTCATAAGCGTGGAAAGATCGCTTACGAAATAGTCTGCTCTAAGTGCGGGAAGGTCGAATCGGTGTATTTTGAGCCAAGGCACGATAAGGCGGTGTATTGCAGCGATTGCTACAAGGAAATGCAGGGACACAGATGATATGTTCGCCGTTCTGAAAGAGCGGCGTTATTTTTTTTGTTTTTATAAATTTGACCATAAATGTAAAGATAATTTTAGTTGTAATTTTGAGTGATTTGTGATATGATAAATAGGTGATACAATACTCCTGATATTTCATGAAGCTTTTGCAGCTTATTATCTTGCATAGCGTTGGACGGAAAAGACTGGTTGCCGTCTATATATAAATCTATTGGGGGAAAAGATCATGCCAAAACAGACTCTGAGCATGACAGAGGGCACGCCTATAAAGCTTATACTGCGTTTTGCTGTGCCAATGCTCATAGGCAATATATTTCAGCAGATGTATAACTTTGCCGATTCGGCAATAGTTGGAAGATATATAGGAGGCGATGCGCTGGCGGCAGTCGGCGCCACCTCACAGATAAATATGTTTTTAATAGCCGTTGCGTACGGACTTACGAACGGGGCAGGTATTATAATTGCCCAGTGCTTTGGCGCGGGCAAATATGCTCAGATGCGCAAAACAGTCACCGCTATGGCGTGGGTGCTCATAGTCCTTTCAGTCGCTATAACTGCTGCGGGAATATGCTTTGCATATCCGATACTGCGCCTGCTGAAAGTGCCTGAAAGTATCATAGCTGATTCTGCCGGATATATGCGGGTGATATTCGGCGGCTGTTTTACTATAATTGCCTACAATGGTTTTTCAGCAGTGCTGCGCAGCCTCGGAAATTCGCGCACGCCGCTGTATATGATAATAATATCGTCTATCATAAATATAGGGCTGGATCTGCTGTTCGTTGTAGTGTTCAAAATGGGAGTAATAGGCGCCGGACTGGCTACCAATATAGCACAGCTCATTTCGGCTGCGCTGTGCTTTGTGTATATCATAAGATACCGTGAATCAATGCAGCTTTCGGGACTGCCTAAAAGAGCCGACAAGCGCGTCGTAAAGGGCATATTCAGAACGGGGCTGCCGGCTGCTATGCAGAGCTGCTTTATATCGCTGGGCGGAATGAGCGTTCAGGGTCTGATAAACACTTTCGGAACAGCTGCAATGGCGGCATATACGGCGTCATCGAAGATCGATTCGCTGACAATACAGATAATTATATCGATTGCAATGTCGCTCTCTGTTTTCAGCGGTCAGAATATGGGGGCCGGAAAGATTGAGCGAATACATACAGGGCTCAGGCAGACTTTAGCGCTGATGGTGCCGGTGTGCGCTGTACTTGCGGTACTGCTGCTCATATTCAAGCGCAGCGTTATATCCATTCTTCTGGATCCGGCGACGGAGACTGAGGCGGTGGAGATAGCCTGTAAATATCTGTCGGTAATAGGCATAGGCTACGTAATAGCCGGAATAATGCAGTCGTATCAGAATCTGCTGCGCGGCACGGGTGATGTAAACGTATGCGTCGCTGCCGGTATGGCAGAGCTTACGGTTCGCGTGGCTGCATCATATCTGTTTGTGCGCATATTCGGGCTTGATGGTATATGGTACGCTATACCGTTCTCATGGGGCTGCGGCTGTATAATACCGGTAATAAGATACTATTCAGGAAGATGGAAGGGTAAAGGACTTGTGGAATAAAACGCGCTTGCGTGACCTGGTGCGGGAGGGATGAAGCTATGAAGTTTAGATTGAATAAAAAACTGATCCCGATTGAGGATGAGTCTGAGGTTCAGAAGAATGAGATACTTGTGGAAATAGTCTCTATGGCAGAGTTTGACGAACGCTATAAGGGGACATATCATCATGAGGTCATAATGCAGTCTCTTGAGCATATCCAGTATTCCAAGGTGGATATTCTGAGAAGCTGTATTGTCGGAACAGTGCTCATTCCTGATAAGCAGGATCTGCTTGAAAAGGAGTTCGGTTTTGGATTTTACATCCACCGCGGACATCTTCTGTTCATTGATGATACTGATACTATATATCGAATTGCGTCAAGACTGCCTGAGATAAAGGCTCTCGATACAACTCTTGAGGCAAGGTTTTTCTTAGAGCTGATAGAGTTTATAATCAATGATGATGTTCTCTACCTACAGCGTTACGAGGATCAGCTTGTAACTGTTGAGGAGGAGCTTATAGATCATGATATAGACACCTTCCATACTGATATTCTCCGTTTCCGACGCGAGATACTTATATTGAACGGCTACTATCAGCAGCTTGCGGATATGATGCAGATGCTCGGTGAGAATAAAAACAGCATATTCAATATGGAGGACTGCCGCATGTTCAGGGTAGCCTCAAACCGCGCCGACCGCTTGTATGACAATACCAAGATGCTGCGTGAATATACCGTGCAGCTACGAGAAATGTATCAGTCACAGATCGATATTATGCAGAATAAGACCATGAAGGTCCTCACCGTCGTTACAACAATTTTCATGCCTCTTACTCTGATAGTTGGCTGGTACGGCATGAATTTTTCCGGAATGCCTGAGCTTGAATGGAAGCACGGATACTTAACTGTGATAATAGTAAGCTTGCTCGTGGTAATAGGCGAGGTGCTGTTCTTCAAGTGGAAAAAATGGTTCGAGTGATATTGTTTACAATAAGTTCACAAAAGTATTATAGATCAGGCTTGATTTTGTCATAATTATATGTTATACTGAATACAATAGATATGGAACAGCATTAGCTGACATATGTATTTAACAAGGGGCTGCAATGGCTTCGACGGGGACGAGGAAGCTTGAGAAGCGGGTAGCGGATGAGTCAGCCGCTTTAAAAAGACTCAAACTTAAATATAAACGCTAACGATACAGAATTAGCTTACGCTGCCTAATTGCAGCGTTGTCTCCCCTAAGCCTACCGCCGCTTAGGGCTTGGCATCATTTTATGCGGTGAACGTGAGCGGATGAGTGTTCCGGCATCCGCCATGCATCAGGAACTACCAATGCTGTAGCTGTGGTCATGGAGCAGCGGCAAAGGGAATGTTAAGCATGACCTGCACCCGGAGAAACTTGGGTGGATTTGTTTTCGGACACGAGTTCGATTCTCGTCAGCTCCACCATTATACATCACGTCGCTTTTGCCCGAAAGGGCGTGAGTGACGTGTTTTTTTTGTTATTTGATCTTTAAGGAAAGAATGAATATTCTGAAATAGATGCGGATTTGTTGATGATTGCTACAATAACAGCTGTCAGCGGAGATATATTTCTTTTGCGCGATATATTTGCTGAACATATAAAATAGAGCTGAGATGGGCTGCACTCCTTCGTTTCGTCCGTTCTGCACTATTTTTCTAAAGCCCCGCGAGGCTGTTGCAAACTCGTTGAGTTTGGCAGCAGCCTCCTTTTTGTACGCATCATGCGGCATCGGTTGCGGGATATTTCTTCCTGAGCATTGTGTAGTATACCATATGCGCAAAGAAGGTTATAAGCCACGATACGGGGTATGAGATATAGAGCATCTCAAGCGTATGGAACTGTGGTATCTGAAAAATAGTAGCTATCCACAGGATCCTGAGTCCGCACGCTCCTATGAGCGATACTACTGTAGGAACTATAGCTGCTCCCATGCCGCGTATCGATCCGACTATGCAGTCCATCATTCCGCAGAAGCAGTATGTTAAGCAGATATATGTAAGCCTTGTATGACCGGCGTCTATTACCTCCGGCACGTCTGAATATATGCCTAAAAGCGGACGGTAAAGAATGAATATAAGTGATCCGAGTATAAGACCGGTAAGGACCTCGCAGGATTCGGTAGTGATCATTATCCTGTTTATTCGTGAGTATTTGCCTGCTCCGAGATTTCTGCCCGTGAAGGTCAGTGCAGCTTGGTTAAAAGCGTTCATAGCCACCCACACAAAGCCCTCAAGATTAGCTGCAGCGGCGTTGCCTGCCATTACAGTAGCGCCGAACGAGTTTATGGAGGACTGTATGACCACGTTTGAGAGCGAGAACACAACGCCCTGTATACCGGCGGGTATGCCTATACGCAGGATCGATCTTACAGTTCCTGCATCGGGGCGCAGTCTGCGCAGATCAAGATGGAAATCACCCTTGTCGCGGATAAGGCAGCGTATTATGAGTCCTGACGATATACACTGTGATATTACTGTTGCGAGCGCGACTCCGAGCACGTCCATTTTAAAGGCTATGACAAAGATCAGATTAAGTACAACGTTTATACAGCCTGCAGCGAGCAGGTAGTACAAGGGTCTTTTTGTATCGCCCTTGGCTCTCATTATAGCTGAACCGAAGTTGTAAACCATCATAGCGGGCATACCGAGAAAGTATACTCGCAGATACAATGATGACAGTCCTATTATCTCATCAGGCGTCTGCATAAGCAGGAGTATTTGTTTTGCGAACAGCAAACCTATAACTGTGAGTATAAGACCGCTTATTATTCCGAGCGATACTGAGGTCTGAATAGTCAGCTTGAGTCTGTCTTTTCTTCCGGCGCCGGTAAACTGAGCGGCGAGCACGTTTGTGCCGATGGCAAGTCCGAGGAACAGGTTTGTCATAAGATTTATCAGCGATGTGTTTGATCCCACAGCTGCGAGAGAGTTCTCTCCGGCAAATCTTCCTACTACTATTATGTCGGCGGCGTTGAACAGCAGCTGAAGCACGCTTGAAAGCATAAGCGGTATAGCAAACCGCATTATGGACGGGAGCAGACGCCCGTTGCACATATCGATCTCAGTGTTATTGTTTTTCATTTATCTCACTCTGCCTTTCAAATTATAAAATTCGTATATTAGTATTATATCATATTTTTGTAAATCAGTAAAGAGATATGCAGATATTGAACTGAAAAAATGACCATAATAATAAGTTGATAATATGTATTGACAAAAGCATACAAAAATGGTATAATGCAATTGCTTATGTTTGATACCTACAGGGAGGAAATATGAATAAGACAAAAATAGTAGTACCGGTGCTTATAGTATGTGCTGTGGCAGCGGTTGGAATAATAAAAAACAAGGATAGTATTTTCGGAACAGAAAAGACAGAAACAGCAGCGGTTACGACAGCAGTACCGGTACAGATGACTGATGCTCCGTCAGCTGCTCCCGAGACAGAGGCAAACGTTTCTGGATATGATTTTTCGCTGATAGAGTCGGATATAGATATTGCAGAGCTATCAGCGCTTGGCATACCGGTGTTGATAGATTTTGGTTCAGAGACCTGCGGCCCGTGTCTTGAGATGGCAGACGATCTTGAGCGGGTAAACAGCGAGGTGCAGGGCAGAGCGGTGGTCAAGTATGTGGATATTTATGAGAATCCTGAGGCGGCAGCTGATGTTCCTGTAAGAGTAACGCCAACGCAGTTGCTTATAGATAAGAATGGTAATCCATACGTTCCGCCGGAGAATGCAGGATATGGATATACTATGTACAGCCGAAAGGATACAAATGAGCATGTCTACACTGTTCATGAGGGCGCGCTTGATTACAGCGCTCTAATGGCGTTGCTGTCCGATATGGGTATGAGCAGCCGGTGAGAGGAGGCGGCAGAGATTGTTTGATAATATACTTGTATCATTTGCTGATATGATGCGTACAAATATGATAGCTGCTCCGGCAATAGCCTTCGCTGCTGGAATACTTACATCGTTTATGCCTTGCTCTCTTTCAAGCGTGCCGCTTGTTATAGGTTACGTTGGTGGAGTAGGGGAAAGGAACGTAAAAAGATCTTTTGTACTGTCACTTATATTTGCGTTGGGAACAGCTATTACTTTTACAGTGCTTGGAGCAGCAGCGGCAGCGGCAGGAAGTTTGATAGGAACATCACATAAATGGTGGTATATATTGCTTGGTATACTGATGGTGCTTATGGCTTTGCAGACGTGGGAGATATTCAATTTTATACCGTCCTCAAATCTTTTAAGCAAAAACAAAAAGCGCGGTATAGCCGGCGCGTTTATAGCAGGTATACTGAGCGGTATATTCTCATCTCCATGTGCGACACCTGTGCTTGTGGCGCTGCTCGCTGTGGCGGCTGAAACAGGAAATCTGTTTTATGGAATGATTTTGATGTTCGTTTACGGAGCCGGTCACAGTATAGTGAGTATAGCGGCAGGCACATCAGTCGGATTTGTGCAGAGGATCAAGTCGAGCGGCGCTTACGGCAAGGCGGGTAATGTGTTCAAAATAGTCCTTGGTCTGCTTATTCTGTTTATTGGACTTTATATGTTTTATCTGGGTTTTTGAGTGATAAGTGAGGAACGCAGAATAATGATTTGACAGGCATTTATCTGACCGAGGTTATGAAAAATTTATCAAAAAATTTCACAAAATACTTGACAAACAGGCGCAATATGTAGTATAATAGTTCTTGTGTTATACGGAATATATTTTATAACACACATTATTTCCATCGAGTCCGTTTAGTAATTGACTTGCCGGGAGGAGGGGAATATAGAATGTCTGAAATCAGAGTAAAAGAAAATGAATCTCTTGACAGCGCATTGAGGAGATTTAAGCGTCAGTGTGCAAAGTCAGGTGTCATGGCTGAGGTAAGAAAGCGCGAACATTACGAAAAGCCAAGCGTAAAGCGCAAGAAGAAGTCAGAAGCAGCAAGAAAGAGAAAGTATTGATCGGTGCGCTATGACTATTAAGGACAAACTTAAAGAAGATCTTAAAACAGCTATGAAAGAAAAGGATAGTATTCGCAAGAATGTTGTTCAGCTTATTAAGGCAGGCGTTTTACAGGTCGAAAAAGATAAACAGATAACACTTGATGACGATGGTGTTTTAGACGTAATTGCAAAGCAGTTAAAGCAACGCCGAGACTCGCTTCCGGATTACGAAAAGAGCGGGCGTGAGGATCTTATAGCCCAGCTAAAAAGAGAAATGGACATATTGATGGAATACCTTCCCGCTCAGCTTACCGAGGAGGAATTGACTGAGCTGGTGAAAGAGGCAGTTGCGCAGACAGGTGCTTCTTCAGTGAAGGACATGGGTAAGATAATGGCTGCCGTAATGCCGAAAGCAAAGGGCAGAGCGGACGGCAGGGAGATCAACCGCATAGCAAGAGAGTTGCTTGGTTAATTCTTATCCGTTTAGCATTTGAATAAAGCGGAAGGGAAATATCCCTTCCGTATATACGCTGGTATAGCTCAGTCGGTAGAGCAGCTCATTCGTAATGAGCAGGCCGCGGGTTCGAGTCCCATTACCAGCTCCAAAGCCGCACTCTGTGCGGTTTTTTGATTTATATAGAGCTTGCAGATGAAAATAAGTGTGGTTAAAACGGGAGCTGAAAATATATGAACAAACAGGCATTTATAATAATAGATATGGAGAACGGATTTATAAATCCTGAGTCAGCGCAGTGCATAAGGATGGCTGCGCAAACTGTGAACAGGTGTGCGAAAGCGGCAGAGGCGGCGCGAATGAGAGGCATACCAGTGATATTTGTGAACAGGATATATAGAAAAAGCGGAGTAGATGTGGAGCATACAAGGTACCGTGCGTGGTATGACGGCGGAAGAGCTATGTCGGAGGACTGCGAGCCTGTCATAGACAGCAATAATCCAGCCGGACTTTCTCCGCAGGAAAATGACATGATCATAATAAAGCCGCGTTTTTCAGCGTTTTTTATGACGGAGCTGGATCTTATCCTGCGCAGGCTTGGAATAGATACCGTGATACTCACAGGCACAACAACGCCTAACTGTATTAGAACGACCTGCTATGACGCGATCTCGCTTGATTACAATGTTGTAGTTATTGATGACTGCTGCTCATCACAGACCGAGGAGATACAGAGGGCAAATATGTTCGATATGAAAAACATAGGCGCGCATATAATAACGGCAGATGAGTTCGTCTCTGATAATTACGAGATTCAGTATGATTCGCTCGCGGTATGCCGCGAGGAGGTAAGGAACGGTATATAAATCAAATATCCTCGCTCACAGCGGCGAGTTATTGGAATACAGAAAAAGCAAAGCGGTTCAGACTGCTTTGCTTTTTCTGTATTCTGAGGGGGTAAGCCCCTTCTGTTTTTTGAATATGTATGAGAAATAATTAGCGTCGCTGAACCCGCAGATCTCGCCGATCTCCTGTACAGAGAAAACCGTATCTGAAAGCAGGCGTTCAGCCTCCTGCATTCTCACGTTCAGCAGATATTCCATTATGGTGCAGCCTGTATGCTCTTTAAATATCCTTGACATGGTGGATTTACTGCAGTGACATTCGCTGCTGAGAGAATCGAGCGTCAGCTTTGATGAAAAATTCCTATGCAGGCTGCTTATTAGCTGGTTGACTATAAATTCCTCGTTGCTTGAAAAATCCTGCTTGTCGTAGTGATATATAGTTGTATAGTCATCAAGCTTATATATCATATGGCATAGCGGCTTTAAAAGTATTTTCATCTCGTCAAAATCAGGCAGCTCCCTTGTTGTGGAAAGCTCATATTGATTAAACAGCTGCTTTTCACCTACAAAAACATCAGGAGCTATCCGTTCTATTCTCATTTTTGCTTTTTTCATATCGGAGCAGTAGCCTGTAACGGAAATAAATCCGAGTGTTTCGGCTGCTATAAGCGGGAAAACAAACTCGCAAATACCTGCGTGGCACATACCGAAGAACGGCTCCGGGTCGGTCATTTTTAGTATTTTGTTCTGACTCCTTACGCATTTGCTCCAGACTTCCGGACTGGATTTTATTGCAAGGCAGTAAGGATTGTCATGGATATTGAATTCAATAAGCCTGTCCATAACGAATTTAAACCTGATGGGAAACAGATGCACTGTGATATTATAGCTTTTATTTTTTAAGCCATCTTATATAATTTGAAATATCATCAATAAGCTCATCGATCATATATTTTCCCCCACTACGATTTTCAAGATTTTTGAATATATTTTCAAGGTATCGAAATATGATTTATTATATAATAAATCTAATAAAAAGTCAATATGAGCGTTGAAATTTGGTCAATATGTTTATAACTGTATGTAATGTTGACTTGTGTGCACACGAAAAGCCGTATTACAGAGATTAATCCATAAATACAGTTTGAAATAGCCGTAAAGAAGCAAGGAGGGACTAAAAATGGCAAAAGCAGTATTAGCTGTGACAATTTCGGCATCACTGTTGCTGGGAACGATAAATGTCATCAAAGCTGCGCCGGAGCATGATATATATGCACCGGATGAAAATGAGAAGATCAGCAACGTGTTCTGGGGCGTTGAGTCGGAAGATGGCGTTCTGCCGCTTACCTTTGATGAAACTGATGCGGAAGGCAACCCCATCACCTATACTGAGGAATATTTAGGCGTCGCAATGTCAGACGGTGAAATGGCGTGGGCTGAAATAGGAGCGCAGAGTGATCCTGAGACAGCATGGGAGGGTCACGCTATTAGGATATACAGCAGCGGCGAGACGAGAAGAACTATGACAAAGGAGCTTGGCTCCATATCCGGCGGAAAGCTGATCTTAGACTTAGATGTGTGCAGACCGTATGGCAACAATTATGTAACAGTAAACTATAAGCAGGGCGGAGAGGAGAAGGACTGGACGCTCACAATAAACGGCGGTCTGAACGATAACAGCGGTACCGAGCATAAGTTTTCGTTTACCGGAGGAACGCAGGAATATAATTTCAAGTACAATTATGCTATACAGCTAAAAAATCTGGTATTTGATATTGACAAAAACACGGTAACGGGTATAATATCATATAGTGATAACGATGGCTGGAAGGATGTGGCTGTAGATACAGCTGTGGAGATCGACAGTATAGAAAGCATTGCATTTGCAGCTGACGGCGGAAACAGATCATTTAATGCGATAACAACGATAGATAATGCGGCAATATATCTTGTTGACAGCACAGATATCGGCTCCACAGACGAACCGACCGCCGCGCCGACAGCTACACCGACAGCGACTCCTACAACGAATCCGACCGCTGCGCCAACCTCATCGCCGACCGCCGCGCCTACACAGGCTCCGGTGGACGGACGAGGAAATATGGCTGCCGGAAAAAGCGTAACGGCATCATCAAACATAGGAAGCCTTACATGGGACACAGCATTTTTGACGGACGGGATCACAGACGATAACAAGGGCTGGTCAAGCAATACGGGAAACAATCTGAACCAGACCAGAAATGAATGGATAATAATAGATCTTGGCGGTATTTGTACTTTTGATCAGATAAAGCTGTATCCGCGCGTTAATAATGGCGGCTATGCATTCCCGATAGATTTTACGATAAACGTATCGGACGATAATATGACATGGGAAAAGATAGTCGAGAAGAAGGGTTATCCTGTACCGGTCTCGGGAGTTCAGGAATTTGATGTGGGAGAGCAGACGGGAAGATATGTAAAAATAGACTGTACCAAAATGAGCAATGAGGGTGCAAACTCGGCATATTACAGAATGCAGCTGTGCGAGGTAGAGATAATAGGCGAGGTCATAGTACCTACATCAGTCACATTGGATAAGAATACTGCTGATATGAAGCCTACAACAAGCCTGAAACTGACCGCAACGCTGGCTCCGGAAAAAGCGAGCGCGATACTTACATGGGAAAGCAGCGAACCGTCGGTAGCAACGGTAAATTCTACAGGCGTGGTCACGGCTCTTAAAGAGGGAGACACAGTTGTAACTGTAACAACAGACAATGGCTTAAAAGACAGCTGTCGTATACACGTAGTGGAATCAAAAATATATGTGGAAAACGCGTATAGTACGATCCATAATGAAGATGAAACTGTGACCTTTGTGCTTGACCCGTCAAAGGTCCTGAATAAGGATGTTAAAGATAATGATATAGAATTTGTTCTGGCTGCTTATAACAGCGATGGAACGCTTATAAAGGTCAGCACTGCGCCTGAAATATATTCATACTACAGCTATTATGATGAAGCGAACGCCGGTAGGATAAAGTCAGACAGTGAAATGGTCATATTGGATAATGTTGCAGAGGACAGCATAATCAAGCTGTTGTGCTGGGGAAGTGTAAAATCAATGATGCCTGTGAATGAAATTCAGACAGTTTACAATTATGTATGGGAGAATCCTACGGGCTATCCGCGCGAGGAGTCGGATGCTCTTGTGCTGAGTCATTTTATGGATCCGCCTGACGGATATGGAGAGGTAGGCTTCTACTGGTGGAGCGGAAAGGATCCAATAGATATAGATAGAATAAAATGGCAGCTGGAAAGATTAAAGGACGGCGGCGTATCGGGAATGCAGGTAAATTATTTCCATACCGCGAGCGGAGGAAACAGCTGGGGTCTCACATACCAGAGCGATCCTGCGCTGTTTACAGATGAATGGTGGGATATTTACGGTGAATTTATGGAGGAAGCTGATAAGCAGGGAATAGCGGTCAGCCTCAGCGACTACACGCTTTGCACGCCCGGACAAGGCTATTACACAGATGAAATAATAAAAGAAAATCCGGAAATGATGGGCATGAATCTCCTGTCAGGATCAGCGGATTTTACGGGCGGAACAACGATAACATGGAATTTACCTGCCGGAGGCATTGACAGAAATATAAAGGTAGTAGCATATAAAATAGGCGATGATAATGCTATAGTGCCGGGAACAGCGGTGGATCTGGCAGAGTTTGTTTCAGGAAACACGGTCAGCTGGGCAGCTCCGGATGGAAAATGGAGATTGATAAACATATATTACAGCTATGTATCTCCGTCGCTCGATCCTATGAACCCATTGACCGGACAAAAAATAATAGAAAAGTTCTTTGAACCGTTTGAGGAAAAATTCCCCAATTCACCGGGACGCGCGCTGAACTTCTTCTTCTCAGATGAGTTTGAGCTTGGCATAAAGGGCAATTTGTGGAATCAGAATTTCCTTGAGGAATTTGAAAAGAGAAAGGGATATGACCTTTTAGACGGAATAGAGGGAATATTCTATGATATAGGCTCGTCAACTGAGAAGATAAGGCTTGATTATAATGATGTGCTTGTTTCATTGTCAGAGGAGGGAACATATATCCCGATCTATAACTGGCATAAGGAGAGAGGTATTCTTTATGGCTGCGACCACAGCAGCAGAGGCTCCAACCCGATAGATTACGGTGATTATTTCAGGATAATACGCTGGTATACAGGTCCGGGCAACGATCAGCCGAATCTGGGCAGCGATATTATAAGAACAAAGGTAACGTCCTCCATCTCGCATCTTTATGACAGACCGAGAACATGGCTTGAGGGCTATTATGGCAGCGGCTGGGGTACGAATACCGATCAGTTAGTTGATGCCACATTCAAGAATTTTGCGATGGGCAGCAACCTGCTCACGCTGCATGGATTATACTACTCAACATACGGCGGATATATGGAGTGGGCGCCGCCTGATAATCATATACATATGCCGTATTGGGATCACATGAAAACATTCATGAAGACGAATGAAAGATTGAGCTATCTGCTAAGTCAGGGCGAGCATAGATGCGATATAGCAGTTATGTATCCTGTAGCTCCGCTTGCGGCAGGCGCAGCGGACGGCGAGGTATCAAAGAATGTTTCATTCGATACTATGAGATATTTGTACGGCGAGGCGATGGACGCTGATTTTATTGACGCGCAGTCTAT
>CALXSS010000019.1 GCA_944391225.1 uncultured Clostridia bacterium
ATAACAGGGAGAAAACCGCGTAGCTATGCGATTTGCTCCCTATTATTATTTTTTAACTGTCGAAAACGGGATTATACCATACCGCGCAAGAATATTCAATACCTAAATTGAGCAAATTAAAAGAACGCGGCAAGTCCTATGCCCGCCGCGTTCCTCATTATTATTCCGCTGTAAGTATTGTTATATTATCTATGCTGACAGCGCCGTTCGTTTTTGCCGCTCTCATATATATTGAGCCTATATCCTCCGGCGCGCCAGCCTCTGAGCTGTAAAATGGCGTGCTTATCTCCCGGCTCTCGCCCGCCTCGTTCTCTATGACTGCCGTAACTGTTCCTGAGGCAAAATCAACAACAGCCTCAATATGCAGCCATGTATTTGCAAAAGTTCCCGGAAGATTCTCGCCGTTAAACAGCAGCTCCGCTCCGGCGTTATACTCAAATACAAGTATATGTCCAGCCTTTCTGCCTGTGTTCTTGTTTATTACTCCCCAGTCTACATTATTTGAGTCAAACGACGGCGAGCTTCCGCTTATTGCAAGCTGACTGTTTCCGGCTGTGCCTGTCGGCGAGAACTTCACATCAGCGCTTATTGTATAAGCTTTTCCGCTGCCCTCTATTGGCGCGATATTTGTATACGCCCCTATAGTTCCGCCGTTTGAGCTGAATTTCAGATACCTGTTATCACCCTCGCTTACCGCTGACGGATACGTCTTTGTCGGCGAAGTCCATTCAGACTCGTTCACCGTATACGCTCCGAAATCCTCATAATACAGATAACTGCCCTTAAGCTCAAACACAAGCGTTACTGTATTTGTTCCGGCTGCAAGCTGCACAGGTGATACTTCCTCCTTTGCGGTGACACAGCTGTACACACTGACCGTTCCGTCCACAGATGTTTTTATATCCTCAAAATACTCGTCGCCTATCTCATGACTGTATCCGGCATAAAGACCTGTTATCACCGTTTCATCTTTCAGCTGTACTTGATCCGTATCCTCATATCGTATAACAAGCTCCGCATCCTCAAGCCCGTCAAGCGGAGTCATTGAGAGAGTTACAGTCTTAGAATCTATCCACGGAGCAACCTCAAAAGCTCCCTCATACTGCACATATCCGTCAGCCTCTGCTGTCACTCTGTAGCTGCCCTCACAGAGCATATACGTTCCGTCAGCCTCCGCAGCCAGCTCTGTTCCGTAGACACCGTCATAAACGTGTATATCAGCGACCTCAACAGCTTCCATGCTTTCTGAGTTTACGGGCTCAACACTCATCGCATACTGTGCCCCACTCACACGCGATATTTTTATATTGTCAACCAGACATGCTCTATCGGAGTATCCATGGCTGCATGAGAAATCAAGCCTGCTTATGTCGCCTGATATTCCCTGTGACATTCTTCCGCTGTAGGTAACACTACCACCGCCAGACGTTGAAACAGTCACATATACTCTCTGCGATTCAAAATCAAACTCGTTCTTAATATGAGTCGGCTTATTTCCTGTATAGCTGTTATTCGATTTCGACATAGCCGAATTTAACGCATCATAATCATCTATTATATTCTCTCCGCCTGCCGTTATGGTTGAATTGCCCGAGATATACGCGCACATATGTCCCGCCGCAAGCGCACTGCCGTCACTTCCGGATATGGTATAATCAAAATACTTCTTATCCTGCTTGCCGAATGTGACATCAAATTCCACTGTAAGCTTCTGTCCCTGTGTCGCTGCCGCCGGCTCGCTTAGCTCTGCCGCTGCCGCGCCCGTCGATGACCAGAGCAGCATTCCGCCGGCTGTCAGAGCATCCTCTGATACATCGATCGCATTTCCATACTCGCCCTCAGTTCCGCTGTCAAGATTCCAGCTCTCTATATCCTCGCTGTAATTCTCACGGTCAGGAGATATGTTTATCTGCGTGTTTATCTGCTCGTTTATCGTATCACCGCCAACTCCGATCCTTACAGAATACATTCCTGTTTCCGCTCCGAACGGTATTTCCTTGAATGAATACGGCGTGAGCGTTTCATACCTCACATAACGCACAGATTCGGGATCCATGCTATCGCTTATTTCTTCATCTGCAATCACTATAATGCCTTTTTTGCCCGAATAATCGGTAAGATCCACCTTTACAGATACCGTTCCTCCGTCAGTCTTTATGCTGCCTCTTTCATATATCGGAGCTATCGGCTGCATGCTCTGAGCACGGTCAGCTACTATAACGGCATACGGCTTCGACGTATCCGTTGAAATGCTTATGCTTACAGCCTCGTTCACTCCTACCGATGAAAGATCTGCCTCCGCTGTGTCTGCCTGATAAAGACTGCCGTCATCATTATATGAAACCGTTATAACATATGCGGAGTCTATATCTGAAAGCTTCACAAGCGTAACGCTGTCAGACGAGCACTCTGACACGACTGCCGACGGCTCAAACAGCTTTGAAACCGTTCCCGTTCCCGCTGAGGGCTGCTCCGCCTCCGGCATTACGGGAGCTGAGCAGTTATATGTGCTATTATACGATTCCGGCGCACCGAAATATGAATCCTCATGCCCGTCTTTGCTTATCACTATCTTATCAATAACTATTCCAGGATCAGCGTTATACAGCCGTATAGTGTGGAGTCCCGGCGAATCTACCGTAATGCTGCCCTGTATGCGCTCGGAATTTGCGAGCACTCCCTTGCCCCATGCGTCTGTTCCCGCTGAGTTGTTATAATACTTATTGTTGCCCTTATACAGCTGCGGCGCGCTTTCGTCTATGCCTATGGCAAACCGCATTGTTCCAAGCTCGTTGAGCGTCGGCATTCTGTACGCGTCTACTACGTATTCGCCGCTTTCCTCAAAATATACGTCATATTCAAGATAAGCTGACGCGCCCTTTCCCGGAGACGACACGCTCTCTGAAAGATCAGGATATATCTTTACGCTGTCACCGCTTCTCCCGAGATCCTTTTCTATCCTCCATTCATATTCACCGTTCGCGACACTTGCCGAATAATGCTCTGCTTCAATCGATACTACACCATTTGTTTCAGCATAAGTCTTTTCATCAAGCTCCACTGTCGGATTTGAAAGCTTTGCCCTGATTGTCTTTGTAGCTACAGGGGTATTTCCAAGCAGCTGTGTTATTGTTATCTCCGCCTCAGAACTGCCCTCCGGCGCGCGCTCCCAATCAACTCCTGCATACAGTCTGTAATCATCTGTTACAGTACCGGATTCGCTGTTGAATATAATATAATCCTTATCAGATTCTATTCTCCAATCAAATGAGCCATAGCCGCGGTTGAATATGTCGATATATTTATACTCCGTATCAAACCTTGAAAAGCTCATGCTTTCATCATCACCCTGAACGTCTACGCCCATTTCTGTGTAATCAAGAGCTGATACAGTAGACGCTGATGTTCTTATAGCCACATTGCCGCCTGTGCTTTGCAGCTTTGCCGGTGTAAGGTTCATTATCTTATTCCATTTTCCGTCCAGCATGGCATTATATTGAGCTGTGTCAGCTTCAATCTGCGCAGCTGCCGCCTCTGCCTCCGCCGCGTATTTGTTCTGTGCCGCTCCGCGCCCCTGTTCGGCATACATATCAGCCCTATCGGACTGAATATAAGATACCGCTATATTTTTTGTGCTGCGCAGCGGGTACAGCTGCATTTCAAAAAATGTACATTTCTTAGCTTCCTCAAGCTCCAAATACAGCCGCTCCGATCTTTCTGTAAGCGCGCTGAGCTCATCTATATATTTTGCTGCCTCGTCTCCGTTTGCCGTAAGCGACAGCACGTCCTTACTCTCAAACTCCGGACGGCGCGAGTTTGCAAGACGGTAAAACTCCGCCTGAATATCAGCATACTCCGCAGCCTGATCATCATTGAGATTCATGTCACGCTTAGCGTTATCCGCGAGGACCTCTCTTATATCAGCATCCCGCATTTCGTCCACATTTCTCGCAAGCCTTGTAAAATACTCTATCTGCGTTTCTGCCGGCTTAAGATCGCCCACGTTAAGCACCCATATCCTGTCCGCACCCGTATCATATGCCTTTACAAGCTCCTCGCGCATAAGCCCCGGCTGTGTGGTGCACAGCCACAGATAGCTTGTAGGTCTGCCGTAATATGACACGTGATAATATATTCCCGTTCCGCCTGAGCGCTCACGCTCCTCAGCTGTAGCTGTCTGGCGTATGTATCCGTAATTGTCATCGGTCCACATCAGCGTTACCTCGTCAGGCACCTCAAGCCCCGCATTGTATATTGTCTGTATCTCCTTATACGGTATGAATACCTGCGGTATATCCTCAATATCTCCACCTATCTCCTCGGCAAGGATCTTTCTCTGCTCTGTCATTATCTCGCTGAGCAGCGCCTTTTTTTCTTCTGTTGTAGAGGCTGCCGACGGACTCCATGCTCCATCGTGCACTCCGCGCATACCTATTGTATACGTATTTTCATATGCTCCATTCTCGTGCACTCTCTCTCGCCAGTAGTCAAGCAGCATTTCCTTGTTGGCAACGCCGCCCTCGTCTGTAAAATCATATGCCTCCTCGCTGTTGCTGCCCTTTATCTTCCTGTCCGGATGCTCCGCTGTCCATTCCTTATAGAATGCGTCCCACTCGCCAACATTATTTCTCAAAAGCATCTCGCAATGACTCGAACCCATTACTATGCCGTATATATCGGCATTCTTGGCGTTGTTTTCAGTCATATTGAACGCTGTTGAATACTCGTGCATTGCCGGCCACAGATAGTTTGCCTTGAGCCTTAAAAGCAGCTCGAATATCCTATTATACGTTTCATTGTTCATATTTCCGCTGCCCTGCGACTGCGACCACTGATTCAGATTGTATTCATCATTTAAGAATATCCCTCTGTATTTTACAGACGGCTCGCCCTCTGTATATCCTCCGTCAGGCAGATCAATATACAGCTTGTCCGCGTGCACCGGCTCGGCATCTGCCCACCAGTACCACGGGGATACGCCTATCTTTTCCGAAAGATCATATATACCGTATATCGTTCCCCGCTTGTCTGATCCGGCGATTATGATCTTGCCGTCCGCCTCCTGTATCGTAAAGCTCTCCCACTTTCCATCTATTGCCGACACATCTATCTTACCTGCCGCTGCAAGAGCGTCTATTTCCGCGCTTTTGCCTATGGTCCCTATTATTATATCAGCATCTGTTTCGCCTGTATATGCTTCCGTTACAGGCGTCATAGCCGCCGCTCCGTCCTGCTCTGACCATAAAAACGCCTTATATGATGCGCCGGAAACCGGCTTGAAGCTCAGATACTCTGTTCCTGCCTGAGCGGCTTCATCAGTCGCCGAAAGACCTGCAAGAACGCCGTTCTCATCATACGCTGCCGCATAGCCGCGGGCTGTACCCTCTATTAGCGAGCTGCCTCCTATCTCCATTATACCCTTTTCATAATCCACATGGCTTATATATGCGCTCTCACCCTCTATATGCGCATCTACCGCCGCCGTGTCCGCACCCGAAACTATCGCATCAAGCCCGGTAACAGCCTTCAGATCCTCCGCGAGATCGCCTGCCGCGCGTATAACTCCCTCATAGTCAGCGCTGTCTACGCTTATTACCGGAGCGTGGCCGTTTCCGGCAAGCAATATGCCGCTCTTATCGTTTATGTACCCTGATAAGGTATTGTTTACCTCTGCGCCCTCTGCCGACACAGCGCATGGCAGCATTGACACCGCTAACGCTGCTGTCACTGCCGCGATCGTTATTTTATACATCTGCTCCCTCCCTGCCGCATTTGCGGCTGCACTTTGAGACGCACCTTTGCGCGGTCTCTCTGGTTTTATTAATTACATCTTTATATTAACAGAATTATTTTATATTTTCTATCACTATATTGCAATTTTCAGTGATTTATTGTATTATATTTATATAACGCTTTCAGAAAGGGGGCTTTTTATATGGCATCAGAATATTCAATGATCAATGACAGATTCACCTGTGAATACAGCACAAGAAAAGCGGGCTGGTCTATGTATAATCTGCACTACCACAAATCCTATGAGGTATTTATTATGACCTCCGGTTCTACCTCCATTCTTTCCTCCGAACGAATAATTGAGGCTAAACGCGGAGATGTAATGCTGTTTCCCAAAAACTCCCTGCACAAGAACATGGGCGGAACTACTCACAGCCGCTATGTTGTGAATTTTTCAGATGAGTTCCTCAACTCCCATTTTGTTTCTGCCTCCGCGCTGCTCAGGTGCTTTGAGTATCCAAAGCTTACGCTTACAGACTCAGCTCTCGATCTCGCCTGCGGTATTATGGACGCTATGCTCAGGCTCAAGAATGAATACGCCTATCTCGCCGCGCTGCTCGCACTGCTGAATGATCCCGAGCAGCTTGTATCGGAACAGCCTCGCTGTAAAAACGAAAGCCTTGACCCAGTGCTTGAATATATAAACCGAAATTACAAAGACATCTCCTGTCTTGACGAGATAGCAGCGGCAGTACATACCTCAAAATCATATCTATGTCAGCTGTTTTCCAAAAATATCGGTATCACCGTTACAGATTATCTAAACAGCGTGCGCATAAAAAACGCGTGCAGACTTCTTTCGGAAAAACATTATAATATAACTGAAACAGCTCTGCTTTGCGGCTACAGCTCGCCGGCTTATTTCTGCCGCGTGTTCAAGCGAATAGTGCATATGACTCCGAACGAATACAGACGCTACGCCGCGCCCGGACGATAAATAACTCGTATGCAAGTGCGTCACAGCTATTGCATATATGTTGGAGCTGTGATATAATTTATTTTATAAGCAATTGTAAAACTACGTTTCACAATTGATCTGGCTAAAGTAGGTTAAAAAAGTTCCATCCGATTACATAAAATACGTATGTTGAAACTTTTTTAACCCAAATTTCTGACGCACATTCAGCAATTTTGCTAACGCAAAATTCAGCCTGCGGCTGACCGCGCCATCTTGCGCGGTGCATATCGTTCAGAAATTTATTAAATTCGAGGGTACACTCAGTAAATTTTGCTGCCGCAAAATCAAGACCTTCGGCCTTGCCCGCCTTTCTTGGCGGGTACACTCAGTAATTTTGCCGCTGCAAAATCAAGACCTTCGGCCTTGCCCGCCTTTCTTGGCGGGTACACCCTCGAGCACCCATCAAATAGGCAGCAATTGCAAAACTCTTTTGGAGTTTTACAATTGCCTAATATAATTTATTTTAAAGAGGGAACTATGCCCGAATAATTTTATCAGGAGAGAATTGCAATGAAAATTTACGCAATTTCAGACGGGGACTATTCTACCCTTACCGGCATGAACGGCGGTATGCTTGAAAGCCCTGACGGCAAAAGAATAGTATACGCACGAAAAAATGATCTCAGCGTTCCGGAGGGGATGGAAATATGGGTCTGTGACCACGACCTTTCAAATCACAGACACGTTTTCACAGTCTCCTGCATGAACCACAACGGTCCGTCAGCAACATTCCTTAATAACAGCGATATTGTGTTCCGCGACGCCTCGCGCGGTCTTAACTCGTTCGTTATACTCAATGTTGATACGCTTGAAGTAAAGCACAGGATATTTGCAAAAGAAAGCCACAGAGAGGAAAACGGGATATATCCGTTCTCTGTATCAAAGGAGTTCTTGGGCGCGAATCCTGATCATCCGGAGATCTCGCGCTGCGGCATATACCTTATGGAGCTGGCTACAGGAAATATCAGCCTTGCGGTCACTGAGGAGGAAATAGTGGAGCTTGTGCGCGAAAACGGCTTTACGCCTACTGAATTTACAGGAGCTGTGAGCCACGTTCAGCTCAATCCTGCGGCAGACGCCGTCATGGCGCGCATAAGCGTTAAGGAATGCCCGACCTTCGGCGCGCTCGGCTGTGTTGACCTCAGAACAAGAAAAATGCACCTAATACCCGACAAGCCTGTACATCAGCTCTGGTATGATAACGATACTTATATGGCAACGCGCCAGTTCAAGATAGACGACAGAATCGACATGGCTACAAGCTATATAGCAAGATTCTCAAAGGACGGCGAAGAACTTGAGGTTCTCGGCGGCATAGGCAACCATATCGACGGCAGTCCCGACAGAAGTCTGTTTACAGGTGACCGCTGCTATCCCGGCTATTCGCCTGATATATACATATACGAAAAGGGCAGCAAAAAGCCCTGTGAAATGATAGAAATGGCTGATCTGCAGGACATGATCTGGAAAAAGCAGGTTCACCCGAACCCGTCGTTCTCGCTTGACGGAAAACGACTGTATTTTAACCGTCCTGTTTCAGATACAAAAACAGTAGCCTCGTTCATAGAACTCTAAACAAAATTTCTTGACAAACTTCGGCATATGTAATATAATATATTTACAGGTCATGTTTCAACGATCCTCTGATGCGGTTTTTTCTATATTTGTGTTTGCGCCGTTGTATTCAGAGACGAGGAAACATGACCGATTATTTTTTGGCGGCATATGCCGCCTGTTTTAAAGAGGTAAACTATGATACTTGTTATCGCGGAAAAGCCGTCGCTTGGCAGAGATATTGCCGGAGCGCTGCCTGGAGAGCGCAGCGGCGGCGATGGAAAACGATATATTGAAAAAGGCGATTATATAATAACCTGGGTATTTGGTCACATGCTCACACTCAAGGAGCCTGAGGACTTTGACGCATCATATAAAAAATGGTCTGTTGACAGTCTGCCCATATATTTCGAGAACTGGGGGCAGAAAATCGGTGAGGACACCGGCGGCGGAAGATTTGAAAGCAAAGCTGAACGTGTCAGACTTATAGGCGAGCTGCTTGAGCGCTCCGATTCTGTTATCCACGCGGGCGATCCCGACGAGGAAGGACAGCTGCTGATAGACGAGCTGCTGCGCTGGTTTGACTATAAAAAGCCTGTTATGCGCCTGAACACAAGCGACACCACACGCGGCGGGCTCATAAAGGCATTGGGCAAAATGACCGATAACCACGGGAGCGAAAACGAGGGCTGGTCGGCTTATGCGCGCTCTGTAGCGGATATGATGGTAGGCGTAAACATGAGCCGCTTTTTTACGTGCTCAAATTCGGGCGCGCTGCTGACTGTAGGCAGAGTTCAGACCCCTACACTCGGGCTTGTTGTAGCGCGCGACATGCTTATTGAGGGGCACAGCAAACAGGTATATTACGATATTTTTATAGAGCTTGACATCGAGACGGCTGACGGTACAAAGCGCGTTAGAGCAAAATACCATCTGCCTCAAACAAAAAAGGACGAGCCCGACGAGCTCATACTCGACAAAGCTGAGGCTGAAAGGATAATGTCATCGCTTATCGGCAAAAGCTTTGACAACATAGTGATCGAGCGTAAGACAGTAAAGGAGGATCCGCCTCTGCCGTTCAACCTTGTAAAGCTGCAGAGCTACTGCTCCTCGCATTTCGGCTACAGCCCCAAGGAGGTCATGGACATCACTCAGTCGCTCAGAGAAAACCACAAGGCTATAACCTACAACCGCTCCGACTGCCGCTATCTTTCAGAGGAGCATTTCAAGGAAGCTCCGAAAACAATGGCGCAGGTGATAAAAAACATCAGCTACCGCCCTGCCGCTCTCGATATGACGATACATTCAAAATGCTTTAACGACAAGAATATAACAGCGCATTTCGCTATCATACCCACGAACAACAGCGTGGACATATCCAGGCTTACCGAGCGGGAAAGAAACGTGTATCTTGCAGTATGTAAATACTATATGGCACAGTTTCTGCCAAAGGCGGTAAAAGAGCGCTCAAAGCTGAGTGTCCAGCTTGAAAACGGCTGTTCACTTGCTGCAAGCACAAGCAAGATAATAGAACCGGGATACCTCTCAATATTCAAGGATATTAGAAAGGAAGAGCCGACAGCTCTGGCTTATATAGCTCCCGGAACTTATACAGGCACGGCAGCTGAGGGTGGTGTTGAGGAAAAGGAAACAAAGCCGCCGGCACGCTATACCAAGGCAACGCTCAACGAGGACATGACGAGAATAGCCAAGTATGTAACCGATCCGCGTATCAAAAAGCTGCTTGAAATGAAAGATGCCGATAAAAAGGGCGAAAACGGTTCGATCGGCACATCTGCAACGCGCACATCGATAATCGACGGACTGGTTGCAAAGGGATACCTTAGCGAATCCGGTAAAAAGCTGATATCGACACCACTCGGCAGAGAGCTTTACAGGATCCTGCCGGACGAGATCAAAAAGGCTGATATGACCGCCGAATGGTGGGTGATGCAGGAGGATATACGCTCGGGCGCAAAGCCCTACAGCTCGCTAACAGAAAACGTGCTTGAAACAATACAGCATATACTGAAAAACACATATCCGCCGGTGGATCAGGCGGTCATGACAAAGACTGTAACCGAAAAATTCAGAGAGGTGCTCGGCACATGTCCGCTTTGCGGCGGAAATGTCATTGAAGGCAGCCGCGGATTTGGATGCAGCAACTGGAAGCCGCCAATGTCGTGCAAATTCGTTATATGGAAAACGCAGGACAAGGGCATGTTCCGTAATACCACAATAACCGCGCCAATGGTGAAAAAGCTGCTTTCAGGAAAAAGTGTTAAAATGAAAAAGCTTGAAGCCAACAGCGGCGCCCGATTTGAGGCTGATATTATGCTTGAGGCAGATAAGAACGCCGAATATCCCGTAAAGCTCACGTTCGCGCCAAAGGAGGCGCTCGGAAAATGCCCCGGCTGCGGCGGCGATGTGACGGAGTCTATGAAAGCGTTCTCGTGCAGCAACGGCTGCGGGTTTGTTATATGGAAAAAATCTGATAAGGGAATATTCAGAAAAACCACCATCACAGCGAATATGGTAAAGAAATGGCTTGCGGGCGGCAGAAACCTATGCAAACGCCTTGCAGGCAAAACGGATAATCTGTTCAGCGCTGAGGTTTCACTGAAATATGACCCGCAAAGCAGTTACGGACCTGTCAATTTTGAGCTGCACTTTCTGCCCGGCACAAAGACAGACATGGTCTGCCCTCGCTGCGGCGGAGCGATAATGGAAAATGAACGGCTGTTCCGCTGCGCGGCTGAGGACTGCTCATATGTTATATACAAGCAGTCACAGCTTGCAATGTTCAAAAATGTCAATTTTGACAGCGGTCTTGTAAAACTGCTCATAGACGGAAAGCATGTGGTCATTGATGATCTCATGAACAAGAGCGGCACTGAGTTCAAGGCAAATATATACCTTGACGACTCCGAAAAAAGCCGGTACGGTCCGCGTATAATGGTGGATTTTGCAAAGCATGACGGAGTTGAGCCGCCGGGAAAGGTAAAATAAACGTAAACATTTTTTATGTATCTTAACACCTTTGTAAGCATAATGTAATTTATTCCTTTTTCACTTGACATTGCTCAGATCACATGTTAAAATACAAAAGGACTTGAAAAAGAGTTCTAAAGGCAGGAAAGGATTTGAAATGATATGATGAAAGAATACACTTGCAAACGCGGTGAGCTCAACATATATTGCAGAGCGTATATTCCCGATAACGGCAAGGATAAGCACACAACCGTCATAATGTGCAACGGCTTTAACGGCATATACAAGGGCAATATAAAATATGCGGAAATACTCGAAAAAGCAGGCATAGCCTCGTTCCTGTTCGATTTTTGCGGCGGCGCGATGGAGAGCAGAAGCGACGGAAATATGATAGATATGACTATAATGACAGAAAAGGCGGATCTCAAAGCTGTTATAGACTTTGCGCTCGGTCTTGATTTTATTGACAGGGACAACGTTTTCCTGATGGGCAAGAGCCAGGGCGGGCTTGTGAGCGCGCTCACAGCGGCAGAGCATTCCGACAGCATAAACGGTCTTATCCTGCTCTATCCCGCATTCGGTATACCTGACGCGGCAAAACGCTTTTCTTCAAGCAGCGTCCAGATTCCGGAGAGCATACAGATACTTGGCGGAGTTATTGGCAGAAAGTATTATTATGATATAGTCGGTCTTGACGTTTACGGAAAAATAGGCGGATATAAGAACAAGGTGCTTATGATCCACGGTGACAGTGATGAGCTTGTACCTTTGGATTATTCACGCCGCGCTCTTAACGTATATTCCGACGCGGATCTTAAGGTGTTTCCCGGAGCCGGTCACGGCTTCCATAACAGCGATGTGTCGCTTGCCGGAAAACATATGGTCGATTTTATAAACAGCTGTGCTTTATAAATCAATTTTATAGATGCTGTTGCAAACTCGCTGAGTTTAGCAGCGGCATCTTTTTTTGCGATATGCGTTTTTAAACAAAAAAGCCTTTATTTTATATTGACAAATAATAGCTTGAAATATATAATATTTTATAGAAACTATACAATAAAAGTGGGTGATCATATGAATTTAGAAATGCTTCATCCTGCCGATCAGCTGGTTATGTTTATGGAACGTATTTACGGATACGGCATGACTACAACATCAGGCGGTAATCTGTCTATCCTTGATGATAACGGGGATATATGGATAACTCCCGGTTCCATTGACAAGGGCAGCCTGACACGCAAGGATATGGTATGTATCAAGCCTGACGGAACGATCTGCGGCATTCACAAGCCATCGAGCGAATATCCGTTCCATCAGCACATCTATAAAACAAGACCGGATCTTAAAGCGGTGCTGCACGCGCATCCGCCGGCACTCGTTGCGTTCTCGATAGTTCGCAGACTGCCGAACACAAGCCTTATACCTAATGTTAAATTCTCCTGCGGAGAAATAGGCATGGCTAAATACGGTCTGCCCGGCTCGCAGGATCTGGGAGACAAGATAAGCGTGGAGTTTGAAAAAGGCTTCAATACTGTTATACTTGAAAATCATGGTGTTGTTATAGGCGCAAAGACTATGTTTGACGCGTTCAAATCCTTTGAAACACTTGATTTCAGCGCGCGTCTTGAAATAGATGCCACAAGCATCGGCACGCTCAACGTTCTTGAGCCTGAGCAGATAGACTGGTACAAGTCAAGACAGCATGTTGTTATGGATGAGTTTGTTGCAAAGAATATTTCAAGCGTTGAAAAGGATATACGCCAGGATATGTGCAAGTTTATAAAGCGCGCATATAATCAGCAGCTTTTCACAAGCACGCAGGGTACATTCTCGCAGCGTCTTGACGGAGACAGCTTTATCATAACCCCATCCGGCATGGACAGAAAATATCTTGAGCCTGAGGATCTCGTGAAGATCTCTGGAAACTACAAGGAAATGGGTAAGCTGCCATCGCGCAGCGCGGAGCTGCACCGCGAGATATACCGCCAGCATCCGCATGTAAACTCGATCATCATAGCACACCCGCCGTGCATCATGGCGTTCGCTGTGACCGATACACCGCTTGATTCGCGCACTATCCCGGAAAGCTACATCCTTATGCGCAACATACCAAAGCTCGACTTCGGCATGAATTACATGAAACCTAAGGAAACAGCAGCCGTATTTGAGGAAAACACGCCTATTGCTATAATCAAGAACGACTGCGCTATCGTTACAGGCAACAGCCTGCTCAATGCGTTCGACCGTCTTGAGGTAGCAGAGTACAGCGCACGCGCTATCATAGCTGCCCGTGGCTTAGGCAGTGTTGTGGCTATAAACGATGAGGAAATAAGCGATATTGAAGAGGCATTCCACCTCGCAAAATGACAAAAAAGCTGCCCAGGCAGCTTTTTTGTCATTTTGATGCAAGAATACATATATTATTTTCAGCATCGAATTCGATGCTATAGCCAAAAGTTTCAGCCAAAGTCCTCAAGGATATATATGAGGTAGCACCTTGCATTTTAACAGGCGGCACAGCCACAATTTCTTCGTTTATGACCGCATATTCCGCATCTGCCATTGTGCGCAGGCTTGTTTCTCCCTTTGATATGGTTATCGTTCCATATTCCCATTTTACATCGCATCCCAAAAGCTCGGCTGCGCTGCGCAGAGGAATGTAATTAGTGTCGTCAAAAGAGAACGGCGCGTCATCAAACGCGATATATTTTCCGTCAAGCTTTACAGCGGCGCAGTCTGTAAGCTCCGGCATGGAACGTTCCTCCTCACCGTTGGCTATGACCTTATCGCCTAAAATCTCAAAGCTCTGCACCTTATTGTTGAACAGCACTCCGCTCCAATACATTCCGTCATTTGAAAGATACAGCATCCTGCCATCCACATAATAGTACACATCACCATAGGAATCGATATATTCCGGAGCAAAGCCGCAGTAGACTACCTCGTCAAACTCCTTTCCATCAAGCGACAGCTTTATTTTTCCATCGTCCATGAGAGCTGAATATCTGCCGTAGTTCCAGCAGGGCAGCTGTGTATATACAAGATCCCACCACTTGAACTCGGCAGATCTGAATACACTGCCGGCTGACTTTATATAATAGACTCCGTTTGCTGCCGCAAAGCCCTCAGGATAGCTGCCGAATGTGTATGATGAAACAAGCTCAAAATTCATATCCAGCAGATACACCTCTCTGTACAGGCTGTCGGCATGGGAATATACTCCCCCGTCATAAAGTGTTGGTCTTAATAAATATCCGCTGCCGGTGTATGTGAGTGAATATTCGCTCCAATTCCCCTTTATCGCGTTTTCCACCTTTGACGGCAGCGTGACCTGACGCCACTCTATCCTGTCGTCGCTGAGGCAGAGCTTTCCGCTATCCCACTTATAATACTCGCGCCCGTCAAAAAATCTGTCCTTTTCTATTCCGCCGCGCTCTGTTTCATACGTTTCAACAAGCATGGGATAATCCGTAAGCTTCAGGTTATTCTGCATTCCTCCCGGATAATTGGGTGTAAGCACCACGCAGACGGTATATTCAGAGGTAGTCATTGCCGGTATAGTCATGCAAGCCATATTGTCCGACACCCTGTCGTCCCTCTTTCCCTTGCTCAGGGCGTAACCGTTTATGACATTCCCCTCGCTGTCCTTCAAATATACAAGATTATTTGATGAGGTCGCAAGCTGATAGGTGACGTACCTCTGCTTGTTTCCGTTATTCGTCACCCTTATCTTATAATTATATATAACTCCATAATTGCCGAGATTGCACGCTATATCAGTGCCGTCCTCCTCTGTAAGCTCACGGTTGGGAATATACTCATCCTGTTTTCCATATGATCTTTCATAAACCGATGTGTCTGTATGATGAGTGTCAAATATATAATAAGGGCTGCGCTCCGCCTCCGGTACTTTCGATCCATAGTATTCAAGCTTCTGCGGATCGTAATAGGTGAATGACAGCATATCTGATTCTGCACATATATCATACGACCACTCGTCAGCACGAGGGTTAAGATGTGTATACCACTTCTCTATTGTATTTCCCTCAGGCATTGCCTGATTATAAACCGTAACGGGCAGATTCACTCCGCTCGGCTCCGAATCGTCTATCGTATATTCAAGAACAGCGTCAACCTCGTTGAGACCGTTCGATATCCCCTTGTACTGCTTGTCACGGTAATACGAGCCATATTTTACATTAGGACTGAGATTGCTGCGATCGCCAAGCGTGCCAAGAGATCTGAACGCCGCCACGTTCACGTCGCATATGCCGCTTTTTATCTCAAAATCAGCCATAATGTTAACTGACCGGCAGAATGGGACCTCGCGATAATTTTCTATATATTCCGACAGCCATTTTGTTTCCCCCGCCTTTAGAGTAAAGGTCACCTCCTCAAAGCCGATAGGATCATACCTGTTTCCTGAATTTAGCTGACGCACCGGCATGCCAAGATATGACGCCCAGCAGTAAAAACAGCCCCACTCATCCTCCTCTGTATACTGTGTTCCGTCCAGTATGAATGTGCGGTGCTCAGGGACCTCAAACCCCAGAGCCGTTATAGTTATCTCTGTGTCCTCCACAGCTTTGAAAAGCACGTCTGTTTCAACATCGAATCCGCGCTCCGTGGCAAGTCCGCCGTCAGTATCGGTATCGGTCCTGTTCACAAGCGAGATGAACATAGCATATTTATCAGCTGAAAGCCCCTCGTTGCTCATTATATAATGGGGATACTGAACAGTTCTGTCGGCGAGATCTGTATTGCGTATCAGCTCATGATTATTGCAGTATATATACTTTCCGCCCTGCCTTTGCGTAAACACAAGATCGCTCGGCTCAGCAGCAGCCGCGCACACAGGCAGAGCTAATACAATTAAAGCCGCCGCCGCCAATTTAACATTTACCATAATATACCTCCAATAATATTTATCTCTGTTTCCATTTTACTATATTTTATCTGATTTGTCAAATTAAATTCCTTTAGCTCTCATATCACTCTTGTTTTATATAAAAATGCACTGTTTATTCAAATAAAAATCCTTATAATTCAGTTGACTTGACAGCTTTTATAGTATATAATTATATTAGCTAATTTATAGGATAGATTCTGACGAAAACCGCCGCGCGCGGTTTCAAATATCAAGAAAAGGAGAGATCACCAATGGCTGATACATACAAGTTTTTAGCGTTCGATTTCGGTGCTTCATCGGGAAGAGCTATTCTTGCAAAGTTCGACGGCGAAAAGCTTACGCTTGAAGAAAAACACCGTTTTTCAAATGATCCCGTAAATATCAACGGCGATCTGCACTGGGATGTGCTGCGCTTGTTCTTTGAGATAAAGCAGGGCATATTGAAGTGCGCAAACTCTGGCGACCGCGACATCAACTGCATAGGTATTGACACCTGGGGCGTTGACTATGGCCTGCTCGACAAAAACGACAAGCTGCTCGGAAATCCGTATCACTACCGCGACACACGTACAGAGGGAATGTACGATGAGGCATTCAAGCTCGTTCCAAAGGCTGAGATATTCAAGGAGACAGGCATTGCATTCAACTGGTTCAACACTGTTTTCCAGCTGCTTTCAGCTAAGATAAACAACGACGTTACGCTTGAAAATGCAAAAACACTTCTGTTTATGCCTGACCTGTTCAACTACTTCCTGACAGGCGTAAAAAAGACAGAATACACAATAGCTTCAACAGCTCAGATGTTCAACTCAGAAAAGCACGAGTGGTCATATGACATGCTCAAAAAGCTCGGTATACCAACAGACATTCTGACAGATGTTATATATCCTGGACAGATAGTTGGAACGATCAAGCCGGAGCTTGCTGAGGAGCTTGGCATTGCCGAAATCCCTGTTGTAGCGGTAGCATCACATGACACAGGATCGGCAGTTGCATCAGTACCGGTTGTAGACAAAAAAGACTTCATCTACATCTCATCAGGCACATGGTCGCTCATGGGCGTAGAGCTTGACGAGCCGAACACCTCAGACGACGCTTTGAAGTATAACTTCACAAACGAGGGCGGCGTAAACAAGACGATACGTTTCCTTAAGAACATAATGGGTCTGTGGCTCATCCAGGAGAGCCGCCGTCAGTGGGACAGAGAAGGCACGCTTCTTTCATTTGACGAGCTTGAGCAGCAGGCGCGCGCGGCAGAGCCGTTTGCAAGCCTTATTGATCCTGACTATCACGCTTTCCAGACACCGGGAAATATGCCTAAGCGTATAAGAGAATACTGCGCTATGACAGGTCAGAAGGTGCCTGAAACAAAGGGCGAGATAATCAGATGTATCGCTGAGAGCCTTGCGTTCCGTTATCGCTACACCATCGAGGGCATGGAAGAGGTAACAGGCAACAAATACAATGTTGTCAACATCGTAGGCGGAGGAATAAAGGACAAGATGATCTGCCAGTTCACAGCTAACGCTACAAAGCGTACTGTAAACGCAGGTCCTGTAGAGGCTACGAGCATAGGCAATATCATAGTTCAGGGAATAGCTATGGGTGCTATCAAGGATCTTAACGAAGGCCGCAAGATAGTCCGCAACAGCTTTGACATTGCTGAATATCAGCCTCAGGACAGCGAGGCGTGGGATGCCGCTTATGATAAGTGGAAGAATATCATCGCTTCAACTCAGAGCTAACGATCTAAATACAAATACATTTTATATTATAATAGTTCTTTAAATATTGCCGTGTTTTTCGATATCGGCAGAGGGTCCATATCCCTATGCTTATAGAGAAAAATCACCAAAAGAACCATTACATAACACAAAAACAGCGCGTCAGCAAAAGCCGATGCGCTGTTTTTGACTTCATATCTTACTCCGATGGCATAATACAATACATATCACGAAAAAAACGAGGATAGAAAGCCTCGTTTTTTTCATTAAACAGTCTCAGTTTATCAGATAAACATCATTTATTTTGAACCAAATATTTATTCTACATCAAGCACATTATCTGAACCGCCTGAAGCTTCTCCTCCCGATGATGAACCTCCGGTCTCACCGGATGATGAACTTCCTGCCGACGACTCCCCTCCAGAGGATGAGCCGCCTCCGCTGCTGCCAGACGATGAGCTGCCTCCTGAGCTGCTTCCGCTGCTTCCAGATGACGAGCTTCCTCCGCTGCTGACGCTGCTGCTTCCAGATGACGAGCTTCCTCCGCTGCTGCCTCCGCTGCCAGATGATGAGCTTCCTCCGCTGCTGCCTCCGCTGCCGCCTGAGGACGAGCCACCGTCAGAGCTGTCGATCTCCGGCGCCTTTGTGCTGCTTGCCTCCGGCTTGCTTGTAGGCGCTGATGTAGCCTTATTGTCAGGTTTTTGCGTCATGAACTCCTCAGACTGATGAACATTGTAATGATTCGTACATTTGCTCTTTGGCTGAGTTCCATCTACAAAATATGCCTTTACCGATTCACAGCCGCTGTTTGCAAGCTTGCCGCTTATGGAGCATACATTGCATTCTACAACAGATGACGGCACCTCAAGCTCCTTATATGACTGTCCCTCGCTTATCTGCTCAAATACCAGATTCCATGCGGTCACGCATGGATTTCCTGTGATCCCGGCAGCCGAAAGTGACGACGGACTGTCAAATCCAAACCATACAGCTCCTACATAATACGGTGTAAAGCCCACGAACCACTTATCAAAATCTTTATCTGTAGTACCTGTTTTGCCGTATGCGGGCATTCCACAGTCAAGCTGTGCCCTTGTGGCTGTACCATATGAAAGATTTACAGGACCTGAAAGCAGATCGGCTGTTATATACGCCGCCGATTCACTCATAGCCTGTGATTCGTTAACGTAATTTTCAAGTATGACGTTGCCCTCTGAATCAAGCACCTTTGTATATGTGTAAGGCGTTATATACTTTCCCTTATTAACAAATACACCGTACGCCGCAGCCATCTCCTTAACTGTAACACCCTGCGTAAGTCCGCCCAGAGCAAGAGATGAATAGTTCTTATCCTCCTCCTGCAAGGTCGATATATGGAACTTATTCTGTAAATAACCATAGGAATTTGAAAGACCTATCATATCAAGCACCTTTACAGCCGGGATGTTTGATGATCTCGCCACTGCTTCCTTGATAGTCATATCGCCCTTGAAGCCGCTGTATGAGTTCTTCGGCTTCCAGTTATCATTTCCTATCGTTATTTCCTCATCGGTTACAATATCCACCTCTGTTATCTTTGCAAGATCCACAGCCGGACCGTATACCGAGATAGGCTTGATAGCCGAGCCCGGCTGACGCACAGCCTGTGTTGCTCTGTTCCAGCCGCGTATATCTGTCTTTTCGCCCAAGCCTCCTATAAGTCCCTTGATCTGACCTGTATACGGATCAAGCACGACCATAGCAGCCTCTGACTGTCCGCCGCCTGGGAAGTTTGAGGTATCCTCAAACACATCCTCCATTATCGACTGGACATTGACATCGATAGTTGAATATATCTTAAGTCCGCCGTTTGATACCTGTCTTGTTGCAAAATCCTCCGAGTAACCCTTCTGAGTTATAAGATCGCTTATTACATCGTTTATTACCTGATCCACAAAATATGATGTAGCCTCCGCCTGCTCCTTTCTGTAGGCATTGCTCGTTTCAAGCGGAGCTGCGGATGCGACTGAATACTCCTGATCGCTTATCTTTCCAAGCTCTTTCATCTTGAGAAGTACAGTATTTCTCTTTTCTATATTTTTATCAGGATGAGCCAGCGGATCATACTCCGACGGATACTGCGTTATTCCGGCGATTGATGCCGCCTCCTGCAGGTTCAGCTCCGATGCCGACTTATTGAAATACGTCCTCGCTGCCGCCTCTACGCCATTACAGTTATTTGCAAAATATACTATGTTGCAGTACATAGTGAGTATCTCGTCCTTGGAAAGCTGGTTTTCAAGCGCTATTGCGCGCATCATTTCCTTTATCTTTCGTGTAGGCTTTACCTCGTCCTCGTTTGTGATATTCTTTATTACCTGCTGAGTTATAGTAGAACCGCCGTAATCCGACTGTCCTATCCCGAGCTTTGCTCCTACATATTTAACCGTAGCTCCGATAGTTCGTTTTATATCCACACCGTGATGAGTATAAAATCTCTCGTCCTCTATCGCAACTATCGCATCCTTGAAATACTGCGAGATCTCGTCAGAATCTACCCATATCCTGTTTGAATCTGACGCTATCTTGTCAAGCTCCTGCTCGTTTCCATAGCTGTCGGTATAATATATAAATGATGAATAATTAAGAGCAAGGCTCTGAATATTCATGTCCTTTATTTCTCTTGATACCGCCGCGTACATTCCCACAAACATTCCTGAGCATATAACCACACATATCAGCACGGCTACAAGTATTGTAAGTCTCAGTCTTTTCCTGAACATTATCTGCTTTTCGGTAAGCTGCTTTTTTCTTTTCTTTTTCGGTTTTTGAGTTTTTGTGACCTTGCGCTGTGATACGTTCCTTTCTGCATCCGGCGCGCTGCTGCGCGCTGATGAACGCGAATTTCCGCCAGAGCCGCTTCTTCGACGTCTTAACGGAGCCTCGCCGCTGTCTGACGATGCAGCTGATGTCTGCCTGTCAAAACGTTCCCAGTCAAACTCGCCGCCGTCGTTTGATGTATGTCTGTTTCTTCTGCTGTATTCCGACACTCCTATTCCTCCTAATCTAATTGATCTGCGCGTGAACCGCGCGTCATTTAAAAATATTGTCTTATCTGTAATATATCTGAATTATTACCACAATAGAACGGTGTATACCAAGCTGCAGAGATTATTTCTTATAGGCATATTCATTGCTATTATATATCAAATACCGCAAATTTTCAATACTTTTATGTATTAAATTTTATTAAACGGGAAAAATTTATGAAAATACCACATTTTATGGAGGAAAACAATATGAATAGCTTTTTTAATAAACCAATATCATCTACAGCAAGGAATATTATTATTTCTGCATCATATGTATTCTTAACAGCGCTGTTTTTCGCGGGTGGTTATGCTATAGGCTACCACAACGGCGGCGGCATGATATCCACTCCGGTGGCTGTGACAACGCAGGCGGAGGACAGCACACCAGAGCCATCGCCTACCATCGAGCCATCCTTTTACAGAGTAATACTTGAAGATGGCGAGCTGAGGCTTTATAAGGATGAAAACGGCTCAAGCCGGCTGATATCACACGAGGAAATAAGCGAGGGCGCCTTTCCGGGATATGATATAGAAATACTCAAGGGCGGACGGAGCTTTCCGACAATAGAAGATGCTCTCGAGCTTATGGAAAACTTTCTTTCATAAATAAGCTTAGTTTATGAACTAAATGTTAATATTGCATATTTTGTTTAAATTAAGAAAACGGTTGATTTTTTATAATATCAGCCGTTTTCAAAAGAAAATATAGAAATATATCACGATTTCACAGCTTGAAAAATGCCCTTAAAAAGTGGATAATATCATTGTTAGCACTCGATGATGTTGAGTGCTAACAAGAGAAATTGCAGAATGAGGCGAAAGCCGTTTTATAAACGCGGTATTTACCGCATAAAGTAGGAGGTAATAATATTATGACCATCAAACCATTGGCAGACAGAGTTGTTATTAAAATGCTTGAGGCAGAGGAAACAACAAAGAGCGGTATAATCCTTTCATCAAAGGCACAGGAAAAGCCGCAGGTAGCTGAAGTTGTTGCTGTAGGTCCAGGCGGAATGATAGACGGCAAGGAGATAGTTATGGAGGTTGCTGTAGGCGATAAGGTCCTGACTTCAAAATATGCCGGAACAGAGGTCAAGGTTGACGGAGAGGAATATACTATACTTAAGCAGAGCGATATTCTTGCTAAGGTAGTAGACTGATAGGATCAAAACGAAATTAAGCGCAGGGCATTGACAAAGCCTTGCAGGATCAAGTTATTACAGGAAAGGAAGATTGTATATTATGGCTAAGGATATTAAATACGGACAGGACGCAAGACACGCTCTTGAAAACGGCATCAACAAGCTTGCGGATACCGTTAAGATCACACTCGGACCTAAGGGAAGAAACGTTGTGCTCGGCAAAAAGTTCGGCGCCCCCCTTATCACAAACGACGGTGTTACTATTGCAAAGGAGATCGAGCTTGAGGACGCTTTTGAGAATATGGGCGCTCAGCTTGTAAAAGAGGTAGCTACTAAGACAAACGATGTTGCCGGTGACGGTACTACAACAGCTACACTTCTCGCTCAGGCTCTTATAAGAGAGGGACTTAAGAATGTTGCGTCAGGCGCAAACCCGATGATCGTTAAAAAGGGTATTAAAAAGGCTGTTGATGTTGCAGTTGAAAATCTGCTCTCATCTGCTAAGAATGTTTCAGGCAGAGACGATATAGCTCGTGTTGCCGCTGTATCGGCTGCTAATGACGAGATCGGCGAGCTTATTGCAGACGCTATGGAAAAGGTTACAGCTGACGGCGTTATAACTGTAGAGGAATCAAAGACAGCTGAAACATATTCAGAGATCGTTGAAGGTATGCAGTTCGATAGAGGCTACATCACACCGTACATGGTAACGGATACAGACAAGATGGAGGCAGTTCTTGACGATCCGTTCATACTGATAACAGACAAGAAGATATCAAACATACAGGAAATACTCCCACTGCTTGAGCAGGTTATCCAGGCAGGCAAGAAGATGGTAATTATTGCTGAGGATGTTGAGGGCGAGGCTCTTTCAACTCTTATCCTCAATAAGCTCAGAGGCGTATTCACATGCGTGCCTGTAAAGGCTCCTGGCTTCGGCGACAGACGTAAGGCTATGCTCCAGGATATAGCTATCCTTACAGGCGGTCAGGTGATCAGCGAGGAGGTTGGTCTTGAGCTTAAGGATACTCAGATAAGCCAGCTCGGACGCGCTAAGCAGGTGAAGATATCCAAGGAGCTTACAATCATCGTTGACGGCGCAGGCAGCAAGGAAGATATCGCTGACAGAGTAAAAGTGATCAAATCAGAGATTGACAACTCAACATCAGATTTTGACCGTGAAAAGCTTCAGGAGCGTCTTGCAAAGCTTGCAGGCGGTGTTGCTGTTATCCGTGTAGGCGCTGCTACAGAAACTGAAATGAAGGAAATGAAGCTCAGAATAGAAGATGCTCTTGCAGCAACAAAGGCGGCTGTTGAGGAGGGTATCATCGCAGGCGGCGGCACAAGCTATCTTGATGTTATTCCAAAGGTAGCAGCGCTGCTCAATGAGACTGAGGGCGACGAAAAGACAGGTGTTCAGATCGTTCTTAAGGCTCTTGAAGAGCCGACATGGCAGATAGCTAAGAACGCAGGTCTTGAAGGCGCGGTTATCGTTGACAAGGTCAAGTCATGCGCAGTCGGTGAGGGCTACAACGCTCTTACAGGCGAATACGGCGACATGATCTCAATGGGTATAGTTGACCCGGTCAAGGTTACAAGAAGTGCTCTTCAGAACGCTGCATCAGTAGCATCAATGGTTCTCACAACAGAGAGCGTTGTTGCTGATAAGCCTGAGCCTCCGGCTCCGGCTGCACCGATGGATCCTTCAATGGGCGGAATGTATTAATATTAAATATCAGCATATCAGGGGCTGTAGCAAAATGCACAGACCACATAAAGCGAATAGAACAATGCAGGTAAGCCATTTTTTAAGGATCACTGCTATCAAGTTTAAGGCGGAAATTTTCATAAATGAAAATTTCAGCATTAAAATCGCTTTATGTTACGAACGAAACTCACCGCTCGACGTACCCCCGTACGCCTTCGGGCAAGGGGGCTGCGCCCCTTCGTTTCGTCCGTTCTGCACTATTTTTCTAAAGCCCCCAAGGCTGTTGCAAACTCGTTGAGTTTTGCAACAGCCTCTTTTTTATTTATCCATCATCCGCGGCTGCAGCAAAACACACAGACCATATAAAACAAAAGGAACCGGGCGGACAGCGATTTATGAGAATTATCTTTCAAATCCATTCAAACTCTTTCAATAGAATTTCAAAGCAATCGCAACATTCCCCAAAAAACCGCAAATGTAACAATTCCATTTGTATGAGCTGCACAAAAAAATTATAAAATTTTGTGAATGAATGTGATTGACTTTGACTGATATTGGTGGTATTATATATACATAAAAGACAAACAAGGGCATTTGCCCCGTATGAAAGGGAGTGACTATGATGCTTGCGGAGGAGCGTTCCGAAAGGATCGTCAGGCTTGTAAATGAAAAGAAAAGCGTAAGTGTTCAGGAGCTTATGGAGTATCTTGACGCGTCTGAATCTACTATACGGCGTGATCTTGCAGCGCTCGACTCACGCGGCGAAATAATCAAAGTCTACGGAGGAGCTATGGCTGTGACGCTCAAAGCTCATGATGACGATATAGCCGAGCGCAGGATATTGTTTCCCGAGGAGAAAAAGCGCATAGCAAGATATGCCGCATCGCTCGTGACAAAGGACGATTTTGTCTATATAGACGCCGGCACCACCACAGAATATATAATAGACTATCTTACGGAAAAAAATGCGGTGTTTGTTACAAACGCAGTTGCTCACGCCCGAAAGCTGACGCGCAGCGGCTTTTCTGTATATCTTGTAGGCGGCAGGCTAAAGCCGTCAACGGAAGCAGTGGTGGGCAATTCCGCAGCAGAGTTTATATCGAAATACAACTTCACTATCGGATTCTGGGGCACTAACGGAGTTAACAGAGCTGTAGGCTTTACAACTCCCGACCCGGAGGAGGCTGAAATAAAGCGTATTTCAATGCACCGCTGCAAGCGTAGATATGTTGTGACAGATTCCTCCAAGTTTGGCGCGATCAGTCCAGTATCATTTGCCGATTTCGGAAGCGCAAAAGTCATAACCGAAAAGATAGACAGTATTTATTCCGACTGCGATAACATCATCGCAGCGGACTGACAGAATATAAGCATTGGTTTTACATTTAGAAAGGCGGTTTTTCTGATGATCTACACCGTAACCTTCAATCCGGCTCTTGATTATGCTATGAGAGTTGAAAATTTTGAACCCGGTATGACGAACCGTTCAAGCAGTGAACAGATCCTGCCGGGCGGAAAGGGACTTAACGTCTCTACTATCCTTACACATCTCGGTATCGACAATACCGCTCTTGGATTTATTGCCGGCTTTACCGGCAAAGAGATAGAGCGTCTGTTTAAAGAATCGGGATGCAGCTCTGATTTTATAGAGCTTGAGCGTGGCATTTCACGCATCAACGTAAAGCTGAAGGCTGGCGAGGAAACTGAGATAAACGCGGCAGGCCCTGAAATAGACTCGGCGGCGCTTGAAAAGCTCATGGCTCAGCTTGACACGCTCAAGGAGGGCGACGTTCTTGTGCTTGCAGGCTCTATCCCCCATTCTCTGCCCGATTCGCTCTACAGCGATATAATGAACAGACTAAGCGGACGCGGCATCATGTTTGCCGTAGACGCTACAAAAGATCTTCTTATGAACGTGCTGAAATACAGACCCTTCCTTATCAAGCCCAACAATCACGAGCTGGGCGAGATATTCGGAGTAAAGCTCAAAACACGCGGGGAGGTCGTTCCATACGCTAAAAAGCTGATCGAAAAGGGAGCTGTAAACGTTCTCGTTTCAATGGCTGGCGAGGGAGCGGTGCTTGTTACCGAATCGGGCGAAACACTTGACCGCCCCGCGCCGAAAGGTCAGGTCAAAAACTCAGTAGGAGCGGGAGATTCCATGGTAGCCGGATTCATTGCCGGCTGGTGCGAGAGCCAGAACAGTCTGCACGCATTCAAAATGGGAATAGCCTCAGGCAGTGCCAGCGCATTTTCTGACGAGCTTGCAACTAAAGAGGAGATCGAGCATGTATACAGCCGCATAGACTGAGCCATCAGTCCGGGCTTTGATAACGATCCTTTTTGCGGCGCAAATATACGCTGCATATATAAATAAAGCAATTGCAAAGCTTCTAAAAAGGTTTCAATCGCCACAAAAATCATACCAATTGTTAAATGAAGTTTTACAATTGCATAACTAAAACAGTCAGGAGGCTAATTATGAGAATTACTGAATTACTTGACCGCCGCTCTATCGACATAAACGCAGCGGCGTCCACAAAAAAAGAGGCTCTTGAAAAAATAATAGACCTCATGTGCAAAAGCGGAAAAATAACCGACAAATCACAATATGCTGCCAAGGTCTTTGCCCGCGAGGAGGAGGGCACAACAGGCACAGGAGAGGGCATAGCGATACCTCACGGTAAATGTGATGCTGTTAAAACCCCCGGGCTTGCCGCAATGGTAGTGCGCGGCGGAGTTGACTTCGACTCGCTTGACGGCGAAAAGGTAACGCTAATGTTCCTTATAGCCGCGCCAAACACAAAGGATAACGTTCATCTTGACGTTTTGAGCAAGCTCTCAGTAATGCTGATGGACGACAGTTTTTCAGAAAACCTGAGAAACGCCAAATCAGTAGACGAATTTCTGGACATAATAAATAAGGCTGATGAAGAGGCCTCGATAGATTCTTTCGGCACAGTATCCGACAATGCAAAGTGCAATATTCTTGCCGTTACAGGCTGCCCCACGGGCATAGCCCACACATATATGGCAGCTGAGGCGCTCGAAAAAGCGGCAGAGGCAAACGGCTGTTCAATGAAAGTAGAAACACGCGGCTCGGGCGGAGCTAAAAATGTTCTTACCGCTGAGGAGATAGCCGCGGCAGACTTCATAATAATAGCTGCCGACACTCAGGTTCCGATGGAGCGTTTCAACGGCAAAAAGCTTATCGAATGTCAGGTATCAGACGGCATCAGCAAGGCTGACGAGCTTGTAAAGCGAGCGGTTAACGGCGATGCTCCCGTATACAGGGGCAGCGGTGAAAAAACAGAGCAAACAAGCGCGTCAAGCGGCAGCATAGGTCATAAGATATATACCCAGCTTATGAACGGAGTTTCGCATATGCTTCCGTTCGTTGTAGGCGGCGGTATACTTATCGCTATCGCATTCCTTATAGACGGTCTTTCAGTAGATATAAACAGCCTTTCAGAGGCGGAAAGAGCCAACTTCGGTACGATAACACCTCTCGCGGCTATGTTCAAAACCATAGGCGGATTTGCGTTCAGCCTTATGCTGCCTGTGCTTTCGGGATATATCGCGATGAGCATCGCCGACCGACCCGGTCTTGCTCCGGGATTTGTAGGCGGACTTATAGCATACAACGGCACCTCAGGATTCCTCGGCGCGCTCGTTGCAGGCTTTGCGGCAGGCTATATCGTAGTTCTGCTCAAGAAGATATTCTCCAAGCTGCCCGATTCGCTCGACGGTATCAAGCCCGTACTGCTCTACCCCGTTCTCGGAGTTCTGCTGACCGGCGTATTCATGACATATATCATAGAGCCTCCTGTAGGCGCGCTCAACACATGGATGAATACCTCGCTTGAAACCCTCAGCGAATCAAGCAAGATCATCGTGGGTATAATAGTAGGCGGAATGATGGCTGTTGATATGGGCGGTCCTATCAACAAGGCTGCATACGTATTCGGCACAGCCTCAATAGCAGCGGGCAACTACTATATCATGGCGGCAGTTATGGTCGGCGGTATGGTTCCTCCATGCGCTATAGCTCTTTCAACTCTTCTGTTCAAGAACAAGTACACATTGGAAGAGAGAAAATCAGGTCCGACTAACTTTGTCATGGGTCTTGGCTTCATTACAGAGGGCGCTATCCCGTTCGCAGCTTCAGATCCTATCCGCGTTATACTCTCATGTATAATCGGCTCAGCTGCGGCAGGCGGTCTTTCAGCAGCATTCAACTGCACTCTTATGGCTCCGCACGGCGGAATATTCGTATTCCCGGTTGTTGATCATCCTGTATGGTACCTTGTATCACTCGCTGTAGGAACAGTGATCTCGGCAGTCATTCTCGGAGCCATCAAGAAGAAAAAGCAGTAATATATAATAATCAAACCAATACAGAAAGGAGTTTTCAATTATGAAACAGTTTAGCTACACAATAACAGATCCTGAGGGTATTCACGCAAGACCGGCAGGCGAGTTCGTTAAGGCTGCTAAGTCATTTGAATCAAAGGTCACTATCGCCAAGGACGGCAAGGCGGTCGACGCTAAAAAGATATTCGGAGTAATGGGACTCGGCGCAAAACAGGGGCACACAGTTGAGATCACAGTTGACGGCGCTGACGAAGATGCAGCAGCTGCAGCTCTTGAGGATTTCCTCAAAAACAACCTCTGATAATTAAAATTCAGAATATGTAAACAAAAGGAGATACGGCAGAACCGTTTGGTTTTGCCGTATCTCCTTTTTATTATTGTCTGCGCGGCTGTATAGCCTCCGCTCCCGTTTCACGGGTGCGGATCCTCATTGCCGTCCGCATATCATATGAGAATATCTTGCCGTCTCCCGGCGTTCCTGTATACGCTGCTTTCTGGATAACATCTATGACCTTCTGCTCCCATTCCTCGGTTGAGACCACTATCTCAAATTTTATTTTGGGGAGCATATTGATGTCTACCTCCTGCCCGCGCACATAGCCGACATAGCCTTTCTGAGTGCCGCAGCCCATAACCTGATACAGTGTTATTCCATGTACGTTTATATCCTGCAGAGCCTGCTTTACATCCTCCGTCTTATCCTCTCTTACTATCGCTTCAATCTTTATCATTACAGATCACCTCCGATTCAGTCAAGTCCGTTGAATGACGGATACGCGCTTTCGTTATGCTCAGACATATCAAGTCCTATGCGCTCCTCCATCTTCGTTACTCTGAGCGGCGTTATAAGTCTTGTAATAGCCACACATATAAGAGTGCCGACTACAGCTATAGCTATCGTTATAACAATGCTCAACACCTGAGCTAAAAACAGCTCATAGTCTCCAAATATCAAGCCGTCCCATTTTGCTGTGCCGTTGATAGATGACATCGCGAAAATACCTGTCGCTATGCCGCCCCATATTCCGCCAACGCCATGGCAGCCGAATGCGTCAAGAGCATCATCGTATCCGAATTTCTTTTTCGCTACCGAGATCATGAAGTAGCATATAGGGCAAACAGCTATACCTATGATCACCGCCGCCCATACCGGAACAAATCCCGCTCCTGGCGTTATTGCCACAAGCCCGGCTACCATACCGGTTGCCGCGCCTATAAGCGATGGCTTACCGCAGCGCCATGCCTCTATGCCCATCCATGTTACTATAGCCGCTCCGCAGGATGCAGCTGTTGTCATGAACGCGTGAGCTGCAAGACCGTCTGCCGCAAGCGCGCTTCCTGAGTTGAAACCAAACCAGCCGAAAAGCAGCACGCACGCGCCGAATGCAACCATAGGAATATTATGTATCCTGTATGATCTATGCTGATAGCCGTCTCTTTTTCCAAGGATCATACAAAGCACCAACGCGCTTATACCTGAACTGATATGAACAACATTGCCGCCGGCAAAGTCCACGGAATGCAGGAATCCCTCACCGAGGAATCCGCCCTTTCCCCACACCATATGCGCCATGGGATAATACACTATAAACGACCATAATATCATAAATATGAATTGAGCTTTAAACTTCATACGCCCTGCTGTAGCTCCGGTAATCAGTGCCGGAGTTATGATAGCGAACATCATCTGAAACGCTGCAAAGCAAAGGTTAGGTATACTGTCTGAATACGGTCCTGCCTCCATACCGACACCGTTGAATCCGAACCATGACAGATCGCCTATAATTCCGCCGATATTTCCGCTGAACGAAAGCGAGTATCCGAACAGAACCCATAAAACTATAGCTGTGCCTATCATAAACACCGATGACATCATAGTGTTTACAACATTCTTTCTCCTAACCAATCCCCCATAAAACAGAGCGAGTCCCGGGGTCATAAAAAATACGAATGCCGCGCAAAGCAGCACAAATCCAGTATCTCCTGAGCTGATCATAATGCTTCCTCCTTAAACAGCCGCAGTATCTCTATACGGCTATATATTATTATCGTGTCTGAACTTTTCAGCTGTTATGTATCCCGGGTATAATAGCTTTTTCTGATAAACAGAAAAGGAGTTCACAGCGTTTCTAAACGCCATGAACTCCTTTGTTCAATGTAGTCATTATAGCACCGCAGCTTTTGTCTGTCAATAGCTTTTTTTAACAATACGTTCATTTTGTATTTTTTTACTGAAATTGCAGTCTTTACATTCTGATTTTTCTGAAAAATCGACCATATTTCACGGCTATTATTTTACATTGACACAGTTGTGCTGTTCGTGATATAATCATTATTGAAAATGGATCCCAATAAATTATCACACAGGAGGTATCACAGTGAAAATAATAAGATGCACACCTGACAACACAGCTGAGACTTCAAAGTTTTACGATAAGGTTGTGGAATATCTTGATAATAACATAAATTATCCGCGCTGGACGCGCGGCAGCTATCCGTCAGAGCAAAGCGTAGCAAGCGCGATAAGCGCGGGCGAGCAGTACGCCGTTACTGAAAACGGCAAAATCCTGAGCGCGTTTATCCTAAACACAGATCCGCAGGGCGACTACAGCCGCGGCAGCTGGAGCTGTGAGCTTGAGGACGGAGATTATTTCGTTATCCATACTCTTGCAGTTGACCCGGACGAATACGGCAAAGGCATTGCCGGAAAGATAATAGACTACTGTATAAGCTCTGCTTCAGAACAAGGGCTAAAGGCCATACGCCTTGACGTTGTGCCCGACAACACCCCGGCACGCCGCCTGTACGAGCGCAAGGGGTTCAGCTTTGCCGGTGAAATGGATCTCGGCAGAGGGATAGACTTTATCCCCACATTCGCGCTATATGAATTAAATATACCAAACGCATAAAAAAGCAAGGGGGCTGCGCCCCTTCGTTTCGTCCGTTCTGCACTATTTTTCTAAAGCCCCAAGGCTGTTGCCAAACTCGTTGAGTTTGGCAACAGCCTCTTGTTTTTTATTGAATTATTCTACTCCAAGCACAGCTATCTCGCTGATATGGCAGTAATTCTTTTCAGGATCTGTAGCGCCATCACCGTTATATCTGATATATCTTGCATATACCGGTGTACCGAACATGTATTCCTCCATTCCCTCGGTTGTACCGCTGTTCTGTGTCTTTTCAAGAGCTGTTTCCCATGTCTCGCCATCTGACGAATACTCTATTGTGAACGGATATATTCTTTCAGCACCCTTCCACATAGCTATTGCAACACCTGTAACACCCTTAACAGAGCCAAGGTCTATAGTAAGTGTATTTGCTCCGAATGCTGACCAACGTGTACCCATATCAAGATCCACAGCTCCTGCCTCAAGGTTACCGTCGTTATCGCTTGCCGTTACACCAAATACATCAAGCTGATTAGGATAGAACTTCTCACCATCATTTATAGCCTGCGGAACTATTCTTTCCGGAACAGGCGCTGATTTTATCATTTCCTTTTCAGCTGCCGCTGCCTCGTCCGAAAGCTCGACTGCTTTATCGCTTACCACGATAAGTCCATCGTTCCAATATACCTCAAGTCCGAGCGATTCGGATATAGCTCTTAACGGTACAAGTGTTCTTTCATTTTCTATAACCGCTGCTGTATCCATTTCCTTTGCCGCTCCGTCTACAGTATAGCTGCTGCTGCCGATAGTCATAAGGATCGTTGTTCCGTCCTTTTCTATCGATACCTGCTGCGCAGCCTCGTCCCAGCCTACCACCGCGTTGAATGCCTCAGCAATAAATCTGATCGGGACCATTGTCCTCTCATCTTCATTTACGACCGGAACAACGTTGGTATCATCGTTGTCTATTCTCTTTGGAACGCCGTTGATAAGAGCTGTCGGGCAGTCTGTAACAAGCTTAACGCTCTCGCCGAAATAAAGCTCGTCTATGCTCCATGACTTCTTTGAAAGGTCTGGATTTGTGACTTTTTTGCCGTCCTGCATCACATATATCTGCGGAACGGGCACGGTCTCAGTATCATAGCCGAGGTAATAGCTCAGCTGTGTCGGCTGGTTATAGCATGTATTCTGCAAAGCCACATGGTTTCTGTACTGTGTATCAGAGAGCAGTGTCGGGATCCTGTAGCCTGTCGGGATAGTTGTTGTGAATACTCTTAAAGCGCTGCTGTCCTTGAGCGGATATATTGTTTCCTCTCTCCAGTCACCGAGTATATCAGCAGTGAGCGATGGCGTAGCCTTTGTGCCGTTTATAGACATACACTCTGTCGCGGTAAACACAGTTTCAGTTTTCTGCTCGTCATGATTCCACTTCTGAATATAAATACTGTCCTGAACCTCTCTGCCAAGGTCTCCGTCCCACCAGTTAAGGAAATTAGCCGGCATTGTATACTTTGTGGATATTACTGTTCCGTCCGCAGCCATAAGAACTCCTGCCGCTGACCAGTTTTCTATACCCTCATAATTCGGGTCTATATCGCCTGAGCACGCTCTGCCGTTGTCCAAGCCAAGCTGCTCGCCGCCGCTCAGAAGCTCACCTGTTCTCGCATCTCTGAGCTCATAGCTGTATGCAACAGTAGTATCCTCATGACATGAGAATACCTCAAGTCCCGGGCGTGACGGAAGTATGTCTGTTACATGCTGGGCATCGCCATGGCCAAGACCTGTGCTGTACATAGCCTTTCCGTCATGATCCACCGCGAGCGAACCATAAATTATCTCATCGCATCCGTCATAATCCACGTCCGCAAGGCTCATTGAATGATTGCCCTGTCCTATATACTGATTATCAAGTTCCTTTGTATCAAATCTCCAGATCTTCTGTATCTTTCCGTCAACCAGATTGTACGCAGCCATTACAGTTCTTCCGCCAAGCGGGCCCTCCGGACCTGTATAATAGCCGCGACAGAATACAAATCCTACTTTATCGCCGTCAAACGAGCCTATACCTGCAAGATAACGCTCCGAACGATTGCCATAGCCGTCGCCCCAGTCTGTACTGTCATAACCCTCGCCCACAGTCTGAGGATCATAATCAACTGTATCTATGATCGAACCATCTGTTCCCTTGAATGCTGTGAGATACAGCGGACCTGTAAGGTTCTTGCCGTCATTTAGTGATGCGTAGTCCTTATCAGCATCGCCTATAACAGTACCATCACCCGCAACAGTTCCGTCTGCTGTACGGCATACCATTTCTGCCGCGCCGTCACCGTCAAAATCATACACCATAAACTGTGTGTCATGCGCGCCGGCTCTTATATTCTTGCCCATATTTATGCGCCACAGCCTTGTTCCGTCCAGCTTATACGCATCTATTATACATTCACCTGTAAATCCTACCTGTGCTGCGTCCTTGCCGTTTGAAGGATCCCACTTCAGGATTATTTCCATCTCGCCGTCACCGTCAAGATCCGCTGCGGAGGCATCACTTGCTGAATATGTATAGGTCTCGCCGTTTATCTCGCCATCCTCCGGCTTCTGGATCGGAACATCAAAATATGCGTTGTCAAGAAGCTCTACCTCAGCGCACTTTTCTCCCTCTGTTCCGTTAACCACAGGCGCTACCTGATACTTATCGCCGCTCTTAGCATTAATGTCAGTATAGTTCGTGAGCGACATTGGCTCTACATTTACCTTTTCGCCGTTCTTATAAAGATTGTACTTTGTGTCAAGGCTCTCATAGCCCTGCCAGCGCCATGATATGAACCCATATCCGTCTGCCATAACTGCTATAAGCCCTCTGTCAAGGTTTTCAGAATAACGCTGCATATCTGGTCTTGCATCGATAAGCTTTTGTGTTTCCGCTGCTGACTCAGCATAATCGCCTATTTTAAGGCTGTCGCCGGCCTTGACCTCATCCGCCGCATACGCAGGCAGCTGCGCCAGCATAGCGACAGCTGCCGCTGCCGAAATGATTTTTTTCTTCATAACTTACACTCCTTTTCTCTACTGACAGAACATGCGCGATACATTTTGGTACGCGCTGATCTGTAGATTATTATATTTTTTTTACATTTTGCTCCTTGCTTATATGTTCCCTTATTAAATCATTGTAACATTTTCACGAATTTTTTTCAACCCCCACAAAAATTAGACTCTGTTTTTTAATAAAAATAATCCAAGATTTTAATATACCGTTCTTATCTCCATTGAA
>CALXSS010000020.1 GCA_944391225.1 uncultured Clostridia bacterium
AAAATCCCAATTTTACAGCCGCGGATTTTGAAAAATTAAAGCAACTTTCAGATCAACTTTACCATGAGGAAGAAAAATCCGATAATTTACAAGCTCATTATGTAAAGGCATCTCTTGATGAATTTAATTCCAATATTTGTGCATCAACTCTAAGCACAGAAGATGAATTAATTTTAAAAGAAAGTGAAAACTTATTTGTTGAAAAATTTCAAAAAGCTATTGATACGCTACTTACACCTATTCAAAAAAAGCGCTTGTATTTAAATTGCTTTAGGAAGATGTCAATCAGAGAAATTGCAAAAATCGAAGGTACACACTACACAGTTGTTGCTGAAAGTATTAGGCGAGCAAAAAAGAAATTAAAAAATTATTTGATAAATTTCTAAAAACACCCCTACAAACGCCCTGTTTTTTCCATATAAGTGAGAGGACAATTTTCAATAACCTGAATAGGTTCTCAAAATTGAATTATCTATCCTTTCATTTTATTTAACTGAACCTTGAAAATTGAATAAGTCATTCATCAAGTACGTTCCCGATTGAAAGAGCTGTGCAGACTGAGCGCCATGACCTGTTACTTTTTACCCTTTCTTAATTAAATGTCAATTAGACAGAGAGCGATAAATCAGATTTGCAAGTTGTGATTAGCTATCAACAGCGCGACGAGAGCAATCGGGGTTAATGATACTTCTGTAATTCGCAGCTCGGTCACAATGAAGACGGAGAGGTTAGATTCCTATGGAGCGATTTCGCTGATCGCCGCTTGATGACTTCCCTGCCCGGGGTGTCGAGGACAAATAAGGGCTATACATAAATATTAGAAATGAGGTATTAGATATGTTAAAAGAAGATTGGATTTTTCGCAGAGGAGATATATACCTGGTTGAATTGGAACCAAGAATAGGCTTCGTGCAAAGCGGCACTCGTCCCGTAATTGTCCTTCAAAATAATTGCGGTAATTTCTTTGCTCCTACTTTAATTGTTGCTCCTTTATCGTCCAATATTTACAAAAAAAGAGATTTACCAACTCACTATTATCTTAACAATGACAGCGTATTGTATCCGTCAATTGTTTTGCTTGAACAAATTACAACAATAGATAAGCGACAAGTACATAAATATATTGGCAAAGTAAACCGCTTGGAAATGGATGCAATCAGTGAATGTATTGAAAAAAGTTTGGGACTTTATATTCCTGAAGAAATGGAAGCGCCGTAATAACGCATAGGACAAAGTTTGATAACCGTTATCTGTACACCTACAGATAACGGTTTATATTTTGGAAAGAAAGGAGAATCCTAATGGAAAAATTATATACAAGAAAAGAAGCAGCAGATTATTTGGGAATGAGTATTACTACGCTTGATACAGCCAGAGCAACTGGAGCAATATCATTTGTTCAGTACGTTCCCAATGGCTGTGTTTATTTTACCAGCGAAGCGCTGCAAGAATATATCGCAAAATGTACTCATCGTGCATTGCCGCTTGAAAAAAGGGAAACCCTCCGTAAACAAAGATCACGCTAAGTAGCTTGTCAAGTCCCTGGTTCTTTTTATTGGATACTCATATAATGGTTCCAACATCTGAGCCATGGCAATGATGTGACTAAAGTTTATAGGAGGAAAATATATGAGTAAAAAATCAAAATCCAAACAATTTGGCACCGTAATAAGAAGTGGAATTGAATATTACAGAACAAGGATCAGAGATCAAGAGGGCAAGCGAATCACATTGTATGCAAGGACAGTGGATGAACTGTGTGAGAAGATTGATGAAGTTAAACAACTGATTGAAAACAAAACATTTTGCAGAACTACACCTACTGTAAAGGAATATTGCGAAAAATGGCTGCTAATGCAGTCAGCAAATGTCAGACAAACAACTCTTATTGACTACACTTCAAAAGTTAAGAACTATATTATAAAACCGCTTGGGAATATGCACATAGCCGATGTGACCCTTGACGATATTCGCATGGCTCTTGTGCCTGTTTCAAAGAAATCGGCATCTGTATATAAATCAGTAAATATACTATTCAAATGTATCTTCACCGCGGCAAAAGAAAGTAAAGTTATAAAAAACAATCCGACTGCAAATCTTTCTTCCACAAACGGCGGTATTCCTCAAAAAGATAGGATACCGCTTACAGATGAGCAAGTGGATAAACTGATTAGCGCACTAAAAAATCTTCCACCATATGTATTTGTAATGCTAGGGCTATACGCAGGACTTAGACGTGAAGAAATTCTGGCGCTTCAATGGGATTGTGTATATTTAGATACTCCTGCTCCGTATTTGACCGTTTGCAGAGCTTGGCATACGGAACATAACAGACCAGTGATTCTTACGGAATTAAAAACTCCGGCAGCTCACAGAGATATTCCACTTCCAGATTGCTTGGCTGATTGTTTGAGAGAAGCAAGAGAAACATCAACATCCGAGTATGTTATAGCAAACAAAGATGGAAACCCATTGTCATATACACAATTTCAACGCCTATGGGCATACATTACTACGAGAACCACGAAAGAACGCTATTATTATAAATATGAAAACGGAAAACGTATCAAACATACCGTAACGCCTGTGCTCGGTGAAAAAGCGGCTCATAACGGAAAAGTTGTTTACAGTCTGGATTTTGAAGTAACTCCGCATCAGCTCAGACATACATATATTACAAATCTGATTCATGCATCTGTTGATCCGAAAACGGTTCAGTACCTTGCAGGACACGAAAACAGCAAAATTACGATGGATATATATGCAAAGGTGAAATATAACAGACCGAACGAGCTTGCAGGGATATTAGACAGTACATTTTCCCTGTGGAATGACAATTTCGATGAACAGGTCGGTATGGTTTAAAATGAAAGAGGTGATTTACAATGCCAAGGAAGAAAGAAACAATTCCCGAATATAAATCTGTAACGTATAGCGGAAATACATATTATCGGACAAGAATAAAAGATGCTGATGGAAAGCGTGTTGCAATTTACGGTTCAACTTGCAAGGAATTATATGAAAAAGTCAAAGCAGCTCAAAGAGAAGTGGACGACATAAGCTTCCGTAGAGAAAATCCAACCGTAAAAGAGTATTGTGAAAAATGGTTAGAGATGAAGTCTGCTACCGTAAAGCCTCAAACCTTACGTGGATATAGACTTACTTTGCAAAAATATGTTATAACTCCAATCGGAGATATGTATATAGATGAAGTTACCTTAGATGACCTAAAATTGCTGATGGTTCCCGTATCTAAAATGTCTTCGTCTGTTTACAGTACAGTAAATATGTTGGTCAAATGTATTTTTTATTCTGCCGAAGCGAATCAGCTGATTGACTATAATCCATCTGCTGCACTATCACCAAAAGGCGGGAAATCAAAAAATAAAAAAGATGCACTAAGTGATGAACAAGTAAATGTGTTGCTTAATACAATAAAAGGACTCCCACCGTATGTATTTGTTATGATTGGATTATACGCAGGTCTTAGGCGTGAAGAAACTCTTGGACTTAAATGGGACTGTGTGTTTTTGAATGAAAGTACGCCATACATTGCCGTTCGCAGAGCGTGGCGTTCGGTAAACAATCGCCCTGTTGTGAGTGAAGAACTAAAAACTCCTGCTGCCAAACGTGATATTCCTATTCCTAAATGCTTAGTAGATTGTTTAAAAGAAGCGAAAACAAAGTCAATATCCGATTATGTTATAGCAGACAGTAAAGGTGAGCCGCTTTCTTATTCTCAATTTCAGCGTGTTTGGAAATATATTGAGGTGCGAACTGCAAAGGAAAGAAAATATTATAAGTATGTAAACGGACAAAAAGTAGTATGCACCATACACCCTGAACTCGGTTCTCATCAACATAACAATCCTAAACTGATATATTCTTTGGATTTTGATGTTACTACACATCAGCTTAGGTATACATACATTACTAATTTAATTTATTACGGCATTGATCCAAAGACAGTACAGTACCTTGCAGGACATGAAAACAGTAAAACTACTATTGATATTTATGCAAAAGTAAAGTATAATAAACCTGAAAAACTAATTAGTGTTGTTAACAAGGCTCTAAATAGACAGGCAAGTACAATATGTTTTGAAAATGTTGCTGGGGACAAAAACGGGGTTAAACCTCAGAGGGATACCTCTGAAACCCAGTAATATCAATGGTTTCCAAGCTTTAAGTACAAACGAGTACGGTCTAAAGGCCGCTCGTCGTGCTCCACAGTTCTCAAAGAGATAATTATTTTATCAAAATATCCCACAACCATGTCGGTTGTGGGATTTGTTTTTGCTCACTGCCACAAATATGCCACAAATAGCTTAATCAATGCCTTTATAGCCATTCTTTTCTGCGTGACCTAATAAATATAAGAATGCATACGCAGGAATTCTCAACATTTTAAATCCTGACTTTGTATCATGAACACCATAATCAGTTGGCGATTTAGTTACAACTATAGATGCTGATGATTCATTACAAAGTTCAGATATTGCATCACTATATGAAATTGGTGCACCATCTCGATACTTCACTTCAATCAAAATATTTTTAATTTTAGGATATTCAACAACAATATCTATTTCCTTATTTTTTTTGCCGCCGCGAAAATAACCCACTGAAGTAGCTTTTTGATAATAAAATGCTGCTATATGTTTATAAACTGCTGTTTCTGCTATTTTACCCATTTCTTTTGCATCTGTCATAAGAGTATCATCCATCAGAACTGCATTTCTTATAGCTGCGTCAGCAATATATATTTTAGGTCTTGCTTTTAACACTTTTTTATCTGCCATATCCACCGGCCAACTTTGGTATATCAAGTTTGCACTTTCAAGATACGTTATATAATTCTGTACCGTTGGTCTTGTAACACCATTAAGTTCCTTTGCTATTGCATCTATAGATACAATCTCCGAAGAAACATTACAAAGATACAAAAATATTCTTTCAAGCTCTGTTGAATTTCGTATATTATAAAGAGAAGGCAAATCTCTTTTCAAAACCTTATCTACAACATCTTCACGCATAACCTGTTCCGTCATTAAATCATCATTAGAAAGTGCTAACTCCGGAAAACCTCCTATGCGCAGATACCTGTTAAAATGCTTTTGAATATCCGAAAGCTTTAACATAACATTTGAAAATTCTTGACGTGAAACATTAGTCAGCATTGTAGGTCTCAAATTATTGGGTAGTATCGGTTTTTCAACGTTAATAATCTCGCAGTATTCATAAAACGACATAGTTGGTACTTGAATTACAGACCAACGTCCAGCACCACTTTCTTGATTTCCTATTACCAGAGCAGGGCTTGCAGAGCCTGTTGCAACAACCTTTGTTTCAAGCTGCATATCATAAATTATTTTAAGCCATTTATCCCAATCGGTTGCATACTGGATCTCATCAAAAAAATAGTATACGTCCTTATCCGCATATATGTTTTCATGGTAGCATTCTAATACTTCCCCAAAATCACTAAGTTTCAGCATAGGATGATCCATAGAAATAAAAACAATCTTCTGTGGATTAACGCCGCTTTTTAGCAATTCATCAATCATCTGGTATTGAATTGTTGTTTTACCTACTCGTCTTGTCCCCGTGAGTACAACTGTTCTCCTAATTTCTGTGTTATTTAGCTTTTTCATCGCTTCATAAAATGCAAATCGTTTATAACTTTTTGAAAAAGAAGGACTAACACCACCAGTTTTCCACCATGGATTATATCCGGTTAACACCTTTAGAATATTTTCTTTTGTTGTAATAGCCATAAATATCACCTCCTATAAAATATTATACACTAAATCTTCAAAAAAATCAATAATAATTATAAGTATACTTATAATTATAGCCGTATATTTTGAATATATACGGCTATAATTATCAATTTTCATTAAATAATGCATTTGAAACAGTCTTTGCCATACGAATTTTCACTTCAGCATACACTCTTGAGTTCTTTTCCGCCCACTATGACATTATCCTTTTTTATGGATAAGTCTCTGTTCCCGCCAAAACGCCGACAGTCAAAGTAGTGCTGCTGCAACAAACAATATTTACAACGGCATTTTGACTAAATACTCATGTAATAATAGTGTAGATTGACTGTAGACATCCCTTCCCAATTAATATATAATAGTAATATCATTATGACCCCCAAACGCAATGCACTTTACCAGAAATTATGAAAGGTTATGTCCACATGAAATTTATCAAGATCGCGCTGATAGCGTCTTTTTGTATAGCCGTATTTACAGCCTGTTCATCTGACACAGACTATTGCAAGCTGCAGGGCAATGACACTGTAGGGCTGATAAAGAATTATGATAAACACAACAACGCGGATATTCTAACGAAAACTGTATTAGAAAAACATTTGCCTGAAATGAACGGTAATGTCGCATTTGCAAGTGTTGAGATCCTCGGAGAAGAAAACGGGAAAATCTACACAAGCAACGTCTATGCCGGCTACGACAGCTCCGGCAGGCTTGTCTCAAGAAATACAGAGCTTGCGGAATTTGACAGTACAACTGATAAAGATTACAGATATATTGATAATGATGATATCTATGCAGATATAAATACTTTTTTACCTGATTCTATTCTACAGGAAAAACAGGAGCCTGCGTTCGATTGGTATGTTTACACGATAGGCCTACAAACTGGGGATATAGACGCTCAGGCTGAAGAATATTTTTCAAAATAATAGGCTTTTAAGGAGATACAAATATGATATATGAAATAAGCTGGAATACACATGATTTGATATCGCTGATAATAGTTTTATGCTTTCTGCCGCTGTTGCTTTGTTTCTGGCTCGTGCAGCTAAAGTACAAAACCAATAACGATGATAAGGAAAAAGCCCCGCTCAAACTGATTTGCGGCTCCAAAAGTCAGACGAAATTTGTTATGAGTATTTTTCTGATAATTTTAATGCTGTTCGCTGTTTCGCCGTCGATCCCGCTTATAAAAAAACACAAAATAATGGGTGATTATAAAAACGGTCAGTTTCAGGTAATAGACAACGCGGAGATCTCCATATCATATCCCTACTTTATTTATATTGAAAATGACTCAAACATATCAGTATAGACCTGACTGCTAATGACCAATATACCGCTGAAATCTTGGATCATCTTCTAAAAGACAGCGAAAAATATCGCGTTGATTATTCTGCCAGTTCAAAAGATGTGTGGTACATGAGCGAACCTGTGATACTGCGGATAGAGGGTCAGCTATAAAAAAACGCAAACATTAATATAAACAGCATATGCGGAGGGACAAAAGAATGATGTTCAATAAAAAGCTTAAATTTCATGATCTTATCGGGAAAACACTTCTTGTGGGGATCACATATTATACAAAAAACGGTGATCTAATAGAACGAAAGCAGTTTTATGGCAAGGTAGTTTCCGCAGATACCAGCGGTATAACCTTATTGCAGGACAGCGGAGAAAAACTTGAGCTGCCGCCGGACCTCTCGTCAACAAAAAAAGCGCCGCGCGGCGAGTACCGCCTGCATTCTACCGGTGAAACAGTAGAAGATCCTGATTTTCTCTCGACCTGGGAGCTGTATAAACCAGACAAATAACAGTCATCAGTAATATTGCGCAAGATCCGCCTGCTTTATCATATATTCTGCACATTGACAAATATAGTTAATTATTATATAATTATATATATAAAATAAACTCATAGTAATATCGCGAAAAGGAGTTGTTATTAATGAAAAAAGGATTGATTTGTTTGTTATCAGCAGTTATGCTTTTGGTCGGCGCTCACGCGCTCGCAGTAGAGGAGACAGTAGAAATTGTTAACGACGACATAACCGACAGACTTGTGCTTGAGGGAGATGCTGTGTATGACAGCGAGGAGGACGCTATTTTATTGTGTCCCGCAAAAACATGGTCGAACGGCAAAGCAAAATATCCGTTCGAGGTATTGGAGGATTTCACTGTTACATTCGATTATAAAATAGGCGGCGGAAGCTCCGCCGATGGTATAATGCTGGCTTTCTTTGCCCAGAAAGACAGTGTTGTAAAGGACGGTCAATACATGAATTTTGAGGGCTGCGGCGGCTACGGTCTGGAATTTGATACATATCAAAACTCAAACGATTCGCCAAAAGCACATATAGCCATAGTTCGCGATAAGGTTTCAAATCATCTTGTTTCAGTTGACGAGCCAAGAGTAGACGACGAGGAATGGCACACAGCAAATCTGGCTGTAAACGGTAATTATATCACTGTTTCGATAGACGGGGATATTATAATAAACGAAACTATTGAATTTGACAAGACCTACAGATATATGTATTTCGCGGCATCTACAGGAGCAAGCACAGACAACCACTATATCAGGAATGTAAAATTCAGCGGCAGAGCCGCATATTCCAACGCCTCAGACTGGGCGGTAGACGAGATGGACAAGGCGGAGATATATGATCTTATACCAACGGCATTAAAGGGAAAGGATATGACACAGCCGATAAACCGTTATGAGTTCGCAGCTCTGTCTGTACAGCTTTACGGCTCCGTAACACAACAAACAGCGCCTGTGGTAGACACACCGTTCACTGATGTTTCTGATGATGTTATAGCTCAAGCTTTCGGTCTGGGAATAACGGACGGCATTTCGGATACAGAATTCTCCCCTAATACACAGATACCGCGAGAGCAGGTTGCCACAATGCTCACCCGCGCCATGAAAGCCTGCGACAGCACGCTTGATACAAGCATTAGCGGTGTGACCCCGTTCGCTGATGACGGTCAGATCTCAGACTGGGCTAAGGAGAGCGTTTACTTTATGGCATCGCGCGGCATAATACAGGGCATTGGCGATAATAAATTCGCACCCAAGAACACGACCACCTCAGAAGAAGCAATGATGTACGCCAACGCCACACGTGAGCAGGCTCTCGCTATAGCCGTAAGAGCTTATGAGAATATGACAAAATAAAGGTTCATTAATATATATTGGGGTTTGCATATCTGTTATACAGGCAATTGATAGCTTTCCGATTTCTTGTAGGGGCAGATATTATCTGCCCGCATCCACACCGCGCTAATGACTGAAGGATACTATCCGCCCCTACAACCACAACATTTTAATATGAACCCAAACAAAGGGACTGCTGCAAAATGCGCAGACCACATAAAGCAAAAAACACGACAGTTAAGCCATTTTTACGGATCACTGCAGTTATAGCTTAAGGGGGTGTAACAAAACTTGCGTTTTGCTGCACCCCCTTTTTTCTATATTGCTGATCCGGATAATATCCTCTTATGCTATTTATACATATATATCCGCATCGTATTAAATCCCTCATAGCTGACAGTCAGATTATATCCGTCACTGCTATCTGCATAGAAATAATCGTCGCCTTTCAAATAGTCCACATTAAATCCGGCATCAATACACGCGTTCACGTATTCCCCAAATGCTGTTCTGTCCGTTTCGCCTACATACATGGTAAAGCTGTCAGAATATTCCCATTCCACCGTGCCGATATTTGATACAGGCTTTGGCAGCAGCTCTGAGAGTTTGTTTACAGGCCAACTAAATTCATACATCTCCACGGGGGCATCCAGATTTATCTGGAGCTGGTCTCCGCTCCTGTCGTACCATAAATAAAGCTTATACCCCTCCTCATTATATGCCGTAAAGCTTGTGTCGCTCTTGCTTTTATCTATATCAAAGCCTTGATCCTCACAGCTGTTTGCATAGGATTTATAATCTGAAGATGATATGTTATCTACATACACGCAGAGATAATCATCATAATCAGAAAGCACCCTGCCCCTATCAGATGACGGAGTCGGCAGCACATTGCCAAGCTCCATGTCTGACCAACTCATATCTTCACTCACATATGTAGGGTTATTTCTAAAAGAGGAATATGGTATAAACAGCACAAAGCCTATTATCGCCGTCAAAGTCCTTATCCCCTGTTTCGGCTCCTTAATAATGCTCATGCCCATCAGCCATGAACACATAAACATAGCTGTTAATATTACCGCCACTATCCCTGCGGCTATATTCCTATCCTCCAAAGCAGAAAGGCACAGTATAACTCCGATCACAAAAAACACTATCAGCACCTTGCTGAATTTGCTTTTTTTAAAAGGCTTGACGCCTCTCTTTTCCTTTTTGCTCTTATCTTTCATAAAAGCTCTTTTAGTTTTGATCTTTTCGATCCTTACGCTGTCACTTTCATTGAGCAGATCCGCTACTGAATATGTAGAATTGCAGAACGAGCACCTTACTATCTCATCAGATTCATCAAATTCCAACGGCGCGCAGCAATGCGCGCATGTCAGCGATCTTGTAGTTTCCTTAGCCATTTATATATCTCCTGAACATTATGGTCATATACCAATTATATATGTATATTATATCATATTTTTGTACATATTGCAATAGATAAAAGCATTGACATTAGTCCGAAATCGGACTATAATAATATAGTACGATTTCGGACTATAGGAGGTCTTTGTATGGGAAAATATACTTCCACTGAAATGAAGCGATATAACTATCTGGTGAGCGAGATAGAGGCTGCTTATCATGAATCATCATTCAAGCTCGGAGTCTCGGGCAGCGTTCTAAGAATACTTTACACCATATGCGATGAGGGTGAAAAGTGTCCCCTTTCAGATATTACGAGAAAAACAGGATTAAGCAAGCAGACTGTTAATTCCGCCGTTCACAAGCTTGAAAAGGACGGAATAGTTTTTCTTGAGGTAGCAGACGGAAAATCAAAAAACGTATGTCTCACCGAAAAAGGCGTTTCTTTTTCACAAAAATCAGTTGCAAAGATCATGGATATAGAAAATGATATTTTTGCCTCCTGGAACAGCGCCGATGTGGAAAAATATCTTGAGCTGACCGAAAGATACCTGCACGCGCTTAAAGATAAAATAAACAAACTATAACACGGAGGTCATTATGAATATACAGCTTTCCGATCATTTCAGCTATAAAAAGCTTATAAGATTTACTTTTCCGTCAATAATAATGCTGGTCTTTACATCTATATACGGAGTGGTGGACGGATTTTTTGTTTCCAATTTTGTGGGTAAAACTGCTTTTACAGCAGTAAATTTTATCATGCCGTTTCTTATGATATTGGGCGCGGTCGGATTTATGTTCGGAACAGGAGGCGGCGCGCTTATTGCCAAGACGCTTGGCGAAGGCAGCAAGGAAAAAGCCCGCAGCTTGTTTTCTCTGTTCGTTTATATTTCGGCTGCATGCGGCATCGTCCTTGCTGTTTTGGGTATACTGCTCATACGTCCTATTGCCGGTCTGCTCGGCGCGGAGGGACAAATGCTTGAGGACTGCGTGATCTATGGCAGGATCATTCTTTACGCTCTGCCGGCATACATTCTCCAGTTTGAATTTCAATGCCTTTTTGCCACGGCAGAAAAACCGCAGCTCGGGCTATACGTCACCGTTGCTGCCGGTCTTACCAACATGGTTCTTGACGCATTATTCGTTGCCGTGTTCCGCTTTGGACTTCAGGGCGCAGCGGCTGCTACAGCCATCAGCCAATGCGTGGGCGGGATAGTACCTGTTATTTATTTTTCCCGTAAAAATCCAGGAGTGCTCAGGCTTACAAAAACTCATTTTGACGGAAAAGCAATACTAAAAGCATGCGCCAATGGTTCCTCTGAGCTGCTCTCGACAATATCTATGTCCATAGTGGGTATGCTGTATAACGTTCAGCTGCTGAAATATGCCGCCGAGGACGGCGTTGCGGCATACGGTGTGCTGATGTATGTGAATATGATCTTCCAGGCTGTATTTATAGGCTATTCTGTAGGCACAGCACCGGTAATAGGCTATAGCTACGGAGCCGGAAATCACAAGGAATTAAAGGGACTGCTAAGGAAAAGTATTGTGATAATAAGCATTACCGCCGCATTGATGCTCACCGCCTCAGAGCTTTTAGCAAAGCCGCTTTCGCTTATATTTGTAGGCTATGATCAGGGCTTGCTTGAAATGACTCTGCACGCATTCAGGATTTACTCTTTTGTGTTTGTATTCTCAGGCTTTGCTATATTCGGCTCGTCGTTCTTCACAGCGCTCAATAACGGCGCGGTATCCGCGGCTATCTCATTTATACGAACGCTCGTGTTCCAGATCGCGGCGGTTATATTATTTCCTCTCATATGGGGGCTTGACGGAATATGGTTCTCCACTGTTGCCGCTGAGATCGCGGCAGTGTGCATCACTGTTATGTTTATCACGATGCTCAGAAATAAATACAGGTACTGATGACCTTTTGATGAATAGAAAGCTGCTGCAAAACTCAACGAGCTTTTGCGGCAGCCTTGTTTTTTTCTCTAAAAAATTTATATCTAATGCAATAATTCACCTTTCTCGATTGTATTATATATGTATTTGCAAATACAGCGATTTTGCGAAGGGAGTTGGTTATGATTGAATGCAGAAGAAAAAGAATATTTTTCGCAAATATATGAACGCTGGGCAGATGATATATACAGGCTCTGTCTGCTTATCATGAAAAACAAAGCAGATGCGGAGGAGGCTGTCTCTGATACGTTTGTAAGGCTTATGGAATACAGACCGTCGTTTGAATGCGTGGAGCATGAAAAAGCATGGCTTCTCAAGACAGCGTCTAATATTTGCAGGAACATGCACAGGTCATCATGGAAAAAACGAGTCGTGTGCGACGATGACGTATTAAAATACATGAAAAATGACGAGCAAATATCTATAATGGAGGATGTGCTTGCGCTTCCTCAAAAATACAGGGAGATAATATATCTGCATTATTTTCAGGGCTATAAGGCTTCCGAGATCGCGCAAATGACCGGACTAAAAGAATCGACCGTGCTTTCAAGACTGCGTAGAGGAAGAATGCGTCTTAAAGATATTCTTATAGAGGGAGGTTTTTCTTATGCATGATACACTGTACAGCGCCATCTCCGAAATACACGCAGACACGGAGCTTAAAGACAAGATAATAAAGAAAATTGAGGTGAACAACATGAAACAAAGCACAATAAAACGAACCAAACATGCCGCTATAGGAGTAATATTTGCGGCAGCTATAGGCATATCCTCAGTAGCGTTCGCAATATCACCGGAGCTGCGCCAGACGCTCGGAGATATTATATCATATTTCAGCTCTGAAAAGGCTGTTGAGCTGTCCAGCCCTGAAACGCTCAGCGAATATGCGGAATCAATATGTGTTTCAGATTCAAAATCAGGCTACACAATGACTCTTGACAATGTAGCAGCTGACGATAATTTTATAAACGTATTCTATACCATATCATCAGATAAACCGATAGACATGGATAATCCGATACCGCTGATATTGTGCAGGATCAATGGTTTCCTTGCCAATGCCTCTAACAACAACGACTCTGACTGCTATGCTGTTGATGAGTACAGCTATAAAGTAGCTGACAAATATAACATCTCATCTCTCGATATACCGGATACATTTACGATTGAGCTCTACGTTCCTGCTAATGATGGTGAGGGTATACATTTAGACGAGCAGGATCCTGTCGTTATCACAGACGAACAGAAAAAGGACATGCTTTATGTTTGTGCGCAGATAGACAAAACAAGAGCGTCTGCAAACAGCGTGACAAAGGACGTCTGTCTGCCGCTTGACAGCATATGCGGAAACGGTTCTGTGCTTAATAAGGTAATATTCTCACCATTCGGCAATCAGCTTGTAATTACGACGCCCGCCGGAATATTCCCACACGATGGATTTGCTTTATTTGATGAAAACGGCAACAGTCTTGATCTGCTCAACACTGGGCTTTTATCCTATACTGATAAGGAATCGGTAAATTCTCTGGAATTTATCAAGACTGACAGCAGCACAGAATCCTTGACTTTTGTGCCTGTTTCATATGAATGCGAGACATCTCCGGGAACTATCAGGCAGAAAATAGGCAGCTATCCTATGGTCTACGAGGTGAACAGCTATGGAAAGATAGTTGTAACTGATATTAGGATAACCGACGGCTGCATTGAGATAGATTATTACAAAGACGGCTTTGTTCCGTATGATCCTGGTTTTGTGCTGGAGGACGATAACGGCAGCGACGCCGAACCCGGAGGAAAGCTCAAATGCCTGTCCTCCACACGAGTCCACTACGACACCAACTCATATACAGCCACCTTTATAGCTATCAACGATCAGCAGCCATACTCGCCGTCGTTTGAGACAGACACGAGCATACCGGCAGATGAAATAAGATCAAAGTTCACCACGCTTGGAATATTCAGTTCTGATTATATCCAGCTTGACTACAGCAATGCCATAACTATTGATCTTAAATAACATCGGAACCGGGGCTGAATCAAGCCAAACGAGTTTGATTCAGCCCCGTTCTTTAATATTTTTTCAAAAAAACTCTTGACTCTCCTCCAAGGGGATATGATATACTGTAATTGTTCCGGAACAAAAGCTGCAAAGGAGGATATTATAATGCTTAGCATAGGACAGTTTTCAAAGGTGTGCATGATCACAATAAAAGCTCTGAGATATTACGACAGGATAGGTCTTATACATCCGTACCATATAAATGATGAGACGGGCTACAGATACTATTCAGAGGAACAAATACCGCAGATGCTGCTTATAAACAGACTTAAACGATACGGATTTTCACTGTCTGATATTAAGGATATAATATCCGATGGCAGCGCTGATACTCTTATAAAAAAGCTCAGCAAACAGCGCCGCGTGCTTGAGGAGGATATTGCCAAAAAAAGACTTATATTAGACGATATGCAGCGGTACGCTGAAAGCATCGAAAGGACAGGTGACATTATGTCAGGACAGAACAATTACAGGATCGAGCTCGTGACCACAGACGATATGAATGTGATCTCAGAGAGAAACAATATGAGCGTAGACGATTTTGGGAAATACTACGGTGTGCTTTATAAACGCTGCCAGACAGAGCGCATAGTTCTTAACGGCGTTTGCATGGCGGTATATCACGATTCGGAATTTGATCCGGAATGCAGCGATATTGAGCTTGCTCTCGGCGTACAGGGCGGCTCATCATATGACAGAGTGATAAAGGGAACTGAATGCGCAGTGACCACTCATTACGGCGGATATTCAGGACTTCCTGAGGCTTACGGAGCGATAACAAAATGGATAAAGGATAACGGCTATGAGATAAACGGCGCTCCGTATGAAATATATATAAAGACCCAATTTGACAAAATACCGGTTGATGAATGGGAAACAAGGATATACTTCCCGATCAAGACCGCATAACATTGCTGATCAAATGGACTGCTGCAAACTCGTTGAGCTTGCGGCAGTCTCTTTTTTTGATATGACCTGGATCTGTGTGCCACACCGCTTTTTTTGCATAAAATATATCAGATACGATCATCTAAAACTAATATTGTATAAATTTTTAAGTAAACATTGATACTTTTCAGTATTTGCGTCAAAATAATGACAAAATACTTGAAAAAAAATTAACAATGTGATAAAATGAGTAATATTATCGGATATTAGCCGGACAAATACATAAACTATTTGAAGGTGATCTTGCATTATGCATATATTAAAACATTTACATACGGTCAACAAGCACCGTTTCACGGTTTTCAGGCACTGTGTAAAGGCAGGAATAATTCGCAGAGGTCTGACACACGACCTTTCTAAATACAGTCCAACAGAATTTATTCCGGGCGCTCGTTTTTATCTTGGCACAAAAAGTCCCACCGAGCTTGAGCGCGACACCTATGGTTATTCCAAAGCATGGATGCATCACAAGGGCAGGAATAAGCATCATTTTGAATACTGGACAGATTACAGCAAAAAAACAAAAAAACTGGAGCCTGTAAAAATGCCTCTTGAATTTGTTAAAGAGATGTTCTGCGACAGGGTAGCTGCAGGCAAGGTGTATTTAGGAAAGAATTATACAAATGACAACCCTATAGATTATTACCGCAACAGCCGTGCAAGGACATCTATGCATCCGGAAACCGCCGCGTTACTTGAAAAATGGCTGCTGCTGCTTCAGGCTGAGGGCGAAGACACTGTTTTCAAAGAGATACGAAGGACAAAAAGCTATTAAGCAACTAAAGCTGAAGTGGAGGTGATGGAATGAACAAATTTCTTAAGCTTGTTTATTCAAATAAATTTTTTGCTATTACCACGCTGCTTATACAGGTAGGAGTAATAACCGCTTTTATTGTAAGCGTATCAAGCAACATCAAATTTTATCTGCTCGCGTCAAATCTTATAAGCGCCGTGCTGATACTGTTTGAAGTGAACCGCCATGAAGAAACTGCATTTAAAATAACCTGGATCATGCTGATTGCTACGATCCCCATATTCGGCTGGTTCTTTTATATATACACGCACACCGGAATAATTTCACGTGATATTATGAAAGCACAAAAGACAGCGGTTAACAGGATAGCTGATTTTAAAACAGATGATTCGGAAGTTATAAGAGAAATGGATCTTAACGGCCGCGAGACCTCGCTCGTTAAATACCTGTCTAATGCCAGCAGAAACTCGGTATATAAAAATTCAGCTGTGAAATACTATCCCATTGGCGAGACTATGTTCACGGATATGCTTTCAGAGATAAGAAAGGCTGAAAAATTTATTTTTCTTGAATTTTTTATAATTAGCCAGAACAGCTATATGTGGAGAATACTTGAGGATCTGCTCGTTGCAAAGGCAAAGAGCGGCGTTGACGTGCGTATCATGTATGACGGCATGGGCTGCATGGCTCTTATGCCAAAGGGATATGAGAGAGAGCTCGAAAAAAAGGGCATCAAATGTCAGATATTCGCGCCTGTTCAGCCGCTGCTTTCAACCTATCAGAATAACAGAGATCACAGAAAAGTAATCGTTATCGACGGCAGATGCGCTTTTTCCGGAGGCATAAATCTTTCAGATGAATATATTAACAAAATAGTTAGGTTCGGACACTGGAAGGACACCGGCATTATGGTTATAGGCGACGCCGTCCGCGGCTTTACTGAAATGTTCCTTACAATGTGGTGTACTGCATCTGCAACCGCCAACGTTGATTTTGAACGGTTTTTGAGAGCCTCGGAAAGCTATTCCCAAACAGGAGAACCCGGATATATCACACCTTACTGCGATTCGCCGCTTGACGATAAGCCCGTGGGCAGAAACTCATACGTTGATATACTCAACACTGCAAAAAAATACGTATATATAATGACTCCGTATTTCGTAATAGACGAGGCGATATATGACGCTATGAGCTACGCCGTTACCCGCGGCGTTAAGGTGCGTCTTATCCTGCCCGGAGTACCGGACAAAAAAATACCATACTGTCTTGCGCGCTCATATTATGAGGATCTTTTCAAGATCGGCGTTGAGGTGTACGAGTATACGCCCGGATTTGTGCATGCAAAGACCACGGTGAGCGATGGCTGCCGTGCTATAGTAGGAACGATAAACTATGACTACCGCAGTCTGTATCTTCATTATGAATGCGCTGCTTACTTTTCAGATATGCCGGCGATAAAGGATATTGAGGAGGATTTTATAAGCACTCTTTCAAAATGCCGCCGCATAACTAAAACAGAATACGATCAGTTCCCGTGGTTCTACAGGCTCTCAGGCAGATTCCTGAGACTTATTGCGACAGTTATATAAGCGCAAAAAATATGCCGCATCGGAAATATTTCTTTCCGAGCGGCATATTTTTATTCTGCCGCGGTAGTATGATGAAACAGCAGCGTTATACACCATAATCCCGCAAAGCCCACTAACGTGAATATTATTCTCGACATTACAGCCATCTGACCGCCGAATACAGCTCCGACTATATCATAGCCAAACAAGCCTATCAGAAGCCAGTTGAGCGCGCCTATAATAACTAATATCAACGATATTTTATTTACCATAAAATCTCCTTTCCGCGCCATGCAGCGCCAAGCTGAACGCTTGTTTGATTTTAGCATAACCCAAAACAAGAATAATACTCAATGTAATATTTTAAAACCTCTCCAAATAAAATAAACTACAGAACAAATTGGTGTTTTTGGATAGTTTTTTTTGAGGTAAGCTTATGAAACGAATATTTTCCGCCGCCATATGCGCGGCGATAATCGGAGCGGCGGCAGTTACATTCACCGTATTTTCGCAGGAAAGCGACTCTGAAAAAAGCCGGATTTTTCTTGCCGGATACGGCTGGGAAACCGCGCAGGAACAGGTCTCGTCTGAAAAGATCAACATCCCTGCCGAATTTGATGAGGTATACAAAAGCTACAATATAATTCAGCTTGAAGCAGGGCTTGACCTTGAGCCTTACCGCGGTATGAGCGGCGTTAGATACACATTTATAGTAACAAACTATCCCTATGACGCCGGCGAAACGGTATATGCCAACATAATATGTATAAACGGCGAGCCCGTTGCCGGGGATATAATGACAGTGAGCATTCACGGATTTATGCACTCACTGAAAATTCCCGAAAAAAGTGTATAAAAAAGAGAAGCGGCAAAACTCAAATGAATTTTGCTGCCCCCTCTTTTATATCTATTTTATCTTCTTAGCCTCAAGATAATAACGCTTATCGCACGCCTCGCCCATTGAAAAGGTCTTTCTCGGGAGCGCGCCGTCCTTGATAACGGTTTCAAACAGATCATTCTTTTCCATAGCTCCCACTGTAAAGCCTATGGTTCCCGGAGCAGATGTAAGCGAGCGGACCACATCATTTCCATGTATATAATCTATAGTGCCGCCCTTTTCTGCCATGTAATCGTCAAGAAACTTTTGCAGAGTTCCCACCGCAAGATTGCTCGGCGCGTTATCTATATACACAGCCTTTTCATTATCGCCGCGGACTATAGTTATCTTCTGTCCGCCGTTGTCCTCATCGCTCAGCTGCGGATAATATTTTCTGAACGATGCCTCCACATCGTCAGGATCAACATCGAACAGCACGCGCTGTATAGGCTCAAACTCAAGCGCCTCATCGTGCAGGTTCACAAGCTCTGCAAGAGCGAATCTTGCCGGATGGTTTTTCCTCTCCTCCTCGCTCAGGCTCTTTTTTAGCTCCTCCCAGCACGCCTTTGCGGTAGCAAGCGAGTGATTGCCGTCGCCTACGGCTATCGCAAGCACGCCCCTGCCGCTGACTCCATATTTTTCCTCAAAGCTCTTTTCATCAGAAAATCCGCTTACGCCATCAAGCGCTGTTTGCTTCGACTCCTCGTCCAAAAGCCAGCCGCGAATATGTCCGCCGCCAAGCATCAGCTCAAAATCATAGAGCTTTTCCATTTTGTCTGTCTTTGCCGCCAATGGCTCTATTACCTTTTTTTCTCTGTCATCTATCAGCATAAGGATATGCGGCAGTTCCAGAGCCGCGTTCTCGCGTATCCTCTTTCTGGGCGGTATACGCGAGATTATCGTTCCCTCTGTAGCGCGCACAGGCGACTGCGAGCCCTTTGAGTAGTCATAGCATTCAAGGTCTATCTCGCCTACCACGCCGCGGCGCACGCGCCCGTCTGACTGAGTGCGCTCCACATATATAAGGCTCTGCGGATACTCCTTGAATATCCCGCCGCTTAAATACTCGTCCATAGTTCTGTTTATTTTCTCGATCCTCTCGCTGTCGTGCCCGTCGTCAAGATACGCCTCAGGAAATATTATATTCAGCGCTGACGGAGCTCCTCCGGCATATTCTGCCGCGCTCTCCCAGCGCTCCGGCTCTGATGAAAACTGGTCGCAGGCAACCACGCTCCATTTTGAAAGATCCTGATCCTTTGGCAGAAGTATATCTGCCGCTCTGAATATATACATATATTACCACCTCGTCATTCCTTTACTATATCCGCAAACACGCAGTTTACCGCCTTTTGCAGATCCTGCGGCTTCATTATCAGAGTTACGCCGCACACGCCGCCGCTGACGGCTATTTTTTCAAGCCCTTCTCCCGATGCGTCCACATAGGTCGGATAATGCTTTTTCATGCCTATGGGCGACACTCCGCCGCGGATATAGCCTGTAAGCCCCAAAAGCTCCTTAACATGGATCATCTCGGCTTTTTTATCGCCTGTGAGCTTTGCGAGCTTTTTAAGATCCACCTCGTTCTTTACCGGGATACATGCTACCGCTATACCGTTTTTATCTCCGCGGATAACAAGAGTTTTAAACGACATCTCCGGCGGCATTCCTGTAAGCTCGGCTATTTTTTCACCAAAGGAGTCGCCTACCTCGTCCGCCTCATACTCCAGTTCCTCGTAGGGTATACCGGCAGCTTTCAGCATACGCATCGCGTTAGTTATAGTCTGTTTCTTTTTCGCCATTGCGCGTCCTCCTTACTTAAGCTCCACGACTGTAACGCCGTCCTCGCCCTCGCCGAATCTTCCGGGTCGGTATGAGCTTACATATTTGTGCTTTCTGAGCATATCCCTTATATACTTTTTTAGAACTCCTGTGCCTTTTCCGTGAACTATGCGCACAGGCGATATTCCGGCAAGGTAGCAGTCGTCAAGGAATTTTTCTGTATTTGACCATGCCTCCTCAGGATACTGACCTCTTACATCCACCTCTGTGGAAACATTCTGCGTCTTTGACTCGAACGCTCTTGTGGATCTTACGTACTTATCAGCCATTGCCTTCTGCTTTTTCTTGTCCTCGTCTATGCGGCGCAGATTCGTGATATGCACGTCCATCTTGATTATTCCTGCCTCTACCCTTACATTTCCAGATTTATCCGGCGGCTTGATGACTGTCGCCTCCTGGTTGAGGTCTATTATCTTTACAAGCTCGCCCGGCTTAAGGTTCTTTGGAGGCTCTACATACGTCTGCTTTGGCTTTGCGGCGCGGCGCATCTTCTCATCGATTGTTTCCTCGCGCTTTTTAAGCTTTTCACGCGCCTTTGAGCTCTTGCTCTCTATATCTCCCGCCTTGATTCCCTGCTGGCGCATATGCTCCAGCTCGCGGATTATCTCATTAGCCTCCGCCTTGGCGTCCATAACAAGGATCTTTGCCTCGCGATGAGCCTCGTCAAGTATCCTTGACTTGTTTTGCTTCAGCTTTATGCGCTCGTCCTCAAGCTCTTTGCGCATATCGGCAAGCTCCTTTTTCATTCTCTCGTTTTCGTCAGCATCGCGTCTTGCAGCAGCACGCGCCTGCTCAAGGTCGGTTATTACGTCCTCAAAGCGTATATCCTCATCTGAGAGTATGGCGTTAGCCCTGTCTATTACGCGCTCGTCAAGTCCGAGTCGGCGCGATATTGCAAACGCGTTCGATTTTCCCGGCACGCCTATTAGCAGCTTATAGGTCGGCTGCAAGGTAGCCACATCAAACTCGCAGGACGCGTTCTCAACGCCGTTCGTTGTGAGCGCGAACAGCTTTAGCTCGCTGTAATGCGTTGTAGCTACAGATGTCACACCGTATGCGCGCAGATGCTCAAGTATAGCTATAGCAAGCGCCGCGCCCTCGGTAGGATCTGTTCCTGCTCCAAGCTCGTCAAAGAGCGCGAGCGTGTTTGAGTCAACTCCGCGCAGTATCTTTACTATATTGGTCATGTGCGCTGAAAACGTTGAAAGACTCTGCTCTATAGACTGCTCGTCGCCTATATCGGCATAGACCTTTGAAAATACCGCCGCGTCGCTGTTATCCCCGGCGGGGATATGCAGTCCCGACGCAGCCATAAGCGAGAGCAAGCCCACTGTTTTAAGCGTTACTGTTTTTCCGCCTGTGTTAGGTCCTGTCACCACAAGCGTGTCGGTATCGCCGCCAAGCCTTATATCGTTTGCCACCACCTTATCCTTATCGATAAGCGGATGACGCGCCCTTTTGAAATTAATGATCCCGCTGTCGTTCAAAACAGGCTCTGTCGCGTTCATATCGAGCGAAAGCCTGCCCTTTGCAAAAATGAAGTCAAGATTCGAGGTCTCGCGGAAATCCACGAAAATCTCATGCGAGCTTTCCGCCGTAAGAGCTGAAAGCTCAGCAAGGATACGCTCTATCTCCTGCTGTTCCTGGTTGCGCAGGTCGCGTATCTCGTTGTTTGAGTTTACAACGCTCATAGGCTCTATGAACATTGTAAGTCCCGTAGCAGACGTGTCGTGCACAATGCCCGGGACCTCCGCCTTATACTCCGCTCGCACAGGTATAACATATCTGTCTGAACGCATTGTAACTATAGGATCCTGCAAAAACTTCTTGTAATGCGAGCTGTGTATCATACCGTTTAAAGTATCCTTTATCCTGGCGTTCAGGTTCTTTGTCCTGCGCCTTATAGACGAAAGCTCCGGTGAAGCGTCGTCCGCTATCTCGCTTTCGGATATTACAGCCGCGTTTATCCTGTCCTCAAGAGCCTTTGCCGTGAGCATTCTTCCCTCTATCTCATGGAGTACGCTGCATTCCTCCGACGACTCAGAAAGATATGACTTCATCCTCCGCGCCACATACAGCACACGCGATACCGCTATAAGCTCCAATGGGCGCAGCACTCCCCCCTGCTCCGCTCTTTTTACGCTGCCGCGCACATCCTCCACTGCCAGATTGACGGGCGGAGAACCGAGCTTTAAAAGCGTTGACATAGCCTCTGTTGTCTCCTTCTGCGCCGCCCGTGCCGACTCTATATCCGAATACGGCTCTAATCTGTATATCTTCTTTTTGACCGCGGCAGACTCCGTATACTCCTGCATGCGCTCAAGTATTTTATCAAACTCAAGTATTTTTAAAACCTTTTTCAATTTCTGTTTCCTTTCCGGACGGATCAGCTCAGCGCATATACCTTTAGATCGGAATATTCGCCTATCAGCGGCGCCATCTGACGGAAGCCTATCTTTCCTCCGCCAAGCACGCTGCCGTATTCCCTGCCGTCATCCTGCCACGAAAATACGGTAAGCCCGTCCACTGCAAATTCTATAAGTCCTTTATATTTTGTAAGCTTCAATTCATAATATTCCTTTGCATCAGCGCAGTCCGGTATGGGATCGGCTCCCTGTGTTACAAGATAGAACCCCTTACTCTTGCGCAGATTGCAGGTGTGGAATGAACGCTCCTCGTCCCACTTTCTTCTGAAATATGAAACATGATACGCGTTAATATCTCCGCTGTGGTAGAGATTGTACTGCCCGTCACGCGGAGCAAGCGACGGATCGAACAGATCCTCGCCGTTTATTCCCGATGCCGAGAAAAACAATATGCACAGTCCCGGCTCCTCTATCGGTCTGAACTTCCATGTTATTTCAACGTCAGACGGAAAATCCTTAGGACACCAGAACACAAAATTCGATTTCTGCCCCAGCTCTGCTGACAAATTATTTTTCATCCTCATTTTTCCGTTTTCAAAATATACAGACGCACTTCCCTCCATCACAAAATCCTTTACATCTGATTCGCACGCGAGCGCGTTTTCATAAGCAAGCTTTCTTTCCATATTTTCCTCCTTATCCAAAGCATTTACATTTTACTGTAACTATTGCCTAATATTCTTATCTATGTATTCATATTCTCTATTATATCAGTTAATTTAAACAAAAACAATACAAAACAGCTAATTTTTCAAAAAAACTATTGAATTTTGATCAAAAATAGTATACAATATAACCGATATTGCTATAATTGACATTGTGATTAATTGTAATTTTAATGCGGCTATGTAATGCCGCAATATTTTTAACAAGGAGGTACATACTATGTGCGGTATAGTAGGATATATAGGCTCGCAGCAGGCAGCGCCGATACTGCTTGACGGTCTCGAGAAGCTTGAGTACAGAGGCTACGACAGCGCGGGCATAGCTGTTCTTGAGGGCAGCGAGATAAACGTGGCTAAGGCAATGGGACGCCTTAAGGTATTGAGAGAAAAGACAAACAACGGTCAGGACGTAAAGGGCGTTATAGGCATTGGTCACACACGCTGGGCTACGCACGGAGAGCCGTCAGATGTAAACTCACATCCGCATCTTTCGCAGTCGGGCAGATTTGCCGTAGTTCACAACGGCATAATCGAAAACTATATGGCTCTTAAGAAAAGACTTATATCAAAGGGCTTTGAGTTCATTTCAGAGACCGACACTGAGGTAATAGCTCATCTTTTTGAATACTACTACAAGGGCGACATTATGGACGCCATGATAAAGGTCATTGACAGAGTTGAGGGTTCGTATGCTCTCGGCGTGCTCTGCTCGGATTATCCCGACAGCTTTATCGCAGTACGCAAGGCAAGCCCGCTCATCGTCGGACTTGGAAATGACGAGAACTTTATCGCCTCTGACGTTACCGCTATATTAAAGCATACACGCAGCGTTTACTATCTTGAGGATGATGAGATAGTAGTGCTCAAAAAGGATAGCGTAAAGGTCTACAACACAGACAAGGAAGAGATCGAAAAGGACGTGTTCACAGTAGACTGGGACGTTTCAGCAGCAGAAAAGGGCGGCTATGAGCACTTTATGCTCAAAGAGATAGAGGAGCAGCCAAAGGCGCTGCGCGCTACTATCTCGCCGCGAATAAAGGACGGCAGGATCGTTCTTGACGATGTTTCGCTCACAAAAGAGGACATCAAAAATCTCAGAAAAATATTTATCGTTGCCTGCGGCAGCGCGTACCATGTGGGCGTAGTGGGCAAATATATAATAGAAAAAATGTGCCGTATCCCCGTTGAAACGGTGATAGCGTCGGAATTCCGCTACAGTGACCCTATAGTTACAAAGAACGATCTTGTCATCGTTATAAGCCAGTCGGGTGAAACGGCTGATTCGCTTGAGGCGCTGAAGGTCGCAAAGGATCACGGCGCGCGCGTGCTTTCGATCGTAAATGTGGTAGGCTCTGCCATCGCAAACGCGTCAGATGATGTTATCTACACCTGGGCAGGTCCTGAAATAGCGGTCGCAACAACAAAGGCTTATTCAACACAGCTCTCTGTTGTATATCTTCTCGCTATATACATGGCTGATAAGCTCAGCAACATAACATCGGGTCAGTACAAGAAATATGTAAGCGAGCTTGAGGCTCTGCCTGAGCTTGTGGAGGAAACACTCAAGAACAAGGATCAGATAGCTTACCTCGCTTCAAAATTCTACAACTGCCATTCAATATTCTTTATAGGCAGAAACCTTGACTATGCTGTATCGCTCGAGGGCTCGCTCAAGCTCAAGGAGATATCATACATCCATTCCGAGGCATACGCAGCAGGCGAGCTCAAGCATGGAACTATCTCACTTATAGAGGACGGAACTCTTGTTATAGCTCTTGCTACAGGCAAGGAGCTGTTTGACAAGACTGTTTCAAACATCAAGGAAGTTACCACAAGAGGCGCTGTTGTTATGGGACTTACTACCACAGAGCACAGCATGACAGGCATTGCGGATTACACCATACAGATACCGGCTGCGAACGAAATGTTCCTGCCGTCGCTTTCGGTAATACCGCTCCAGCTGTTCGGTTATTATGTTGCCGCTCAGAAGGGCTGCGACATCGACAAGCCAAGAAATCTCGCTAAATCGGTAACAGTAGAATAAATCAAAAAAGCTCCGGCATCCGTATGATGCCTGAGCTTTTTTATTTTTTTTTGGAGCTGTAGGGGCGAATAGTATCCGCCAGCCATTAGCGCGGCGTGGATGCGGGCAGATAATATCTGCCCCTACAAGAGCTCGGAAAGCTATCAATTGCCTGTATAACCCTAATATTTATTAACGAACCGTTATTTTACACCATTCAGACCGAACATATTATTCATCTTGTTAGAGTGCGCGTGGCATATGGCTATTGCCAGAGCGTCGGCAGCATCATCGGGCTTAGGTATCACATTAAGTCCCAGCAGCATTTTTACCATCTGCTGTATCTGACCCTTGTCAGCTCTGCCATAGCCTGTAACGCTCTGTTTTACCTGCAATGGAGTATATTCAAATATCGGTATATTTCTGTTGCGCACAGCCACAAGCAGCACGCCGCGCGCCTGAGCCACGTTTATAGCCGTTTTCTGATTTGAATTAAAAAACAGCTCCTCTATCGCCACAGCGTCAGGACTGTATTTGTCAAGATACATATTCATCTCGTCATATATCTTCTTAAGCCTGTCTACCGTGTTCATCCCTGCAGGCGTTGTAATAGCTCCATATTCAAGAGTTCTGAACCTGTTTCCTCTGTACTCGACTGCACCAATACCCACTATCGCATAGCCCGGATCTATCCCTATTATTATCACTCACATCACCTTTGCATAAAAATTCATTAAAGTTGTATAAAAATTCATAAATATTCATCAGTATTTATTTTAATTTTACTATTGAATATTTGAAAAAAATATTGTATAATACTATTATACTACAAAAACAAATGATTTGCAAGTTTTGCTTGCTGTCACACTGAAAGGAATGAAATATCTTGGCTAAGGATAAAGTTGTATTAGCATATTCAGGCGGACTTGATACTTCTATCATAATCCACTGGTTAAAGGAAAATTACGATTACGATGTTATCTGCGTTTGCGGCGACGTAGGTCAGGGCAAGGAAACTGATGGTCTTGAGGAAAGAGCTAAGCGCACAGGCGCGCTCAAGTGCTACATTGCCGATCTGCGCGATGACTATGTAACAGATTACATATTCCCCACTCTTAAGGCAGGCGCTGTTTACGAGGGCAAATATCTGCTCGGTACATCACACGCACGTCCGATAATCGCAAAGGCTCTTGTTGACATCGCTCATAAAGAGGGCGCTGTTGCTATCTGCCACGGCGCAACAGGAAAGGGCAACGACCAGGTTCGTTTTGAGCTTTCGATCAAGGCTCTTGACCCGTCGCTAAAGATCATTGCTCCTTGGAGGATCTGGGATATAAAATCACGTGAGGATGCTGTTGACTATGCTGAAAAGAACGGAATAGAATGTCCGGTTACTAAGAAAGACCTCTATTCACGTGACAGAAACATCTGGCACATCAGCCATGAGGGCGTAGATCTTGAAGATCCGTGGAACGAGCCGCAGTATGATTCACTGCTCAAGCTCGGAGTATCGCCCGAAAAGGCTCCGGATGAGGCTGAATATGTTACTATCGGCTTTGAGGCGGGTATCCCTGTTTCAGTTAACGGCGAAAAGCTCGCTCCGCGCCAGCTCGTTGAAAAGCTCAACGCTTTGGGCGGAAAGCACGGCGTAGGTATTGCAGATATAGTTGAGGACAGACTCGTGGGTATGAAGTCACGCGGCGTTTATGAAACACCGGGCGGCACTATCCTCTACACAGCTATCCAGGAGCTTGAATATCTCTGCCTTGACCGCGACACTCAGTCATTCAAGCGTCAGAGCGCTATCAAGTTCTCAGAACTCGTATATGACGGAAAATGGTTCACACCTCTGCGTGAGTCAATGTCAGCTATGTTCGACGAGATGGAAAAGTATGTTACAGGCGAGGTTCGCCTCAAGCTTTATAAGGGCAACTGCATGCCGGCAGGCGCAAAGTCACCATACTCGCTCTACAGCGAGGAGATCGCATCGTTTGGCGACAGCCACGAGCTTTACAGCCACAAGGACAGCGCAGGTTTCATAAACCTTTTCGGACTTCCGCTAAAGGTCCGCGCTATGATGAAGGCAAAGAACAATATAAAAGACTGATAATATTTAGAGGGGCTGTAGCAAAATGCACAGACCACATAAAGCGAAAAGAACAAAGCAGATAAGCCATTTTTTAAGGATACTGCTATCAAGTTTAAGGTGGAAATTTTCATAAATGAAAATTTCAGCATTAAAATCGCTTTATGTTACGAACGAAACTCACCGCTCGACGTACCCCCGTACGCCTTCGGGCAAGGGGGCTGCGCCCCTTCGTTTCGTCCGTTCTGCACTATTTTTCTAAAGCCCCCAAGGCTGTTGCAAATTTTGCAACAGCCTCTCTCGTTTTTTGAAATCTTCTTTTCTCACACAAAAAAAACACACGGCGCACCGTGTGTTTATGATCATCAGTCAACCGGTGTAAAAGCATCCTTGCCGAGACTGCATGTCGGGCAAACCCAATCCTCGGGTACGTCCTCCCAGGCTGTGCCCGGAGCTACGCCGTTATCCGGATCACCCAGCTCAGGATCATACACATATCCACATGGGCATTCATATTTCTGCATACTGTTTCCCTCCTTTATTTTTTGTGCTGTATATATTATATATCACCGCTTACGTTTTGTCAAGACCTGAATATATACTTTTTTACTCTATTTTAATCTTGCTCCGCAGTGCGGACAGCTGTTCCTGAACCAGATGCGTAAACCATAACGTCTGCCGCATTCGGGACAGGCGAGCATGTCGCTGAATACAGAGCCTATAATACTGCCGATAAACGCACCTACCGCAGTGAATACGCCGTATCCATAACCCTTTGCCCAGCTGTATAAGCCTAAAATTATAATAAAAGAAATACCGATCCTGTCAAGCGTTATCTTTATAAGCATGCCCGCTTTTCTGTAAACTATACCTAACACTATGCACGCGCAGCACGCGGCTATAATAATAGCAGCCTCGATTGTATCCATGATCATCACCCTGATACAGTATATACCCTAAATAAATATTCTGCAACCATGTTAATGTAAATTATTTCTTACATACTTTTAAGATTTACAGCCTGTTCTAATGACCTTAAATTGTATACAATGCTAATGGATTTTGCAAATTTGTTGTGATACAATATATAATAATAAACAAGGGGAGAAATGCACAAGGGAGGCGCTCAGAAACAAAATGAAACGGATCTTTATATACCTGAAGCCCAAGCTCAAACGAATTTTTGCAGGTCTTACCATTAAAACTATAGGCACTCTTATGGATCTTGTTATCCCTTGGATACTCGCCTATATGATAGACACGGTCGTCCCGCAAAAAAGCGTCCGGCTTATTATTCTATGGGGCTTCATCATGGTCATATGCTCGATATGCGCGCTGCTCGGCAACGTTATTGCCAACAGAATGGCGTCAGCTATAGCGCGAGATACCACACTCAAGATCAGGCACGATCTTTTTTCCAAGATAACACATCTTTCATGCAGGCAGACAGATGAATTTACACTGCCGTCTCTTATTTCAAGATTGTCCACCGATACCTATAATATTCACCAGATGATAGGCATGATACAGCGAATGGGCGTTCGCGCGCCGATACTGCTCGTAGGCGGAATAATAGTTACAATGACGCTTGAGCCGGTGCTGACGCTTGTAATGCTGTGCACTATACCTCCGCTCGCGTTCATAGTATGGTCGGTAGCGAAAAAGGGCGTGAAGCTCTACACCGCCCTGCAGCGGCAGATAGACCGAATGGTCAGGATAGTGCGCGAAAACGTTGCCGGTATACGCGTTATCAAGGCGCTTTCCAAAACAGACTATGAAAAGGACAGATTCGGAAAGGTGAACAGCGATGTTGTGGCGGCAGAAAAGAGCGCCAAATACAATATGGCAATATCCAACCCTGCGATGAACCTTTTCCTGAACGCCGGACTGACCTTCGTTATACTTGTGGGCGCGTTCCGCGTAAACGCCGGAATAAGCCAAACGGGTAAAATAATAGCGTTCATGACCTACTTTACAATAATCCTCAACGCCCTGCTCTCAGTAAACAGGATATTTATGATAGTATCACAGGGCTCGGCTTCTGCTAACAGAATAAGCCGCGTGCTTGACAGCCCCGATGAATTTACAACAGGCGCGCCGGATCACAAAAACACGGGCGGCTTTATAGATTTTGAGGACGTATCCTTTTCCTACAGCGGTCCGGGAGCTGTGCCTCAGCTTAAAAACATAAGCTTTTCGCTTAAAAAGGGGCAGACGCTCGGCATTATAGGTCCAACAGGCTGTGGAAAATCCACGCTTATCCAGCTGCTGCTGCGTTTTTATGACGCAGATGCGGGTACCGTAAGGATAGACGGTGATGATGTGCGCTCACTCTCGCTTGACAGGCTGCGCAGCAAATTCGGAATAGTATTCCAGAACGATTTTATTCTTTCCGATACGATAGAGGAAAACATCGTATTCGGCAGACACATAGGCGAGCGCGAAGTGCTCGAGAGCATCAAGAACGCGCAGGCGTTTGAATTCGTGGACGAGCTTGACAAGGGACTCAACCACATGCTCACAGCCCGCGGCACGAATGTGAGCGGCGGACAGCGCCAGAGGATACTCATATCCCGCGCGCTCGCGGCTGATCCTGAGATACTTATTCTTGACGATTCCTCAAGCGCGCTCGACTACAAAACCGACGCGCAGCTCAGAAACGCGGTAAATGAAAACTATTTCGAAACAACTACCATAATAGTGGCTCAGCGTGTAAGCTCCATAAGCCACGCCGATCTGATACTTGTAATGGACGGCGGAAAAATAGTCGGAGCAGGCACGCACGAGGAGCTGCTCAATACCTGTGATGAATACAAGCTTATCGCTGATTCACAGATGGGCGAAGATATGATGGAGGGAGGCGCGGATGATGAGTAAGCATCAGAAAAAGCCGGTAAACAAAAAATACATACTGTCGCGGCTCTGGAAATATATCTACCATTTCAAATGGCTTGTGGCAGCTGCGGTATTCCTGACCATCTCAAGCAATGTTCTTGCGCTGCTGGGTCCGGCTCTTTCGGGACGGGCTATAAACGCTATTGAACCGGGCAAGGGCATGGTAGACTTTAAAAGCGTGTTTTTCTACTGCGCGCTTATGCTTGTATTTTACATCGTATCGTCAGTGCTCTCCTTTATACTTTCAAGGCTTATGATAAAGCTGAGCCAGAATATCGTTTACAAAATGCGCAAGGATCTTTTTGACAAGCTGCTCGATCTGCCTGTAGGCTTTTTCGACAGCACTCACACAGGCGATATAATCAGCCGCATATCGTATGATATAGACACAGTAAACGCCTCGCTTTCAAACGATCTTTTACAGATATGCACCAGCGTTATAACAGTAGGCGGCTCGTTCCTGGGAATGCTGTTCATCTCGCCTAAGCTGCTGCTTGTTTTCGCCGTGACTATACCTGTAACGATAGTATTTACAAAGCTGCGCACCGCAAAGGTAAGACCTCTGTTCCGGATACGCTCCAGAAAGCTCGGCGAGCTGAACGGATTCTCGGAGGAAATGGTATCAGGGCTTAAAACAATAAAGGCGTACAGGCGCGAAAATGCTATGATAGAACGCTTTGACCGCGTAAATACCGACGCCGCGCAGGCATACTACAACGCGGACTATTACGGCAGCACGGTAGGTCCGTCTGTAAACTTTATAAACAACCTCTCGCTTGTGCTTGTGAGCGCGGGCGGAGCTATATTCTATCTGTTCAGCATGATGACGCTTGGCGATGTTTCGGCATTCGTGCTTTATTCAAGGAAGTTTTCAGGGCCGATAAACGAGGCTGCCAACATTCTGAGCGAGCTGCAATCGGCATTCGCGGCAGCGGAGCGAGTGTTCTCGCTTATTGACGAGCTGCCCGAAAAGGCTGACGCTCCGAACGCGGAAGATATTGCCGATATAAAGGGAAGCATCCGCTTTGACCACGTAAAATTCGGCTACGGCGAAAAGGAAATAATCCATGACCTGAGCTTTGAAGTAAAGCCCGGCAGCACAGTTGCCATAGTAGGTCCTACAGGCGCGGGAAAGACAACGATGATCAATCTGCTTATGCGCTTTTATGACGTTAACAGCGGGGCTATTTATCTTGACGGCAGGGACATACGCACGCTTACAAGAAAAAGCCTGCGCCGCACGTTCACAATGGTGCTGCAGGATACCTGGCTTTTCGGCGGAACGATAGCCGAGAACATAGCCTACGGCAGCGACGGAGCTGACAGAGACGCCGTTATAAGCGCCGCAAAGGCTGTAAATATACATGAGTATATATCATCTCTCCCCGACGGCTACGACACTGTTATAAGCGACGAGGGCGTTAACATCTCCAAAGGACAAAAGCAGCTTATAACCATAGCGCGCGCAATGCTGCTGAACTCGCCAATGCTCATACTTGACGAGGCTACATCGAACGTCGACACGCGCACCGAGCTGCAGATACAGGAATCCATGAACAAGCTTATGGAGGGCAGAACAAGCTTTGTTATAGCGCACAGGCTCTCCACTATACAGAACGCCGATATGATACTCGTAATTCGCGGCGGCGACATAGCCGAATGCGGAACTCACGAGGAGCTGCTGAAAAAGGACGGCATATACAGCGGAATGTATAGATCACAGTTCAAATAAAAAAGAGTATTATAAAAGCATATCCCACCAGAGCTCAGCCGCCTGACGGGATATGCTTTTCCATTCTGTAATTCTTCATTGTTACACCGCCGCGCTCTACGGTGTTTTCAAATACTACGCTGTAGCCCATCCTCTCAAAGAACGGCAGGGCGGTAATTGAGGCGTACACTGTAAAATGATATATCCCTCTGCTTTTTGCCCGCTCCTCAAGGGCGGCTGTCAGAGCCGTTCCTATACCCTCGCGCTGATGTTCACAGTGCACATACAGCCTGTCAAGGTACCCTGTATCGTCCATATCGGCAAAACCGATCATCACTCCGTTATCCTCTGCCACAAGAGTATCATGCTTTAAAAACGAGCTGTCCCACTCAGCCATATCCCGCTCCCTCGGCGCCCATACCGCTGTCTGCTCGTCCGTATAATCGCGCGAATTAACATTATGCACGGTGTTGTAAAAAAGCTCCGCCATCTCACTGATGTCTGCGGAGCTGTATCTGCGTATCCTCATTGCTTATGATAATTCCTCTTCCGTATCCTCAAAACTCTCCATCGCACTGCGCGCCTTTTCACAGCCGCGGCGGCACCACTCCTCGTATTCCGTCTTATAGGTCAATGTGGGATCAAGTCTTTCATCCATAGCAATATTTCTCCTTCCTTGTTTATTCTCTGTTTCCGTTATGCGTTCTCCGATTTCGTCAATGGATATATTATAACACAAACTTAGCTAAATTGCAACTTCAAAAATACAGTACAGCCACCGCGTGCTTATGCGGATAAGGCTGACGCATCGCCGATATATTGCTATTTCTACAGTTTTTAGCAAAAAAATAATCAGAATTAAATTTTCAATAATCACAATTAAATTTCTTTTCAATTTACTTGATTTGCCATCTTAATTATGCTATAATTGTAAGCAACAAATACAGGAGGTGAAAGGTATGCTTGTAAACTGCAAAACCTTGTTTTACAGAAAGGTAGAAACAAAAACTGTACAGGATTATCCGAACGGCTCTGAGCTTTATTACATACATCATTTCAAGTCAAAAATGGAAGTAATGGACATTAACGGAAAAATGATAGCAGCTCAGCCGGACACTCTGTATATAACACCTCCGCATATACCCAAATGTAACAAAGGCATAGGCAGCGAATTTACACACTCGCTCGCCATGTTTGAGGCTGACGAGGATTTTATGAACAAGCTTGATCTTCCGTATTTCATCCCGTTCACGCTGCGCGATATGGGATCTATAGACAAGCTTTTTCTCGACATGAACTACAAGCAGCTTATGAACCATCCTCTTTCGGACGAGTCGCGCTCGATCTGCCTTGCTATGCTGCTTATGACTATATACGAGCAGCTGCACAGCGAGGAATATCCGCCTATATACGGGAACTCCGGCGAGGCTATAGAGATGACACGGCTTGCAGTGCTCGCAAGCTCGGGCATATTCTGGGATGCCAAGATGATGGCGGCGCGCGCCAATATGAGCGTTTCACAGTATTACACGATGTATAAAAAGCTGTTCAAAAAAACGCCTATGGACGAGCTTTATGAGTACCGCTTCAACAAGGCTAAGCGTCTGCTCAGCACGGGCTATAACATACCGTATGTTATGATGTCCTGCGGGTTCAAGTCGATACAGCACTTCTCAGCCTTTTTCAAAAAGCATTCGGG
>CALXSS010000021.1 GCA_944391225.1 uncultured Clostridia bacterium
ATATGAATATGATCTGGGCATGCTTCTGCTTCTATTAATTCTACTTTCTTTTCTTCGCAAAGCTTTCTCAGTATCTTTCCTATTTCCGCTCTCAGTTGGCCATATATTACTTTTCTCCTATATTTCGGAGCAAATACTATATGATACTGGCACCTATAGGTTGAATGTTCTAAGTGTCTTATTTCATTTTTCATGTAAAAAACCTCCTGTTATTTTAGTAATGCGATCGCCAAATCTATTACTATTATAACATGAGGTTTTCATATACTAAAGTATTTTTGTTTACCACTGGTATAACCAGTGGTTTTGTCAAGCTAAAGCGTCCAAAAAGAGGCTGCTGCAAACTCGACGAGCTTGCAGCAGCCTTAGTGGTTTTAGAAATAAATAGTACAGAACGTACGAAACAAAGTGGGCAAAGCCCCATTCCCCGAAAGCGTACGGGGATACGTAAAATGGTGAGCTTCGTTTGTAACATAAATAGAGTTTTTAAAGTATTTATTCTACAGCTATTTCTTTCACATCAGTATACGGTCTCATACTACTGTTCCAAATGAACAGCTTGACAGTATCATGCTCTGCTGTCAACATTTCTGAATGCTCGTACCTGCCGCAAATATCCGCCACAGCAGTTTTCAGCTCCACCAGCTCGCCGCGGCTATATGCGGCGGCAGTTATCAAAACATTTTCCGCATTTCCTGCTATAGCCGCGCTTATTCTGCCGTTATCTTCCGAAAAGCTCAATATCTCTATTTCCTCCGCCTCAGCTGCGCTTATACCTGCACTCCTCTCAAAATGGCCTATCCCATATGAGAATACTGTTTCAGAAACATTTTCGGGCATAACATATTCGCCTACAAAATAATAGCTGTCCTCATTTTCTTCAGTGAGCGTCAACTTAGTTTTTGAACCGCCGTCCTCGCTTACGTATACAAACGCTTTTTCCTGCTTTTCATAATCTATATTTACAGGCGCTCTCAGTTTGATTTTTACCACTGTACCCGGCGCCGCGCTCGATTTGTCTGTTTCAATGCTAATATTATCTGCCGAGGAATATGCTATAGCCTCATTCCAAGCGGTATTATACGCAACCCAGCCCTCAACATAGCCATAATCGGCGTCAGGATCGAAAGGATATGCGTCCTCCTTAGGAGATGCGTCGATCCTTCCCGGCACCTCGCCGAGAACGCCGTTGCCCACATCCGGGAACTTAGACGGCCAGCCTAAATCCGCGCCCTCAATATCAGTTACAGCGTCATGAAAATACATCATTCCCTGCGGATTTCTGCCAAACATATTGTCGCGCCCTGCATCGCCTATCACCTTTATGCGTTCCGCTCTTTCCTCGTCCTCCAAAGCCATAGCGGCGGCATAGGCAGCAGCCTGAAATCCTATTTCATTTCCAGGCTCGTTCATAAGATCAGACGACTGCCCTGCATCCTTTGCAAACGCAGCCCCTGTCCAATAATCCTTGTCATCACCCGCCATTACCGATGACGCCATTCTCATATCCCACAGGTTATCTGAGCGCGCAATCATCTTTGCAGTCCAGTATTCTATAGTATCATAAAGACCCTCGGGGGCTCTTTCAGGATACATCAGCTCAAAATATGCCAAGCCCTCCATAAGCACTCGTTCGCTCATTCTCTGTCCCTTTGAATACACCGGATCGGTAATATCTATCTCATTGATAAGATATTCACAGTTGCTGTATGCCGCCTCAAAATACCGTTCTGCGCCCTCGATACCGTCGCGCTTAGCCACCTCGTACATTAGCAGACTAGGAAGAACCGAATGCCCGGGAGGATATGAACCCTTTATTGTGCCTATTGTTTTTTGTACCGCAAAGAGGTCGTATTGCTCACCGGGGACATTATAATATACCACCGCTCCGGTTTCGTCAGGATCCCCCCACACATCCATTGTCATATCTCTGAACCTGATGTAGTCCTCATAAGAAACATAGTCGCTTATATACGGATATAGGTAGAGAAAATACGCCATCTGTTCCTTGATCAGAGGATGCAGCGCATGTCCGTCTATTACATGGTTTTTATAATACACCTCCGCGGCAAATTTCATAAGCCAGACTATGTTCGGCTCATCCTGAGTGCGCAGCGATTCAAATTCGGTGTCCCCTACTCTGTAAACATCATAAGGCAGATTTTCATACAGAGCGGGATTTGACATATACTGCAATACAAGCGAGTTCATCTCGAACGAGAACTGATGTGAATCGCGCCAGCCTATACCCTTTCTGCCTCGCTCCCACTTATCACAGCGCGACTGCTCCATAAAGTCGAGAGCGACCGGCACGCTTATGCGCTCGATAAAATTCTTCGCTATCGTAAAATCATAAGACTGCGCTCCGCTGCAGACAAGATAGTATTCCTTTGCGCACTCGGGCGCAAGCTCTGAAAAATCAGCAATAGAACCTATTACCGTTCCACTGTATACCGTTTCTCCGCTTTCCTTTTCAATGACTGAAAAGCCCGTGCCATCAGAAACATTTGTAACAGTTGCGCGTTTTACACTCTCCGTGTCAAAACCGGACTGATTAAGAAAAATAGCCGTTGTTTCCGTATCCGTTTCGCTGCTGACAGTGTCCGGGGCATCAGCCTCCGAAATACCCTTGACAAATCTTATTGAGGTGGCATATGTTCTCTTATTTTCTGTTGTGCGCATTGAGACCGTCACAGCGGTCTCGCCCGCAGCCTCAACAGCCGCAAGCCTTACCCAGCCGTTTCCGCTCTGATCCACACGCCTTGTCCATACTCCGGCTGACGTTGTTATTTTAAATTCAGCAAACGCTCCTGACTCCTCCGGCACCCATGTATCTACAGTGTAAACCGCCCGTTCGCCCGCCTCAAGCAAATAAGGGTATCCGCTCCATACAGCAGTGCTGTTTTTGCTCTCTGATGCGTACGCGCTGCCGCCGTCATGATCCATACCCGCGCATTCCTGCCAGTTTTCCGCCGGAGCAAGCTCTGCCTGCTCCGCGCTCTCAATTAACACCGAATCCTGCGGATAGGTTATGCTGTATACCGAAATATCATCAACAAGTATTTTTCCTGCATACACCCTTGCTCCGATCACTCCTGCAGACGGCTTTTTCCTGGCATATACACCGTCAAAAACGCAGTTCCCGTCCACATCGACACTGATACAGCCGTCAATCACATCTATATCCACATCATGCCAAGCATTCACCGAAAAATTATCCGTTTTCTTTTCAGATAACCTTAACGCGCTGCCGTTCTCCCACTTATACAGTTCATAGCCGCGGTCTGATGATCTTGTTCCTGCAAAGCGGAACATCAGATAATTATTCTCATCCTCATACATGAACACTATGCCGCCTGAAAAATACTGCAGTGTCTGCTCCGGCTTTATCCGCGCGCTGATTCTGTAATCCGAGCCGTAAAACTCGCTGTTAACGCATATTGCGCTTTTATTGTGAGCGGCGTTAAGTGATAGCGCGCTGTTTCCGTCCTGTGTTGCAATAGTGCAGCTTTCATTATCCTGAACAGTCCAGCCGTCAAGCCCGTTTTCAAAGCTTTCCTCAAAAAGCGGCTCAAGGACTGTTTTTTCCGCGCTGATACAGCACAGCTGTATGCTCAAAGCAGCAGCCGCGGCTGTAATAATAGCTGTTATTCTTTTTAAATTCATTTTGATCCTCCTTGCCGTCATCAGGGCTGTATCCTTTTGCCAAGCTATGATACAGCCCTGTTTTGTAACTGCTTATTCCGCTCTCAGCGGTATAAACACATTAGTTGTAAAGCTTTCGTTGTTGTTGATCCTTGTTGCGCCGAAAAGCATTACAGGATCGCCATTTTCATCAAACATCAACCATGGTCTTTCAACGCGGCTGTTGTTTGTTGTGCCGTTCTCCCATGTGATATAATTGTCAAGCACAAGCATATTCTTAGCCGGCAGCCAATCGGTGATGCCGTTGTCAGACTCAAACAGCACCAGCGCTCCGTCTATTCCGGTAAAGCTTGCCGCGGCATCGCGCACTACGGCATAATATTTTTCATTTTTTTCTGAATACCATACAAACGGATCCTCCGCCGCAAGAGTTCCCTTGCCCTCGAATATAAGCCCATCCTGTCTTATGAACGGTCCAGTTGGATCATCTGCTATAGCAACGCCTATCTTTACAACGCCGTTCTTTTTAGAGGTGTCGCCGCCTGTAGTATCCTGAACCCCTTGTAGATCAAAAGTATCCTGCCGTCGGGCATGACTGTGAGCGCCGGATTTGACACCATCATGCTGTCCCATTTAGATGTTCCGTCCTCATTCGGCTCAGTGTCAGGCGCGAGCACAGGCTCGTCAAGCCTTGTCCACGGGCCGTCAAGGCTGTCGCTTACGGCAACTCCTATCTGCTGCCTGTTCCGATACTCATACCACTGCGGCGAGTATGATGACGGAGTCTCAGCAGTACCCTCGGGAGCGATCGTTCCCATATAATACAGATAATACTTTCCGTCCTTTTCGATTATATACGGATTATGCGCTGTTGTGCCGTCCCAGTATTCTCTGCCGCGCGCGCCTATCACGACCTCATTGAACACATATGGACCATCGATATTATCTGACACAGCGTGAGCTATTTCCGAATGCGATACCCAACCCGGCACAAATCCGTATTCAAGCTTCCAGCGTGAATAGAACACATGATACTTTCCGTCATCGCCCTTAATATAGGAACCGCACCAGGTATAATACCCCTCGTCAAGCAGCTGATTTGATTTTGGCACTTTCTGCACCATCGCCGCAATATCAAATTCGTTTCCGCTGTCAGTTACCGATACAGTTTCAGTCATTGGTCGCATAGTACCGCTCTCCCATACATATAAATTTACTTCATTCAAATTTGCAGGATCATATTCTCTACTGCCTGTAAACTCAACAGAATTTGACCCCTGCTCGCTGCCGAGGAGCTCATTTTTATAATCCAAAGAACGCAATGTTCCATCCTCGTTATAAACAGCGTACGCCAACACAAGATCTTGTTCTTTTCCGCTGAGGTTGACTATTTCAGATGAGATATTCCCCTTTATCATCTCAAAGCCTTTTATCATTATATCCTTTTTCGGCTCAGCTGTTATGACAAGATCATCTATATACACTCCCTCATAGCCAGAGGAGGCATAGCCAAGCCCTATCTTAAGGCATGACAAGCCCTGAGCATTTTTGATCACGCTTTCCTTATCGAGCAGCGTTTCGCCTGTTTCCTTATTTTTCACAGTCAATCTCTGTGTTTTATTCCCAAAATTCATTTCGGAATGTACGCTGTAGACTATGCCGTTAGGCCCTATGCTGCCAGTTTCGGCAGTGGTTGTATATTTCGCGCTGCCGTTAGCGCCGTTATTAAGCGAGTTAGAGCCAAGCGCGGTACTAAAGCCATAGCGCATCGTTTTTCCCTCTATATTAGCCGCGGACGCTGACTCGCGCAGATAGAATGAGAATATATCCTTGTTATTGTCATCAGTAAATCTGATAAATGTATCGCCCGACTCGGCAAGCGGATGATAAATATCCATATCTATGGTGAACCTTTCGCCCATATCCTCAGAAGGTATATCAAACTGTGACACGCCCGGAGATGACGTGCCGTTTCCGCCCTTGAATTGGAGCATGCCGTTATTCAGGCATACATCAAAGCCCGATCCGCTCTTATTAAAGCCCCACATATCATCGCTGCTGTCCTCGAAATCAAGGTCAACCAGCTTATAGCGGTACTGCTTTGGCGCATCTTCTCCGTCGACAGTTATTACCTGTTCATTTGCAAAGTTGTCTATTCCGTATGACACTGTATATTTGCCGGCTGTTTCGCTGTATTCCGCTGAATCAGCGCCATATATGACCGTATCAGCCGGATCCTTTTCGGTTTCCGTGACGCGTATATCATCAATAGTCATACTGCTTGCAGGCGCAGCGCTCCAGCCCTCGGCAGCATCTTCAAAATCCTCTGCCGCCAACAGTCCGGCATCAGGGTTCGACTCATAGGCTAACGCCGCAAACGCCGTCAATGAGATCGCAGCCACTGCCGCCGCTGCTATCATCCGTTTTATAACTGACATATTCTTTTCCTCCTGTTTCTCTTTATGCTGCTAAACAATACAGCACGGCGGATCCGTTTTCCGTGCTCTTTCTATAAGCTAATTATACACAAAAACAGCCGCAATTGTAATGAATTATGTTTGACATTATACTGTAATATCTTTATATGCGAACAAAAAAAAGAGGCGGCAAGCCCGTTGAGCATTGCCGCCTGATAAGTATCAATATTCAATTGATATGAGCCTGTAGGTGTCGTTTCCGTTATAGTTGTACGGAGTAACGACAGCCGTGCCGCTCCCGCTCCTGTGAAGCTTGTCGCTGTAATCGCCTACGGTCTTATTAGTCAGCTGATAGCAGACGTCAAGCACCTCCTGATAACCTGAATAGTAATTCGTAAAGCCTACGGTATATGTGCCGTCGCCGTTATCATACATCGTATCGGCTATAGAGAACGTTCTTGATGCGTCGCCCTCCTCTCCGGAATCGAAATAATAATATCCTCCGTCATAGACAAAATCACGCGTGAACCATTCCTCATTATATGACGCCGTGCCATGCTCGACACTCAGCCCGATATACCTGTCCACAGTTTCTGAAACAGCCTGACCCGACACCTTATAATATGCGTTGATATAGTCGTCAGGCTCAAGATACCTCAAAGCCTCCTCCTCAGAAATGCCTGTCGCGGCGGCTGTGTAGTTCCTTGAATTATGCAGGCAGCCGAAATATATAAGCTGCTCCCTTGTGGCTGAATGCACGTCAAAGCTGTTAATATCAAGCTCGCTGAAGTTGCTGAGGAAAATATTCAACATATAGATCTGATGATCGGTCATACCGCTCACAAGCTCTGCCGGAGCGTCGGGGTATACATATCCGTCCTTTGAAAGCTGTATTGTATTATTCTTAAAATCCACATCAAATCCGCCCACAGCATCGGCAATATCTCTCAGCTTAAAATATGTGCTGTCGTTTATGTTATAGCCCTCCAGGCTTATGCTCTCGCCGTTGAGCAGGACCGGGAAAGGATTGCTTACCGCCATATACTGTCCTGCCCATGCTCCAGCAGCTCCGAACACTACCGCCCCGGTCATAACTCCTGCTAAATATCCCTTTTTCATTATACCGCACCTCTCTTTCAATTATATATCACTATAATTATATCATAACTGTTATTGCCATTCAAGCTAAATTTTCTCAGATCAGCCTATAAGTAAGAAAAGAAATATTATAAAGCTCCATTTTGCTTGAAAAGCAAATAAATATATGTTATAATCTAATTGAACAGCAGGAAAGAGCAATGATATGATAGAAACCTCAAGATCGATCCTGCGTCCGTTTCTTGAATATTATCGCTCTGTATCCGGCGCTGCTTTTTTGTTACGCTTTAACGCTGTATCACGACTGATACTATAATCATTTGGGAGGATAATACTATGGTAAAACACAAAGGAATAAAGGCTATGCCTGACGCGGAGACCGTAAACCGCTGTATATCGGGAAAAGCGGCAGATGAGGTGAGGCTATGAAGTTTTTAAAAAGATTATTTCTGCTCATACTCATTGTGCTGATGCTTTGCGGAGCTTTCTTTGCCAAAAAGGGCTATGACAAATACCGTTCGGCATTGTCGGAGCTGCCGCTTGAGAAGGCTATAGCTCAGCTTTGCTCAAAGGAGCACTACACCGAATATGAAGATATACCCTCCGTGTATTTTGACGCTGTAGTCGCCGTGGAGGACAGGCGCTTTTATAAGCACGGCGGGTTTGACATAATAGGCACAGCGAGGGCAGTTTACAACGACATCAGGGCGCGCGAATTTCTTGAGGGCGGCAGCACGATATCCCAGCAGCTTATCAAGAATATCTATTTCAGAAATGACGATACGCTCACAAGAAAAATAGCTGAGATCTTTTTAGCCGTCAGGCTTGAAAAAGAATACGAAAAGAAAGATATACTCGAATTCTATGTAAACGGCATATATTATGGCAGCGGCTATTACTGCATCTATGACGCCGCAGAAGGGTATTTCGGCAAAGAGCCTGTAAGCATGACGTTTGATGAATGCACGCTGCTTGCCGGCATACCGAACGCCCCGTCGGTATATTCGCTTGACGTAAACCCGGAGCTTGCCCGGCAGCGTCAGCAGCATGTGATAAAATGTATGGAGGAATGCGGATACATAACTCAATAGCGGCGAGTTTTGCCGCTATAATCAAAACAGCTCCGTTCCGGCTGTCCGGAACGAAGCTGTTTTTTATATTTTATTGTTGTTTTCCGAAAAGCGTTCCAACATTAGTTGTGATCGACGCGTTCAAACCGTTTTTTTCCTCATCAGCAGCATTGGAATCTCCGGATGAGGTTATCACTGATTCTCTTTCAAAATAATCTATCTCGATTTTTGGCATATCATATCTTTCCATAATGCTTTCCTCCCGATCATGATAGGTAGTGTAAAGTGTTTTTACGTATTACTATGAAAACCTTAGCAGCTATGCGGGTTGTAGCGTCTATTTGTGCAAAATGACGATCACCTCCCCTTATTTCCCTTTGTAATATCCTAACATCATGCTCAAAATGGTTGTCAAGCCCGGGCTGAAAGCCCGTTAATTTCAGGCTTTACAAGCATTTTTGAGCATGATAAAATGTTGCACAAAGGGATTAAGGTTTTCTGTAGTTTTTCATATTTTACTTTACACTACCTGTAAATGCCTTATGGCTGTTGATATATATATTGTAATACTTTTTTTTACTATTTGTCTATATTTATTGTATGTTTTAACCAAAAATATTTATTTTCGGCTATATCTCCAAACTTTGAAACTAAATTTTATGAAATTTATACAAATATATGTCCCCTTGATGATATCACAACATCGGCGTGTTTGAGCATCTTTTTCTGAACCGGTGCGGAGTTACACCGAAATGCTTTTTGAACACCGCCGCAAAATAATTGCTGTCGTTAAAACCGCATTGATATGCTGTTTCGGTCACAGATGCATCGCCGCGGCGGAGCAGCTCGGCAGCCTTATCGAGCCTTACGGCTGTAAGATAATCGCTGAACCCGAAACCGGTCACCTCCTTGAATCGGCGTGAAAAATATGTGCGCGAAAATCCGGCGTACCGCGCCGCCTCGTCAAGAGTGATCCTGCGGTCAGGGTGCATTGCGATATACTGCGCGGCGCGCTGTATCTGTTCTTCCTCAGTGCAGCGCACGGCAGAGGAGCTGACAGACCCCGGCAGCCGCGCCACAGTTATCATCAGCGCTCCAAAAAGCGCTGACACCATCTCGTCAGCATACTGTTTACCGGACTCATACTCCGTAAGTATCCACTCGAGCAGCCGCTCTGCCTGAGGGCATTCGCGCGCGTTAAAAAGAGCCTCGGAAACGGGAAACAGCCCCGGCTGTACAGCTCCGTCCGGGAACGTCAGAACGTACCGCTCCGCCTCATTTTTATCATTATACGAGACCCTGTGCAAACAGCCGGGCGGTATATACATAACATCGCCCGCGCTTAAGGTATACAGCGTGCTGCCAACAAACATCCTGCGTCTGCCCTCACAAAGATAATACAGCTCGCCCCTGCCCTGATGGAAATGCTCGCGAGGCATCTCCGAAAGCGGCTTTTGTTTTCTTTTAGTTATAGTTATATCCATTCCAAAACCAGCCCATCATAATATTTTCCTGTTTTTTATTATATACCATAATATTATTATAGTCAATAGCAAAATATTATGATATACTAATTCACATCATAACACAGGGGGGATCATCTTGAAAGACAAAAAACTGCTTGAGGGCAGCGTATACAAAGCTCTTATAATGCTTGCAGTGCCTATAATGCTGAACAACCTGCTGCAAACCTTTTATAATCTTACCGACACCTACTGGCTCGGCAGGCTTAACGCCGATTCCATGGCTGCAATAACGCTTGTTTCGCCGCTGCAGAATGTTATAACGAGCTTTGGCGGAGGGCTTACAGCCGGAGGCTCGGTCATTCTTTCGCAGTGCTTCGGCGCGGGAGATATGAAAGAAAGCTCCGACACCGCTAACCAGGTATTTCTTATGCTCATGTCATTTTCGGTCATAGCAGGACTTATACTGTTTTTCGGCTGCGGCGCGATGATAAGCGGAATGGGCGCGCAGGGCACGGTATATGACTACGCTGTGCTGTATCAAAGGATAATGAGCGCGGATATACCGCTGATATATGCGGTGAATGTGTACACCTCCGTCCACAATTCAGCTGGCAGGACGGGAAAGCCGCTCGCGCTCAATTTTGTGGGCATAGCTGTAAATATGATACTTGATCCGCTGTTTATTGCTGTTTTTGGCTGGGGAGTTGGCGGCGCGGCTGTGGCGACTGTAATATCAAAGATACCGTGCGCCGCGCTTGCAATGTATTTCCTTACCAGAAAGGACGCTCAGCTGAGAATAACACCGCTGCGGATAAGACCGGACAGGAAAACGATTCTTGACATTATAAAAACCGGACTGCCTATGGGCATTGGCAATTCAGCAATGCAGTTCGGATTTGTGCTTATGAACAAGAACGTTATGGATTACGGAACAATAGCAGTTGCGGCATACGGCATAGGCAACAAGCTAAACGGCATAGTTTCCACGCCATCGACTGCTATGTCGAACGCGGTCTCTATAATATCCGGTCAGACTAAGGGCGCGGGAATGAGAAAGCGCGGCATACAGTCAATGACAGCCGGTATGATAATGATGGTTGGTCTGCTCGCGGCTACCGGCTTTGTGCTGTCTCGAAATTCCATATCGCACGCGGCGGCAGGCATATTCTCGACCGACGCCGAGGTAATAAACAGCGCGGCGCGGTTTCTCGCGATAATGTCTGCAATGACCTGGACAAACGGTATTTACGATTCGGCAAAGGGCTACCTTACAGGACAGGGACGCACCCTTTCCACAGTGACGATAAACGCCGCAAGGCTGTGGCTTTTCCGCTTTGCCGTCCTGTTCGTATGCGAAAGCGTTCTGGGCATGGGAGTGGACAGCATATGGTACGCGGTAACGCTTTCAAACGCTATGGCGGCGGCTGTTATGGGTATATACGCTGTTATCACAATACGCGGCAGCCACGCCAAAAAACATCTTTTTTACAGGCCGCTGCACACCTAAAAGCAAACCCGCAAGCTCCCTGCGCGCTTGTAAATACCGCCATAAAAAAGAGGCTGTAGCAAGCTCTTTGCCACAGCCTCGTATTTAGCTCTGCTGATATTTAAACAGCTGACACATCTGTCGGATAATATCCGAATTAACATCTAATTCTTAAAATATAAATCCTTATTTCTTCGCATAATCTATCGGTTTCATTGTGCCCATGCCGTCCCAAAGCATTATTCTATAGGAGCAGTCCTCGGGTATATCAAAGCTTTCTTCTGTCTTTTCCCCCGCTTCCAATTCAGCAGCTGTTCCAAGCTGAACGCTATCAAGCGTGCCGTCACTGTTATATGATGCCGCTATAAGCTGTAGCTTAACTGCGGTATCAGTAGAATTTCTAACCTCCGCTTTTATTCTGCCGTCCTCCTGCTCCGCTACATCAAATATAATCCCACTTTCATTAATTCTCATATTCATAGCAAAAAAGAGATTTACTTTTGTTCCTGTGAACGTGAGTGAATATATACCCGGCTCAAGCACGCCTGTATAAGCATATGCTATTCCCATATTGACTGAGCTTGACGCGGATTCAAGCTTTGCTATCTTTATCTGATTTGAAATACAGTCCAGAACCTCTGTTGTTTCACCGTTTGTAAGTGTTACAGTATAGCCTCTGCCGGTATATTCCCTCATCAGAAGATCCAGCCTGTAGCTTCCTTTCTCTGGAATATAGATCGTCTTTGTAATATCCGCTGTAGTATAGAAACGGTATTTGTTTTCAAAATCTGCCAGACTTCCGAACGGCTCGCCTGCCTCTGTATAATTTCCTGTCAGCGCCGGATCAGCTGTATACCAGCCCGTGCTGTGCTCAGATATATTATTTGTAAGCATGTCGGCTGTATATACCGTATCAGTATCCAGCTCCGCCCTTGTTTCTGACGCATCCACTATTTTTACCGCATACAGATCCGGCAGCCATGTGCTGCTGTTATAGAAGGTTATATCGCCGCTGTAGTCCTCATTTAAGCTGAGCATGAACTCATGCAGAACCAGCCCGTCTGCAAGATCGCGTTTTGACGCATATACAGCCGTTCCGTTTCCGTTTTCAAATCCCACTGTTATATCATTAGCGTTTCCGCCTATATAATAAAGCTTGTATTTTCCGGCTTTAAGCTCAGTTGTAACAGCCGGCTTTATATTATAAGCTCCGCTGCAGCCAATATAATTTATCATATATCCGGTATACGATCTTGATATAGCTGAGCTGTTATCAGCATCTGCAAACAGCTTTCTTGTTTCCTCGTCTATTTCATCATCAAAAACATAAACATTATCATTCGTATTCAGCCGCGCGCTCTTTTCTCCTGTATTATACCTTTCCAGATCAAAATATCCGGCGCCGCTGGGGTGCTGCTGCTCTGTGCCCGCAAAGGTGTACTCATCAACTGTCGGGTCTGACTGCTCCGGCGGCGGTGTCTGGTTCCCATCGCCATATTCCTCGTCATTATTATAAACATATATCTCATTGATCGACCAGTAATTTGACGGGGCTGAACCTGTCTGGCATATTTTTATATATCTCGCGCTGCATCTTATAAATGTTATATCCGTTTCGCCGCCCGCTCCGGCTCCTGAGGCTATACAGCTGCCGAAATTCTGTCCGTCCTCAGACACATATACCTCGTATCTGCGCGGATAATCCTTTGATGAGGCAGTATTATCAAGCTTTATCTTGTTGAACTCATATACATCTCCAAGATCAAGCAAATACCACTCATTCCCCTCCTGATAAGAAGAATTCCATCTTGTAGCCGGGTCTCTGTCAAATGCGCTGCCTGCCGCGTCAGTATTTTTTGACGCGCTCGCGCTCCAGTTTTGATTTGGTATCTGATATTTATACTCGAAAACAAAGCTGTCAATATCAACAAGTCCGCCGCTTTCATCATCATTCGTTCGGAATCTCAACACAACATTATCTGTACCTGAGATCACACTGTCAAGCTCGCAGCGTATCTCCTGCCACTCGCCGCCGGTATTTGGTATTTCTATGTTCTGAACTGTCTCGCCGCTTACAAGACCTAATGCAAGCTCTATATGCGAGCTTTTACTGCTGCGCACCCTCAGCCTTATCGCCTTAGCTCCGTCCTCAAACCCGACTCCGTCATATTTTACATAGTCCTGATCGTCACATTCTGTTACATATGATATTCCGTTTTCCTCCGCAACGCTTATTCCTCCGGCGCTTGAATATTTCTCCGCTTCTATCGTCTTAAACGCGCTCATTTCGGCTGTGACCGGAGGAATTTCTATATCGTCCGGCTTTTCAGGATCGGCAGGCGGCTCTTTGCCCGGATCACCCTCTGTAACAATATTGAGCCCCTCTGCTGTAACATAGTTATTATACTCTACAGCGAGCGTTTTTGAATATCCCTCGCCTGTGCGCTCAAACGGATATTCCACACCGTTTATTTTAACGCTTATATCGCTATCGCCAAAATTATCCTCAAGATAAAGCGTGCTTACATATATTTCATTATCAGGCTTAAACGTTATATTCTTGTTCTGATACGCCTCGCTTCCCTCTGAGGCTGTTTCAACACAGCTTATCGTTCCCCATCCTTCCGGAGATACATATGCCGCATCAGTCATTTTGTGATCCATCTCCGGCAGAAGTATCGGCTCAAGCCACAGCTCCTTAGTTGCCGCGTTGCGCTGATAGCCTATCACATCATAATAGTTTCGCCATATCGATGGGATCGATATATACTGCTTGTCTCCGCTTATATTTGTTGCGGCATAATTTGCAGTGCTGACTGACGGCAATATATCAAGAGGATGATTAAACACATAATTCCTGTTCTTGAACTGCCTGTTATACGATTCTTTCTGCAATGCCTCATAATGGCTCTGACGCTGTGTATGGAGCAGCAGACCGCCGTAATGAGTAAGCATATATGGCGTCCATTCGTCATATGTGCCCTGCGGATAGCCAAGCGTCTTGTAAAGCGGATGATAATAATCGTCAAGGCATTCAAGAACATAATCCGTTTCCTCCTGCGTCCATATCTGTCCAAGCCTCAGATGTATTGAAAGCCATTGTCCGGCAAAATATGATTCAGATATTCTTCCTGTAGGGAAGTTATTATCCAGATATTTTTTTCTGTAGGATTCCTTTACCGTTTCATAAGCTTCAGCATATTTCTGCGCCAGCTCCTGATCTCCGCATTTTTCACACATTATATTCATTATCCGGTATGCAACAGCCGATATACTCGTATTATACGCATTCGGGTCACCGCCGGCGTCATATGAATTTTCCGAATCCTTGAATGTATACGGATACTCCGGATCTCCATACAGCTCAACCTGATCAAATATTCTCTGTCCGGCTTTTTTCATATATGGGAAGAAATACGACAGTTTTTCCTCATTGCCTGTCTGCATATACGCTTCATACACAGAAATTATAAACGCGCAATTCAGATCCACCCATTTATCTATATTTCTGTAATCGGCATGCTCTGTGTCATCCCAGTCTACAAGCTTATATTTTACAGAGGTGTCAGCCATATAATTGAAATCATGATGTATCTGACCGTCATTCCTCTGAGTTCTTGCCCAGTATTCAAGCTCCTGCCATGCAAACTGAGGTATAAGCAGATCTATTATCTGACGCGCATGCCACATCTGATCCATTGTTCCGAAGCATGTCCATTCCCCCTCAGCGAACGCTGTTCTTCCGTCCCTTTTATAAATAGAGTTATTGCTTATATTCACAAGTGAATTAAGGCACTGATTAACAAACCAATCCGGTATATCCGAGCCGCGCATTCTGTTTACAAGCTCGTCGGCGTTCGCTTTTAGAACGCTGAAATTTTCAAGTCCAAGTCCGGCTATTTCCGCAGCGTTATTGTATATACCAAGATAATACGCGCCGTCCGGATCAGAATTATCATACCATGATAGCACAAATCTGATAGTTTTTGTTTCGCCCGCCTCCAGCGTCACCTTAACTGCAGTTCTGTTTTTTGTTCCTGATATTCCCGTTTCGCATACGCCTGTTTCAAAAAATTCAATTCCGCTTCCTGCTGAAACTATCCCACCGTCACACTGGGCAAACACAGCGCGCCCATCGGTTGCAAAGCCTTTGTTATCTATTATTTGCGGCACTTGAGACGTATCCCACAAAAGAGCCGCGGCTGCCTCTGCAGTATCGCTTCCGCTGTTTCTGAGCTCCAGCTCATAAAACGCATACGGCATACTCATAAGCTCATAGTTCTCACTGTCAAGAGGTGAAAATGCCGTCATGTTTATCTCTATCCCGTTTATTTCGCCGAAATCCACCATATGCTCAGGCCACACAGCGTCATCGCAGTATCTTCCGTCAATCTTTTGCGCGGTCAAGACATCTCTTGTTTCTGTTTTTCCTCCATTTGAGGAATAAAACTGAAATCTTGATTCTCCCTCTTTTTTATAGTCGTTCTGGTCTGCCGGAGCTGATGTGACAGCCGCAAAGCTTCCGTTCATAGCGTTGAACTTTACCGCGCCTGCACCAAATCCGCCAAGCGGCGTGCCTGTAGTTCCGTCCACTTTTTCCTGCTCCGCCTGTTCAGCATAAGCAGGCAGTACCGGACAGGCTGCGCCAACAACTGATAGCGCTGCCGCAATACATATCATCTTTTTAAAGATCTTATAAACGCTCATTTTTACAGTTCCTTTCAAATTATTTTTATTGCAGCTGTTTTTCATAATTAAATTATACACCGTTTATCTCTCAATTAACATTCGCTTTTTATTCAAAACCAATCAAAAATAACACAAAAGGATCGTTCCCTATCCCCTTGTGTTATCTTAACTATGCTTTATAATATTTTTCAATATTTCTCCTGAATTCCCGTGGTGTCACACCATATATACTTCGGAAAGTGCGGTTGAATGTGCTCTGACTTTCAAACCCTGAATTTTCTGATATGGCTGTTAAGCTGTCCTGAGTTGTTCGGATAAGCTTAGCCGCATATTCTGCCCTCAGCGCGCCTACATATCTTCTGAAATTCATTTTTACATTTTCAGAAAATATCCTTGACACATAGCTCCTGCTTATTGAAAGAGCCTTTGCTACACTTTCGATCGTTATCGGCTCAGTAAAGTTTTCCTCGATATATTTTACTATCTTGTAGCTTATGCTCTCCACCGGAAACGGCTTTTTATGCTCCAGCTCAAGGCACGGCATCAGGTTCAGGATCACTATTATTATCCATGCAAGACGCATATCCGCGCTTGTGCTTTTATCTATCACAGAAAAAGCATATTTTGCATCAGCAGATATTTTTTCCGCTCTTATTATCGGATCTGCCGGTTCTGAATTTCCTATATCCGCCAAAAAAGTCTTATATATTTTTTCCGAACAAATTATAAGTATTTCATCTGCAGGCTGCCCTTCTTCGGTCTTTCTTACATAGCTGTGATTCACCTCCGGAAATATCACTGCCGCATCGCCCTCGTTAAGACAGTAGGTCCTGTCCTCGACCGTAATATACTGCTTACCGGATCGCATATACAGTATTTCAATATCAGAATGAATATGAGGTCTGAAATTCACATCTTCACGATTATTTTTTACTGAAAAACTGTGTCTGCGTATTTCGTAATAAGTAATAATATTTATCACCGCCATTCATCTTCTGTATATAGCTTTATCCCTATACATAAAACTCCTTCAAATCATCAAGGCAGACCGCCGCGAGCCTGCCGCCGAACACCTTGCCGCAGTCGATGGAAATATTATTGTTCCTGATCATAACTGTTCCCTCGTTCCCTTTCTCGGCAAGCGTGGGCAGATGGCCAGTCACAAGATACCTGTCCTTAAAATATACCCTTTCAAGATCGGCAGGCTTGAATATCAGCTCGTGCAGGCTGTAGTCCGAAAGCTCTCTTTCCTCAGAAAAATTGTCAAGCCCGGCATGGACAAGCACAAAGCTTTTTCCGCCTGCCTCGACCTCCTCATACAGCGAAAACTCCTCAAGGTATTCAAGAATGTCGTATCTTTCATCAAGCTCGAGCTTCTGGAACTGCTCAAGCGTTACCGCGCCGCCGTCCTGCTGCCACAGCAGCAGCTCCTGCATAAGCGCGCTGTTTTTGATCTCGTTACAGCTTTCCTCCGTTATCTCCTTCATAAGCTGCCTGAGCACCTTTAGCGCCATATACTCATGATTGCCTATGATGGGAAACACATTGGGGCGCAGCATCATATCCTTGAGCACCCTTACAGGCTCCGGTCCTCTGTCTATGCAGTCGCCAAGAATGAAAAGCTCGTCGCGGTCCGAAAACCTCATTTTCCTGAGCAGCTCCCTGTATGCCTCATACTCACCGTGAATATCGCTCATTACATAAATCATAGCTCCGCCTCCCTGTTTATCTATAAGCAATTGTAAAACTGCGTTTGATGCCGACCTGTTCCGGACAGCATCATATAAAGCAGCTTATTACCACTCCGTATCATAAATATAATTATATAATATATTCCCGCTTTTTTCAACTATTCTGCGGAATTTTAACCGTTATTATTCCGGTTTGGCAAAAATCATTTTTACAGCAAAAAAGCCGCCCTTGTGGACGGCTCATGCGTTCTTTTTCGGGCGGATCATATCCGCCCCTACATTCATTTTTCGCGGGCGGATCATATCCAACCCTACATTCATTTTCGCGGGCGGATCATATCCAACCCTACATTCATTTTCGCGGGCGGATCATATCCGCTGTATATGCTCTATCAAAGCTCAATTATAAATGTATCGAACGGTGCAAGGATCGCTTCCTTTACTCCCGCTTCTGTATTTACATTGGCTTTCTGCTCCTTATCTGAGTTGTTGATTATTACAAGCTGCTTGCCCTCTGGATAGTAGCAGCACTCAGTATACAGGTTATCTGTCATGTACAGCTGGTCAAGGCTCTCGCCGGCAGCTGTAAGGATAAGGTTAAGCAATGTTCTGTTGTTTATCTCGCCATGCTTGAAGCTTGACATATAAACGCCCATACCCTTGCCGAACTTGTGCATTGTTACAACAGGCTTGTCGCCGTCTGCCATGAGCACCCTTGTATCAGCGTCTGTAATATAAATGTTGCCGCGCGAAGCTATTTCTGTACCATCGCAAACAGCCGCGCTGTTCTCTGTCTCGAATGAATACTTGCCGTGGCAGATCCTTGAGCCAGTATCCTCGCTTACGCCGAGAACATGAGCCATTCTGAAATATGTGTCATAGCCGCATACAGCCGAAGGTTCGTTCACGCCTATGAATGCGCCGCCCTTTGCTACCCACTCCGTAAGCATTGTAACGACCTTTTCATCCTTCCACTGTTCGCCGCCCGACCATGCGCTGCCTGCAAAGCCGGCGTTTATAACTACATCAAAATCATCAAGTCCTCTTTCCTTAAGCTCATCAAAGCAGATGAACTCAACATCAAGAGGCATGCCCGAAAGAGCCTCGATAACATTAATAAGGTCTACCTCAGGATGCTCATGATAATGACCTGAGCATGTCCATGAACGCAGCTTGCCCCAGAATGTCAGAACTGCTACTCTTGGCTTAAGCACATACGGCTTGCCTGCATTGTGGAATTCCTTTATAAGCCTGAACTCATCAGCAATCTTTTCTATATAGTCGTTGAAATCCGGGAACGGCAGAGTAAGCGAAAGGTATCCGCCAAGACCAATTCTGTCTATCTTGTCACGCAGAAGCGCGCGTCTTACGTTCTTCCAATATCCCTTTGCCTCAAGCGTAGGATTGCCGCCCTCCATAAATGTCGGAGCGCCGCCAAGACCTACCGGGAACAGATACGGATGCAGACGTATTTCATGAGTTTCTACAGCGTCAACACCGGCGCAGAGTCTTGCCTCAAAGCCGTTGAATACGCACTTGATAAGTCCGTCAAAGCCGAAATCCTTGAATCTTTCGCCCCACGGCTCTACGCCTACCCATGAATCATCATAGAATACGTATGCCTTTTTACCATATGTATGAACAAGCTCTACAAGCTGCTTTCCGAAATCTACAACAAAATCGTTTATGAACTTCATCCAGTCAAGCTTCTTGCTGTCACAGGTCATATGTGTTGCGTGAAGATCGCCCTTGTTTATAAAGTCCTCTGATGTGATCTTATATCCAAACTTTTCCTCAAACTGCTTTAATGCCAGCGGTGATACTGTGAAATCATATGACGCCCAATCTGAGAATCTGTCTCTGTTTCTGCTGTTCGCTCCCCAGATCCATACAAAGTTATAGAACATTGAAGTAAAACGCACTACAGTCGTTGCCGGATGTGTTTCACACCAGTTCTTCATCCAGTCAATCATATACTGCTGCGTTTCGGGATAACGCGGATCTATCTGCATAAGATGCTCCTTATCCCAGTTATTTGTTGTATGGTTATACATCGAGATTTCTTCCCATATTCTGTACGCAAGGAAGTTTACGGTGTACTTGTGCCATGGTGTGATATTCTTTATAGTTACCTTACCGTCAGCATATTCCCAGTCCTTTACCTCCTCGTTTGTAGTCCTGTCGAATACCTGCCAGTATGCCTTTGACTCCTCAGAATCGTTTATTCTGAACTGCTCGTCAAAAAAGTCCTTCATGAGCTCTACTGTAAGCTCGCTGCCCTCTGCTACCACAGGATCAGTCATAAGGAAAGTCTGCTGCAGCTTGTCAAGGTTCTGCTTTGCCCACTCGTTGTGATCTCTTATAATACAGATAGTTGAATAAATACCGTATCCGGCATTTATGATCTCTGGTGAAAGCTCTGTTCCGTCACTGTCGCGAATAACGTCAGCTCCCCATTTTTCAGCCATTTGCAGAGTAAGCTCCTCATAGCCGCTCTCACCGGGTAATGTAAATCCGCCTTTTGTTTTTCCCATATTATATACCTCTCTTATTCTGTATTCGGCGCACGCGCCTGCCTAATTTAACTCACTATACATCGATTATAGCATTTTTTTTAACCGCTGTAAATACTTATGCTAAAGTTGACGCCATTTTGAACAAAAAACAATTCAATTTACACGAGCCCTATCCTTTATCAGACATTTTTTGTCAATGTGTGTTTTTTATATCACCTTCAAACCAAGCATAGCTGCGATCACTACCGCTTGATACGCGCTTATCTTCGCTCCCTTAAGCTCCTTGAAGCTCTCCGACACCATAAGCCCGTCTATAGTACAATCTGAAATATCTATTCCCTTTAGCGGAGTCTCGTAAAAATCAGCGCAGCTCAGATTTACGTCCTTAAACACAGGCTTTTTCAGCCGCGCTTTATAGAACGAGGCGCTTTTGAAATCACTGCTTTCCAAAACACAGCTCTCTATTATGCTTTCCGACATATTCGCATAACAGAACACACTGTCCTTTATCGCTGTATTTTTAAAGCAAGAAGAAACCATCCTTACTCTTACGCACTCACAGCCGGTTATACGCGAATTTTTGAAATACGCATTTTCCATCCTGCAGTCCGGCATGCTGCAGCCCTCAAAGCTGCAGCATGTAAATGTGGCGTTCTCAAGCTCGCATTCGGTAAAATCGCAGTCTATAAACTCACAGTCTGAAAACTCTATGCCGCTTGCGTATACTCCATAAACGCTTTCGTTCTTAAAGCTCTTTCCCTTAATATAGTTATCATTTTCCGCCGCCGCGGTTATCATTTCCTCAAGCATATATTCCTCCCGTTGAATGTTTTTATTTCAGCCCGTCAGCTCAGCAAGAGCGCGCGCGAGCATTTGCGCGCCTCGCTTTATATCCCTGCCGGTAACATCGCCAAAGCCCATAACTAATCTGTCAGTTCCGTCTGCCGCCTCGTCTCCAAGCATATTGAAGCCCGAGAGTGAAAACAGCTTTATGCCGGCGCGCCGCGCAAGCAGCCTTACTGCGGCTGTGGAAAAGCTGCCTATCTGCGCTGTAATATATGTGCCGCCGTCCTCATTTATTACCCTGAACCCGCCCTCAAATGCTTGTTCCATGTATAATTTAAGCTGTGTCTTTTTATCTCTGTAGCTCCTGCGCATCGCCATACAGTGCTTTCTGAAATATCCCTTATCTATGAACTCTGCCAGAGCATACTGCTCCTGCTTTGATATGAGCGAATAATAATATATATGCGCTCTTTTCCACATATCCCTTACCGGCTCAGGCAGCACCATATACGATGCCTTTATTCCCGGTGAAAACGACCTTGAAAACGAGCCTAAATATATCACCTTTCCGCGCGTATCCTCTGTAAACAACGGCGAATCGCCGCTCCATACAAGCTCTGAGTCAACTCCTATTTCTACAATATACCTTTTCTCAGAAGCATATGCCCATTCAAGCACGGCTCTGCGCTCCTCCTTGCTCATTGTACGGCTGCGCGGAAACCGCGCGCACGGTTCTATCAAAAGTATACCGTCTTTGTCGCTCAATGCAGCGGCGTCAAAGCAACCTGTATTATACGGCAGAGCCGTCACGCTCTTTCCATAGGCAGAAAGCGTCCTGTAATAATGTGGGTCGCACGGGTTTTCTGAAATAAATCCGCTGCCAAATACAGAGGCAAGCGATAAAAGCAGATATTCCGCTCCCGCTCCCATCACTATCCTGTCCGGCGGCGCTTTTATATCCCTAAACGATATAAGATACTTGGATATTGCGCTGCGCAGCGCAAATTCTCCGCCCTTATCCACATATGAAAATATATCGCTGTTATATGCCGCGTCTCTTAACAGCTTTGCGTATACGCCGCGGTTTACGGCTGATATGTCTATTCCGTTCGGACTGAACACTATTTCCTCTGCCGCGTCACGCTCCCATGTCATTTCACCGCCAAATGGTTCTACCGGATAATCTACTACATACCCCTGCCGCGGTATTGACCTTATATATCCGCAGTCGGCAAGCATTCTGTACGCGCTCTCTACGGTATTCTGCGAAACCCCGGCTGTCTTTGCCATTTCCCGTCTTGACGGCAGCATGAATCCGCTGCGCATAGCTCCGGATGTGATCTCCGCCGCTATCGCTCTGTAAAGCTGCTCGTACAGCTTTCCCATGCTCTTATCAAGCTTTATATGCACAACACCACCTCCTGAAAAGCATCGCTGTTTACAATTATACCACAAAAAAACAGGAGTTTCAACTGGTATCAAAAAAAATAATATTCGTGGTACTGTTTTTTGCTGATAATATGGGTTATAATTATGTAAAAACAAAAAAAGAAAGGAATGATACGATTGAAAAAGAAACAGCTTTTATCAGCGCTCATCGCGCTGAGCATGGCTCCCGCCGCTGTACCTGTAAAGGCGGATGCGGCAGCTGCAGCGTTTGATCCTCAGACTGTAATGTGGACAAACAACAAAATCGAAACAGTGCTTGCTCAGACAGGAAAATATTCTGACGCATCCACAGTGAATCCAAACGCCTCCACCAAGGATTCTTCGGGTGTTCAGAACCCCTATGGCAAGCCGGGCGAGCTGCTTACAGAATGGGCATACTCCGAATTTCTATGGACGCATTCCTACCCTGTCGGCAACGGCAGAATGGCTGGAATGGTAGCCGGAGGTATCGATAAAGAGGTGATACAGCTAAATGAGGACACCTGCTGGGACGGCTCACCATATGGCACGCTAAAAAATGAAAAAGGCGAAACAGTGACAACCGTTAATGGCACTCGCGACGCCCAAACGATCACTACTGACAATTTCACGGGAGGCAGCATAGAGGACGGCTGGAAATATTTCCGCGGCGCTGATGAAAACGGAGAGCCGGCTGAGATAGGCTCTGCCGATACTCTTGTCGGCGACGAGCAATGGCGAGCTGAATATCCGGAATTTGCGTCTCAGAGCATTTCCAATCAGGCTCTTAACATTGACAATGCTGCCGAGGCTGATGCCGTTCAGGACAGATGGAGCATGGAAAAAATGGTCGAGGAAACCTTTTTAGGCTCGCCCACAAGACAACGCGCATACAAATCATTTGTAGAGGTATATCTTGACTTCGGACAAAGCAGTGAAAATGCGGATAATTATATAAAAAGCCTTGACATGAAAACCGGTATCGTTACCGTTGAATATGATTACAACGGCTCACATTTCAAGCGCGAAAACTTTATAAGCTATCCCGATCAGGCTGCTGTAACACATGTAGAGTCCGACAAAGAGCTTGACTTCACAGCGCAGCTTCATACCTATCACAGCGAAAAAGCTGGATATTACAAATACGAAAAGCTCAGCGATAACGAGGTAAAGCTCACTGCCTCCATAACAAACGGAAGCAAGGACAACAGCGAGCCTGCCACAGTAAACGTCATCAAATTTGAGGCGCGCATGCTGCTTGACGGCGACGGCGCTTTCAGCGTATCAGACGATAACACCACGGTAAGCGTAAAGGGCGGCAAAACAGCCGATATATATGTTGTAGGCGCGACCAACTACGTTGATTACCTCAATCTTGACAGCTCCAAGCCCGGACGCGACTGCGACAAATATATGAATAATATAAAAAGCAGAACGTATAATCAGATACGCGAAAGACATGTTGAGGATTTCTCATCAGAGTTTTCAAAAACATCACTCTCGCTTGAGAATACTGACGGCGCCGACTTCTCAGACACGCCCACAGAGAAACGCGTTAGAATGGATATTAACGGCAAGTCAGGCTTCCTTACCGGAGCTGGCTCCAAAACTGCCGACGCCAACAAGAACGGAGTTTACTCAACATACTCCAAAGGCGATAATGAGCTTGCCGCGCTTGAATTCAACTACGGCAAATATCTTATAATAAGCGGCTCGCGTGACGGCAGAACAGCAGCTGACAGCAGCGAGATAGATATAAAGGAAAGCCAGCCGCTGAACCTTACAGGAAAATGGAACGCGGCGTTCTCAGCCTCATGGAACGGAAAGTATACGATCAACATCAACACAGAGATGAATTACTGGGCTGCGCAGCCGCTCAATATAGCCTCATGCGAAAGACCGTTCATAGATACCTTTGCCGAGCTTGCCAAAAGCGGCGCGGTAACAGCTGCAAACCAGTACGGCATATACAATGGCAGAGGTGATGACAGCTATCAGCCCGGCGACCCGTGGGTAATGCACCACAACTATGATCTCTGGCGCGGCACTCAGCCTATAGACAACGCGACAGCGGGATTATGGCCTACAGGCGGCGCATGGCTGCTTGAGCATGCATGGCAGTATTACGAGTTCAACAAAGATACCCAATACCTTGCAGAAGTATATCCATATATGAAAGGCGCGGCAGCGTTCTTTACTCAGTTCCTTGTAAAGGATCCTGTAACAGGTTACCTTATAACCGCCGCTTCATGCTCGCCTGAGCAGGGCGGAGTTCAGCCCGGTCCGGCAATGGACACTCAGCTCATAAGAAACCTTTATGACAGAGTTCGCAGCGCAGCTGAAATATTAGGCAAAACAGATGAGGACAGCGAGTTGCTTTCAAAGATCAGCGAGCAGATGCCATCGGATTATCTTGCAGATGAGGAGGGCAAGCTTGCGCCTAACCTCATAGATGATAACGGACTTATACAGGAATGGGCGCGCGGCGATGTTTCTTTTGATATTTCTGAGCGCAGCGGCGGAGAATGGACTGTAACAAATCCGTTTACAAACGAGAATACAGAAGTATATGCTCACGGCGCAAGCAACAGCACGAATCACCGCCACTGCTCGCATCTGTGGGAGATATTCCCCGGCACTCACCTTGACCCGTACAGCGAGGACGAGGCAGAACTGGAGATTTTCAAAGCATATCAGAAATCAGTATCCGCCCGCAGCACAGGCAGTGGTCAGGGCTGGGGACTTGCATGGAGAATAAATCTCAACGCACGCGCGCTTGACGGGAACAGCGCGTCGGCTATGCTTGAACAGCTCTTTACCACAAGAACCTCGCCTAACCTGTTTGACCAGCACCCTAACTTCCAGATAGACGGAAACTACGGCGCAACATCAGGTATAATCGAAATGCTTGTTCAGAGCCATAACGGAGAAATAGCCCTTCTTCCGGCTCTCCCCGACAGGTGGCAGTCTGGTGAAATAAACGGCATTAACACTCGTGAAAATGCTACAGTAGACATTGCATGGGAAAACGGCGTTCCCAAAACTGCCGCGCTGCATTCACGCGCAGACGGCGACCTCAGCATCAGATCAAAATACGCTGAAAAAGCAAAAGTATTCGACGAAAGCGGCAAAGAGATAAAGACAAGCCTTAACGCCGATAAAACACTTCTTACATTTGCTGCGGAAGCAGGCAAAACATACACTGTAAAGGACTTCGGCACAAACACTATCGAAACATCTGTTACATACAAAGCCGGAGATGTTACAGAATTTTATGCAAGCGATAACGGCAGCCTGCCTAAGCTCGCAAACTCTAATACAGAAGTAGGCTACCTGTACAGACGCGATGGAGTTAAAATAGGCTATGCTGTAGAGGATGTGGACTTTGACGGTCTCACACAGCTCACGCTTAAAATGGCAAGCGTCAGAAACAACTCAACATATCTGAGCGTTGTTCTGGACACCGCGGACGGGGAACAGATAGCTTATCAGCCTGTAACAACGGGCGATAATGTGCTCGAGCTCAGCGGTGCTGACGGCATAAGCGGGAAGCATAAGCTGTGGCTGCTGTTTGAACAGGTGCCGTATGACAGCGGCAGCTCTGACAAATACCTCGGCAACGCGGGGGATCTTATTGCGGACTACAGAAAGACCGCAGAGCCGACAGAAACAGAGCCTGTCCAGACCTCAGCGCCTGCACAGACGACAGCTCCTGCACAGACGACAGCTCCTGCCGAAACTGACGCTCCTAAGGACGGATATACAGTTAATGCCGCATATTTCAATGAAAACGGCAAGCTTACCGCCGATCTTTCAGGAACAGGCAAGGCACAGCTGGCAGCGGCAGCGTATAACGAAAACGGAGAGATGACAGCCATAGATGTCAAGGAAATAGACAAAGGAGGCATAATAGAAATGGATCTGAATAAGCCTGAGAACGGCAGCGCAAAGCTGTTTATCTGGGACGGCAAAACCATGAAGCCGCTGGCTTGTGTTACCGCTCCGTCAGATCACGCTCCAACTGCCGCGCCCACTGCCGCTCCTACAGCACAGCCAACTGCCGCTCCAACTGCCGCTCCTACAGCGCAGCCAACTGACGCTCCGGCTGGATCGGGAGTTTACATCGGGACAGTGTCATATGACACTGTTCAGCAGGCTGTAAACGCCGCTGCGGCAGCAGCTCCATCGAGTGAAAGCGAGAGAGTATATATTGACCTTTATCCCGGCGTGTACCGCGAGCAGGTAACAGTTGATACTCCGTATATAACCATACGCAAAAAGGCGGATACAGACGGCGAGGCAAAACTCACATGGTATTATGGCTTAGGCTCGCTTTATGACAGCTGTAACAGCAGCGGCTACTATGACCCATCAGTGATAGGTGACGGCGAGGCGCACACTCCGCGCGACTGGGGCGCGGCACTGAAAGTCACCAACAAGGCAACAGGCTTCACTGCTGAAAACATAACTATAGAAAATTCATATAACATATACTACACAGAAGAAGAACTTACAGACATTACAGGTGTTGACCCCGATCCGAACAACAGCAATTTCCGCCGTCTGGAATGGATAAAGGAACAGATAGAAAACGGAAAGAGCGATGACGAGATAAACGCATATCTGCAAAGCAGACAAAACATAGATTACAAAGGCGTTACCGCAAGCCCGCGCGAGCGCTGCGCCGCACTTCACTGCTCAGCCGACAAAGCTGTATTCACTGACTGCCGCATAATATCCACTCAGGATACAGTCGGCATAAATGACGGCAGAATGTATTTCAAAAACTGCCTTATAGGCGGAACTACCGACTACATCTGCGGCAGCGCTACAGCTGTATTTGACAGCTGCGAGCTTTACACAAACGCCGGAGCCGGCGGCGAATCCGCCACTATTACAGCTCCGTCCAATCCGGCAGTATCTGACGGCTACCTTTTCTACAACTGCCGCATTACAGGCTCTGAATTTGCTCAGTCAGGAAACCTGGGCAGACCGTGGAGCGGAGTAAACGCAGGCGCGAGCTACATAAACACCACCATAGAAAACGCCTCAAACGGCGGCGGGCTGCTTATAAGCAGCAGCGGCTGGACGTCTATGAGCGGAACAGAACCAAAGGACGCCCGCTTCCATGAATACGGCAGCGTTACAGCCGACGGAAACAGCGTTGACACGAGCTCGCGTCCTAAGCAGACACTTCTTAACGACTGGACAATGCTGCGCTATAATCCGCTTGTGTTTACACAGGGAAACGATGGCTGGGATCCGGCAGGTCTCACCTCGCGCTACAACGGCATCAATACAGTTCTTGAAAATACAAGTATAGATACAGGCGATACTGAAACTGATGTAGTCACTCTCCCACAAGCTCCGGCAGGCTATGAATTCAGATGGGAAAGCGCAAGCGAATTTGCAACGGTAAATGAGGATGGAAACAGTATATCACTTATCCGCCCTGCTTACGGTGAATCGCCAATAAATGCAGATATAAAGCTTTATGTGCGTGAAGCTGATAACTCGCAGATAGGAGCAGAAAAGAATATAATATTCAGTATAGAACCGTCAGCAGACACCGAAAACGTATTTACTGTATCAGGAACGGTAACGCTTTCCGTTCCGTCTGAAAACGATACTGAGGTGACCGTATTTGTAAAAAGCGGCGCGGCAGTAATAAAAACAGCTACCGTTACTATACCATCAGGAGAGCTCTCTGCAGAATACACAGCTGAAAACATACCTGCCGGCAGCTATACTGTTTCAGCGGAATCATCTGACACAGCCTATAACATATCTACTGAGGAAATGAGCTTTACTGCCAACAGCGGCGAGAACATTGCCTACGACATTGATGTGCGCAAAATGATGCTTATAACCAATACAATAACTGATTTTGACACATTCGCGCCGTCTGTAAATCAGGCAGAGGGCTTCAGCGCGGAAGCATACACCGCAAACGGCGAGGAAACGGCAAATCTCGGCGCTGACAACAGCGTATACAGGCTTACAAAGGCTGCGGGCGTCACCGTTCCGTCAAAAACAGGGATCAGCTTCGATCTTAGCGGACTTGTGAGCGAGGGCACGAGCCTTGAAAACACAAAAACCCTTTCATTCTCATTCGATATGCTTATGGAAACGATAGAATATCTGCCAAGTGATTACTCATACTTTGATCTGGCATCATCAGCTGATAACGGTGGAAATGATAAGGAGGATCAGACAAGATTTGTGCGCTGCGGAGTTCACAACGGCTGGAAACAGCTTAACTTCTTTACAGCCGCCAACAACCGCGTAAACGGCGACAACACACAGTTTAACAAAAACAACGAAATGGCTAACCGCTGGTACAGGATAAGAGCTGATATTGATCTTGTTACAAAGACAATAACCGCCACTGTTTACGACCGCGACAAGGATATGCAGATGCTTAACGGAAAGCCATTTGTTATAGCAGCTCCTGACGAGGAGGGAAACAATATTAATTATCCCGTTTCCGCCTCACTCAACGATCTGTATTTCAACATCTATATGGATAAACGCGCAAACACAGAAAACAAGCTTGAATACTATATAGATAATATAAGTCTTGAATACAGCGACTTTGAATAACAAAAAAACTGTTGCTAAACAAGCTGTGATGTGGTAAAATATATAGCAATACAGAGGCTGTTGCAAATTTTTGCGGCAGCCTCTGCTGTTTGATCTGATAAACACGCACATTAAAAAGAACAGGAGCTGATATTTTATGAAATTATATTCACTGTATTTCAGTCCTACAGGCGGTACGCTAAAGGCAGCAAGACTGCTTTGCTCCGCGTGGGACTGCGAAATAACCGAGTTAGACCTCGCAGACAGAAGCCTTGACACGGGCAGCCTTAAATTTGAAAAAGACGATGTATGCCTTGTGACCGTGCCGAGCTTTGGCGGACGAGTGCCGCAGTTCATCATCCCTAAGCTTGAGCGCATGGAGGGAAATGGCTGCCGCGCAGTGGCAGCAACAGCATTCGGAAACAGGGCTTTTGATGATACGCTGCTTGAACTGAAAAACACACTCGAGTTACATGGCTTTGTATGTATCGGAGCAGCAGCGGCGGTAACTCAGCATTCTATCGCCCCGCGCTACGGAGCGGGCAGACCGGACGCAGACGATGAAAAGGAACTGCGTGATTTTTCTGCCAAGCTCAAAGCCGCCGCCGAAAGCGGCACAGCCGCGCCGGTAAATGTTCCGGGCAAATATCCATACAAAGAAACAGGCAGATCCACGATAATACCAGCTGCAGATGATAAATGTATCCGCTGTGGTATCTGCGCATCGCGCTGTCCGGTAAACGCGATACCTGAGAATGATCCGGCTGCTACTGACGCGGAAAAATGTATCTCCTGCCTGCAGTGTATAAGCATATGCCCGCAAAAGGCGCGCAGCGCTGATCCTGCCATTCTTAAGGCTGTGGAACAAAGACTTGAAAAGGTATGCTCCGAGCGCAAAAGCAATACATTATACATATGACCTGAAAACAGCGGATACGCCCAGCGCATCCGCTATTTTCAAGTCATACATTAACCGCCTTATCTTCATACCCATTCCAGCCTTGCGATAGCTGCCGCGCCCTCTATCGGGATACCCTTTCCGTTCCAGCCGCAGGTAGTTATATAATAGTCCTCACCATCTTTTATTACCTCGCACGCATGAGCATGCAGCTGAGCAACTACCATATCTTTGTGATTATCTCCGTTATAATTCCCAAAATCATACGGTTTTTGAGATGCGAACACAAGCGTATTCTGGTAATTCTCTATATTACAGTCAGTATAGGTCACAAACAGATAATACATATCGCCGCGCTTTACCACATACGGAGATTCAAACGCGCCCCATGCCGGACGCAGCGGCGCATTTCCGTCTGATGTCAAAGCATACTGCACAAACCGCCAGCTGCAAAGATCATTCGATACAAGACACGCCACCGCTCCATAACCGTCCTTCACTCCCGATACATACATTATCCACGTATAATCGTTCAGCTTCATTACAAAATGATCCCTGTTGCACGCCATCGGCGGAGCGCCTATCATATTTATCTCATATCCCATCCACTCTGTAAGATCAGCCGACACAGCCATCTTTGTTAGCGATGGTCCGTAATACATATAGTATTTATCATCATTGCCTATAACGCAGGGCGCCCAGGCGCGCGTGCCGTCATCTATAACTCTGCCCTTTTCCTCCATTACACTGCCGTACAGCCCATTTTCCGATACTGCATGCACAAAATAACGCTCGTATGACGGTATCCCCTCCATACTCGTTATACCGAACAAATGCCATTTTCCGTCCCTGTCCTTTATTATGCTGTGATCGTTTATGTAATTTCCGCACCTTTCGGGTCTGAACAGCAGCTGCCATTCTCCGGTTATTTTTGGTATCTCTATACCGCTCATAGTGACCGCCTCCTGATAGAATAAATTCAGCTTAATTATACATCATACTATACAGCTTATCAATGCCTTATATGAAAATGATAGCTTTCCGATTTCTTGTAGGGGCAGATATTATCTGCCCGCATTCCCGCCACGCTAAGGGCTGGCGGATACTATCCGCCCCTATAATCCCAACATTTTAACATGAACCTCTTTTTATACAGCACAAAACCGGCAGCGGGGATTTCACTGCCGGAATGCGCTATATATTAAAATTCTATAGCAAAAATCGCCTTTGTTTCTGCCGTACTGCCCTCATATTTGCTCTGAGCGCTCGACTTAGCCTTACCGAAATCAGTCATGCCTGATCCTGTCACTATCTCGTCATTGTCAAAAGTTTTTATATCTATGATAGGTTTCTCAAACTTCATGATAAATACCTCCTTATTCAACTGTAACCTTTACCCAGTCAAGCTCTGTTGAAAGCTTGTTTACCGCTATTACCGCGTATACCGATGACTTGCCCGAAATCGTCGGGATTTTTTCTAAAGCTTCGCCAGTTGCTACTAACTCTGAATCCTTGAGCTTTGCCGAAACTCCGAGTGTTGTGTATGAATGATCGCCGTCAAATATAACTGTAGCCTCCCATACTGACGCGCCGTCACCATTTTCGTTTATATCCTCAACACACTCAGCATACTCATCTTTAGCCTCGGGCGTCTGCTTTACAAGCCGTGTCTGTCCTACACGAGTTGAAATATTAGTTATATCTGTGTCACAATAATATGTAAATTTTGTGTTGCCTGAAACATATACTGTTCCTATATTTCTCCAAGTACCAGCTCCTACAACATTAGTAGCATTTGTTTCCGCCGGAACAGAAAGGCTTGTTTCGCCCGAATCAGATTTTATATTAATAGTATATGCATTGCTTGTAAACGGTGTATACTGTTCTATCGTATACAATCCCTCAGGTACATTTTCTATATTAACATCAATATCCATTATGTTATATGTGTTGTTATGCTGAAATACAATAACATTATCCCTCGTCATTTTCTGTCAGATAATCGAGATAGAACTCAGCTGACTCGCGCATTATAGGATAAGCCTTTTCGCGGAGATAATCCTCGTCACGGTTATAGTTATAGTATTCCCATACGTCCTCGCAGAGCCAGCCGCTGCCGCCTACCGAAAGACCGTATACCGATTCGCCGTAAGGCATTGTGAATCCCCCCATATATCCGATTCCTTTGATGTGAACCAGCCGTCACAGTCAAAATATGCCTTTGCCGATTCTCTGCCGCTCTCCCTTAAGCCGTCTATAAAGTCTATTTCCGCTGTGTGGCACTCGCTAAGATTAGTGTTCTGCGCGCACCAGTAGTTCATATTCAGATTAATATTGTAGCAGAACATACTGCCCCATTCGGGATCATTGCTGTTGTTCCATACTCCCTGGAGGTTCGCCGGAAGCGTGCCCTCTCTTGAGCTGCTTACAAGCATATATCTGCCGTACTGGTAGAGCAGAGCCTCAAGTCCTGTATCACTCTTTCCCTGCTTGTAGTCGCTTAAGCGCTGATCTGTAGGAACGTCTGAACGCTGGTCGTTGAGCGAAAGCACGTTTCTGCCGAACAGTGATGAATAGTCCGCTATATGCTCTGCCTTAAGCTCCTCAAAGCTCATTGATGAGCATTTGCTTATAACATTTTCATTTTCCGCCTTGTAATCCTTGCCGCGGTATGTAGGCGACAACGCAAGATAATCTGTGCTTGCGGTAAGCAGTATTACAAAGCTCGTTGCACCGCTGACCTTAAGTGACGAGCCGTCCGCAGTTACAGTTCCGCCCTCAGGTATTACCTTTAGCTTTGCCTCATAATCAAGGTTTGTGAGAGAGCCGCTCATGGTCAGCACGTCATCTCCCGCTGCCGCTATAACATCGCCTGTATGTCCCTTGTCAAAGGTTATTGTCGCGTTATACCCGTTTTCCTTGTCGCATTAGTACCTCATTGCTACTACTCTTTCGGGATAGCTCGCAAAATATGTACGTTTATAGTTAGCGCCATCCATGCTGTAGGATACCGTAGATACCGCGTTATTCAGATCAAGCTCGCGCCTGTAATTCGACACATTGCCGCTGCCGCCAAGGCTTACCGATACATTGCCGAAATTCTGATATGAACCGAAATTAGTTGTAGTACCATATGACGCGGTCTTGAGCCAGTCCTTATCGGCTACCTGCTGAGCCTCGTACAGCTTTCCCTCTCGTATCAGCTCTCGTATCTCCTCAAGATATGTATACGCCTCGGTATCAGGCTCGCTCGGCTTGCCGGAGAACATTGTTTCCTCGTTGAACTGTATCGTGTCCTTTGTTACGCCGCCGAACAGCATAGCGCCCATATATCCGTTACCGATAGGCAGCGCGTCATTATCCCATTTTTCGCCCGGCTCATCATAGAACAGCTTAAGCTCCGCGTTCTGAGTATCCCAACGCTGAGTAAGATTCTTGCCGTCCTCTGTCATTCCTCTGTAATACAGAC
>CALXSS010000022.1 GCA_944391225.1 uncultured Clostridia bacterium
CAGGTTCATCAAGAATCTACTTGATGAAAATAAAAAGGATATTGCTTAATGTTGGAAGCTAAGCAATATCCCAAAACCATACCATTCGTTTGAAATGGTATTAACAATGTGGCGGAGAAGGAGGGATTTGAACCCTCGCGCCGGTTACCCGACCTACACCCTTAGCAGGGGCGCCTCTTCGGCCTCTTGAGTACTTCTCCATAAAAAATGCATACAGTTTGCCGGATTACTGCCTTTTCATAGGTAATCGAACTTGTATGCAGCACTCTCAATATCGAGTTTTAATGGAGGAGAGAGCGGGATTCGAACCCGCGGACGGCGGAACCGTCACCGGTTTTCAAGACCGGCTCTTTCAACCACTCAGACATCTCTCCAAGCTATTTAGTGGCTTTCGCTCACTGACAAAAAATATTATAGCAGATGTTTCATTGTTTGTCAATAGTTTTTTTCAAATTTTTTTATTTTTTTTACTTTTCTTCATCACAGTCTGAACTCATACAGTTTTTACTATTAAACTAAACTTGTACGTTATAATATATGGGCAGGCTTTTACGCATAATCGATTATGTTTTGGAATATCGTTTAACCATGACATTCTTTTTTTCGGTGATGTAATATGAAATTGAAATTTTCAAACTCATTGTTTTTCCTCCTTATTCTTTCGCTGGGATTGGCGGCGGTTTTGTTTGCTCTGCATAACAGATCTGTGCCGTCTTTCAATCCCGGCGACAGATACACAGTTGTGCTTGACGCCGGTCACGGCTCGCCTGACGGCGGAGCTGTGGGACCGGGCGGCACTCTTGAAAAGGATATAAATCTTGCAGTAGTACTGAAATTACAGGAGATACTCGAAAGCCGCGGCGCCTCCGTTATACTGACGCGCTCTGACGACTCGGCAATATATGATGAGGATGCCGACACTATACATGAGAAAAAAGTCTCGGATATGAATAACAGATTAAAAATAATCAACGGCAGCGGCGCGGATATATTTATATCAATACATATGAACGCATTTTCGGATAAGACCTCGAACGGGCTGCATGTATTCTACTCGAGAAACCATCCTGAGGCGGAACCGATAGCCGAAGCTATTCAGCAAAGGATAGCAGAGCTTACAGGCGCTGCTTCTCACGCTGTAAAAACCGCCTCGGGCACACTGTTCCTTATGAAGGATCCCGTCCCCCCTGCCCTGCTCATAGAATGTGGATTCATAACAAATGCGGAGGAGGAAAAACTGCTTGCGTCAGAGGAATATCAAGCTAAGATCGCTTACGCGATCGTTGATGCACTTGAAAATAATATTCATTTCAGCTCCAATAATTAGTTTTTTTCTCAATATATCAATCAATATATAGTATTATCGCTTAACAATATACAATTTTATGGCAAAATATACACAAATCGGCTAAAAATATTAAAAAAATCACTCGTATGTATCAAAAACTATTGACTTATACACATAAAAAGGTGTATAATATAGCTTATAGACATAAATCGGGCTGCATATATGAAAAACAATTGACCGGCAGTCTGAATAAAGATCATAAACTTATGGAGGTTTTAATAATGAGTAGAGTATATAATTTCTCGGCAGGTCCTTCAATGCTGCCCGAGGAGGTTTTGAAAAAGGCGCAGGAAGAAATGCTTGAATACGGCAGCAGCGGTATGTCAGTAATGGAAATGAGCCATCGCTCAAAGGATTACGATGACATTATAAAGGGCGCTGAAAAGCTTGTAAGAGAGCTTATGAACGTACCGGATAACTATAAGGTACTGTTTCTTCAGGGCGGCGGTTCAACTCAGTTTGCAATGGTGCCGATGAACCTCGGAGTAAACAAGAAGGCTGCTGACTTCCTCATCACAGGACAGTGGGCAAAGAAAGCAGCAGCTGAGGCTGAGAAGTATATAAAGGTAAACAAAATTGCATCATCAGCAGATAAGACATTCTCATACATACCTAAGCCGGATGCATCTGAATTTTCATCAAAGGATGATGTGGATTACTGCTACATCTGCTACAACAATACTATTTACGGAACAAGATTCACAGAGCTTCCTAAGACTGAGGCAACTCTTGTTGCAGACATATCCTCATGCGCAATGTCGGAAGAGATAGACGTTACAAAGTTCGGTCTTTTATTTGCAGGCGCACAGAAGAACCTCGGTCCGGCAGGAGTGACACTTGTAATAGTAAGAGAGGATCTTTTAGGCGAGCCGCTTGAGGGAACACCGACAATGCTCACATATAAGGTGCATGCCGATGCTGATTCTCTTTACAACACACCTCCTACATATGCTATATACATCTTCAAGCTTGTGCTTGAGTGGATAAAGGAAAAGGGCGGCATTGCAGCGCTGCAGAAGATAAACGAGGACAAGGCTCAGATCCTTTATGATTTCCTTGATTCCTCAAAGCTGTTCAAGGGAACAGTTGTAAAAGAGGATCGTTCGCTTATGAATGTGCCATTTGTTACAGGCGACGAAGAGCTTGATGCTAAATTTGTAAAGGAAGCAAAGGCAGCAGGGCTTGTAAACCTCAAAGGTCACAGAACAGTTGGCGGAATGAGAGCTTCAATATACAATGCTATGCCTGTAGAAGGCGTAAAGGCTCTTGTTGAGTTCATGAAGAAATTTGAACAGGAAAATTCCTGATGTGAAAAGGAGCAATACTGATGTATAAAATATTGACACTGAATAAAATAGCTGCGTGCGGTCTTGAAAGACTCGGCGCCAACTATGAGATAACAAGCGATGAAAATGCCGATGTTGACGGCATAATTTTAAGAAGCTATAAAATGCACGACATGGAGCTTCCCGCTTCACTCAAGGCTGTTGCTCGTGCCGGAGCCGGAACGAACAACATCCCTATCGATAAATGCACTGAAAGGGGTATAGTTGTTTTCAACACTCCCGGAGCTAACGCTAATGCCGTTAAGGAGCTTGTTATAGCGGGTATGCTGCTCGCTTCAAGAGATATTATCGGCGGCAGCGAATGGGCTAACACACTTACAGGTGACGATGCCGCAAAGCAGGTAGAAAAGGGCAAATCAAACTTTGCCGGCGGAGAGATCAAGGGTAAGACTCTTGGAATAATCGGTCTTGGAGCTATCGGCGTGCTTGTTGCAAACGCAGCAGTAAGCTTAGGTATGGATGTTATTGGATATGATCCATATCTGAGTGTAAACAATGCGCTGCAGCTTAACAGACACGTACACTGTGTAAACGATCCAAAGGCTGTATACGAGGCTTCTGACTTTATCACTATCCATGTTCCGCTTATGGATTCGACACGTGATACTATAAACAAAGAATCACTTGAAATAATGAAGGACGGCGTTGTGATACTTAACTTTGCCCGTGGCGGACTTGTAAACAATGCTGATATAAAGGCTGCGATTGCAAGCGGCAAGGTAAAGAAGTACATAGTTGACTTCCCTGATTCAGAAACAGTTAATCAGCCGGGAATCATAGCTATCCCACACCTCGGCGCCTCGACAGAGGAGTCGGAGGACAACTGCGCTAAGATGGCAGCTGATGAGATAAGAGATTATCTTGAAAACGGAAACATTACTAATTCAGTAAACTTCCCGAACTGCTCACTTCCGGGCGGAAATGTAGGCAGGATCACTATCATACATAAGAACGTTCCAAAGATGATCGCTCAGTATACAGATGTTCTTAAGGGTATCAACATCTCGGATATGATCAACAAGTCAAAGGGTGACTATGCTTATACTATAATAAACACCGACCATGTCGTTACACAGGATATGGTGGAACAGCTCGAATCACTTGAGTCAGTTATAGCTGTAAGAGTTATCAAATAAATCAGATCATACGGGGCTGCTGCGAACTCGCTGAGTTTTGCAGCAGCCTCTTGTTATATGCTCCACTTTATTGATTTTCACAATTAGTAAAAAAAGTGACAGATAATTTGTATAACTTGCAAAAAAAATCATAAAAATAAATAAAAACTATAGCCTTATTTCGTAAAATATGATATAATATATTTAGGAGTATGCAGCAAGCGGAAGGATCGTTTTATTGCTGCATATAAAGGCGCAGCCTAAAATATTCAATAACCGGGAGGGGTTTTACCATGGATGAATTTTTTGACAAATTAAAGGACGGAGCTAATAAAGCGAAGGACAATGCCGAGCGCTTGGCTAAAGAGGTTGCAAAACGAACACAGAACGCTATTACACATACAAAGCTGACTATTGCCGCAAATGAGCTGCAAAACAAGATCAAGGATGCGTATGCAGAAATAGGCAAGACAGTATATGAAAAGTACCTTGAGGGAACAATGGTTGATGAGGATCTTACCTCCTCCTTTGAACAGCTTGATAAGCTTATGGATGAAAGCGCTGTTATCCATGAAAAGATAGCTGAGCTGAAAAATTCTCTGAAATGCTCCGAGTGCGGCGCATACAATCCGACAGACGCTGACTATTGTATCAAATGCGGCTCTCACCTTGTAGCAGAGGCAGATGACAGTGACGACAGTGATTATGAAATAGACGAGGCATTCGCTGAGGCAGAAGCTGATGAAGATGATGATGAAGATATCATAATCATCAATCCTAAAAAGCCGGAATGATCAGAGGAATACAATGGATCTGGATAAGTTAAAGAAAGCGGCAAAGGAAAAGGGTGCGCTCGCGCTGAAAAAATTGATCCGCGCCACAGAGCCCGTGGAAGAAGATGAAATAATTCAGGATGAGGCGCCGGAAAACATAGCAGAGGTTGAACAGCCTGAAAATGACACGGCGGAAAGCAGTGAAAATACTGTTTCAGGCGAGACACAGCGTTTTGATCTAAATGACATTCTGAGCAGACTCAAATCAGAGCCAGGCGATCAAACATACAGCGAGCCTGAGGAAACGGAAGCTGATGCAAATGTTGAGGAAGAAGTTGAGGAGAGCATCTGCGTTGAACAAACTCCCGAAAAGGAGGTTTCAGACATCACTGAGATAATTACAGCGGCAGTCAACGACATAAGAGCTGAGATAGACAAGGAGCTTGGCAGTACACGCGAGCTTATAAATGAAAGACTGAATGCCCTTGACGAGCAAACAAAGCGTTTGAACGACATTTACGGCAGATTAGGCACTCTTAACAGCATAGTCGATAAAAATGCCGGAGAAAGCACCAAGTCGGCTATAAACATCAACGGGAAGCTTAACGCTCATGACGCGCGTCTGACTGAAATATCGAATTCGCTCGGCAGCGTTTCAAAGCTCAACGACAGTATATTTGATCTTAAAAATTCGCAGATGAACACAAAAAATTCACTAAGCGAGCTTGAAAGCTCATATACAAAGCTTAAAAGAAAAATGACGGCGGGCGTCACTATTATGAGTATATTATGCGCAATAGTAGTTATACTTGAGGTAATGAACCTGCTTTCATGATCAGCAAATAATGCGCGGTACAGCGGCGCAGCGGCAGCCGGCAGACACAGTCTGCCCGCTGTCGTTTTTATTGTAACACCGAAAACTGTAAATCTATGTAACCGATCAATTAAAACAGATTTGGAGGCTTTAACTTGAAAACAAAGGAAATAGAAAAGGGGTATCTGTTCAGTAACAGCGATATAAAAAAGCTTATAATACCCCTTATCATTGAACAGATACTAACGGTCTTTGTAGGAATGGTTGATTCAATGATGATCTCGTCCTGCGGAGAAGCGGCAGTGAGCGGTGTGTCTCTTATAGACACAGTAAATGTTCTTATTGTAAATATATTCACAGCGCTTGCCACAGGCGGCGCAGTGGTAACCGGTCAGCTACTCGGAATGAAGAACAAACGGGAAGCGCAGCGCAGTGCAGACCAGGTCGTGCTGTTCACTACGTCCGCAGCGGTGCTTATAATGATAATACTCTACTGCATCAAGGGCTTTATACTTGGCACTGTTTTCGGCTCTATAGACGATGATGTTGAGGGCTATGCAAATACATACTTCATGATAGTATCGGCAGCTGTACCTTTCATAGGTATTTATAACGCTGCGGCGGCGCTGTTCAGAGCGCAGGGCAACTCAAAAATATCTATGAATGTATCCCTGATAATGAACGCGGTCAATATTGCCGGAAACGCATTGCTTATCTACGGCTTTAAAATGGGAGTTGCGGGTGCGGCAATACCTACGCTTATATCGCGAATACTCGCAGCCGGAATAATGCTTGCGCGGCTTTCCGATCAAGAGCTGAAGCTGAGCATATCAAAGCCTTTCTGCTTCAAGCCCGACTTTTCCATGATAAAGCGCATACTCAGGATAGGAATACCTAACGCGCTTGAGAACTCGATGTTCCAGCTTGGAAAGATACTGACAATATCCATAGTCACGACCTTCGGAACAATGCACATAACAGCCAACGCGGTCTGTAACACTGTAGCCATGTTCCAGATAATACCCGGTATGGCAGTAGGTCAGGGCATACTAACGGTTGTGAGCCAATGTGTTGGCGCCAACGATTACAAACAGGCTCATTACTATGTAAAAAAGCTGTTCAAGGTGCTGTATGCGTCAGCAATATCATTCAACATAGTAATTGTGCTTATACTTCCGCTTATAACTCGAGGTTACAATCTTTCTACTGAGACAGCGGAGCTTACCCGCCACATCATATGGTATCACACGATATGCGCGTGTACCTTCTGGTCTTTCTCGTTCGCGCTGCCGAACGCGCTACGCGCGGCAAACGACGTTATGTTTCCCATGGCTGTATCAGCCTTCTCGATGTGGGTGTTCCGTGTAGGCGCAAGCTTTGTTATAGCTAAAGGCTTTGGAATGGGAGCTTTCGGAGTATGGATAGCCATGACTATAGACTGGCTTGTACGAGGAATTTTCTTCGTATTCAGATATAAGAAAACTATATTGAATCGAATAACGCATCCTGTAAACGCGGTGCTTGCGGATCTCTAAAAAACTGCTGCGGCAATCAATCGATTTTGCCGCAGCAGTTTTTTTATAACAGCACTGTTCCGGTTGAAACAGCATTCCTGAATGCGCTGTCGTGCTCCACGAACAGCATTGACGGCTCATACGCCTTTATGAGTTCTTCTATCTGCATCCTGGTATATATGTCTATATAATTGAGAGGCTCGTCCCAGATATACAGATGCGCCTCCTCGCAAAGGCTTTTGGCAAGCAAAATCTTTTTCTTCTGTCCGCCTGAAAGCTCCTCTATATTCTTTTCAAACTGACTGCGCTCAAAATCCATTTTACGCAGTATGGTCTTGAATCTGCTCTCATCTATTCCGCATTTTTCGGCAAACTCCGAAAGCTCACCGCAGAGCCGTGATGTATCCTGAGGGACATATGATACTATAAGCCCGCTGCAGGTTTCCACCGCACCCGTATGCTCTATATCCATACCCATTACCAGCTTAAGCAGACTGCTTTTGCCGCTGCCGTTCCTGCCGTCAAGCGTTATTCTCTCTCCCCTGCGCACCGAAAACGTCAAAGGTCCACACACCTGTCTGCCTCCATAATACACCGATATATCTGCAAATGTCACAAGTGTATCAGAATAATGATGCAGTATATTAAGTTTCAGTTTTTCAGCATTCTCATAATTTTTTAACAGTCCTGCCTTTTCCTCTGCTGCTTTTTGTTTTCTGCTCTCCGCTGCCTTTGCTCTTTTCATCATCTTTGCTGATCTGTGACCGATAAAGCCCCTGTCCATTGCGCCTGTGCCGAACTTAGAAGCTTCAGTGCGTTCTGACCATGCCGCTGCGCGCCTTGCTGCTCCCTGCAGCCGTATAATATCTTTTTTCAGCCGCTCACTTTCAGCCAGCTCCTGCTGCTGACGGCTCTGGAAATTGCTGAACCATGATGAATAGTTTCCGCTCTGCACTTCAATATTTGCCCTGTTGATAGAAAGTATATGATCTGTGCAGCCGTCAAGAAAGCTCCTGTCATGCGATACCAAAATAAATCCTTTTTTTCTGTTCAAATATGACGATACTATCCCGCGCGCGTGCATATCAAGATGATTGGTAGGCTCGTCTATGAGCAGAAATCTACCCTCATTCAGAAACAGATCGCACAAAAGAGCCTTTGTCTGCTCTCCGTTTGAAAGAGTGCTGAACGGGCGGTACAGCAGCTCTGACTCCATCTCCATGTATGACAGCTCACGGATGATTTCCCAGTCCTCAGCCTGAGGACTTATCTCATTAAGTATATCTATCGTATCCCTGTCCTTATCTGCCACCTCATACGGAAAATAATCAAATTCCACCGACGCGCTGATCCTCCCCTCGTATTCATACTGACCGGTAAGCAGCCTGAAAAATGTGGTCTTTCCCCTGCCGTTCCTGCCCACAAAGCCAAGCTTCCAGTCTGTATCGATACAGAAACTCGTATCTTCAAAAATATTATCCCAGCTTGACGGATACGCAAATGTAAGATGCTCAACATTTATCATTGACATAAATGATCCCTCCTTTGCATGTAAGCTTTTAGGCAATTGCGAAACGTAGTTCTACAATTGCTTAATGTAAGGTTTATCGCAAACAAATAGACCGCAGGAAAACATATCCCGCGGTCACCAACAGCAAAACCGAGCCGCATCAAAATAACACGGCTGAACTATTTATGAACGGTAAGATGTATAGCTTTCCTGCAAATAGGCGCAGCTGTACCGTGAAATACGGCAGTCTGCATTTTCCTGTTTCATCTGCAAGAAAAACTATTCATCTTAACACCTCTTTCTTTTATTATATGACAGTTAATTACTGATTATTTGAGCAGTCCTCTATCTCAAGCATAGCATCGCGTCTTGAAAGTGATATCTTGCCTGACTTCGGATCTATATCCATGACCTTAACGATCACAGTATCGCCCTCGTGACAAACATCCTCTACCTTTTCAACTCTCTTATTGTCAAGCTTTGAGATATGGCAAAGTCCGTCTTTGCCCGGAAGTATCTCAACAAACGCGCCGAAAGCAGTGATAGTCTTAACAACGCCCTTGTAGATCCTGCCTATCTCCGGCTCCTCAACAATAGCCTCGATAGCCTTTCTTGCAGCGTTGCCGCTTGCCTGAGTCTCGGCGAAAATGTGTATAGTTCCGTCCTCCTCAATATCTATCTTGGCGCCTGTTTCAGCAACTATGCCCTGTATGACCTTGCCGCCCTGACCGATGACTTCTCTTATCTTCTCAGGATCGATCTTCATTGTTGAAACCTTAGGAGCGTACTCTGAAAGCTCTGCTCTTACCTCAGGTATAGCCTTGAGCAGCACATCATCGATTATATGATAACGCGCATCGCGAGTCTTTCTGAGAGCCTCCTCTATAACATCATACGGCAGACCGTCGTTCTTTATATCCACCTGGATAGATGTGATACCCTTCTTTGTACCTGCAACCTTGAAATCCATCTCGCCATAGAAGTCCTCAAGACCCTGTATATCTACCATGGTCGTGAAGCCCTCGTCAGTTGTGATCAGACCGCATGAAATACCTGCTACAGGCGCCTTTATAGGAACGCCGGCAGCCATAAGAGCAAGAGTGGAGCCGCATACTGAACCCTGTGAGGTTGAACCGTTTGAAGAAAGTACCTCGGATACGCAGCGGATAGCATACGGGAATTCGTCTTCGGACGGAAGTACCGGAACGAGTGACTTTTCAGCCAGCGCGCCGTGACCTATCTCACGTCTGCCCGGACCTCTTGACGGTCTTGTTTCGCCTACAGAGTATGACGGGAAATTATACTGATGCATATATCTCTTGTTTTCCTCAGTGCCTATACCGTCAAGCTTCTGAGCCTCTGAGAGCGGCGCAAGAGTAGCGATAGTTAGTACCTGAGTCTGTCCTCTTGTAAACATTCCTGAACCGTGTGTACGCGGAAGCAGATCAACCTCAGCAGCAAGAGGTCTGATCTCGTCGAGTCCTCTGCCGTCAACACGTCTGCCCTCATAAAGCCATGCGCGAACGATCTCTTTCTGCATCTTGTACATTATTTCCTCAAGCTGCTCTGCAATATCAGGGTATTCCTCTGACATAGTCTCAATGATCCTGTCGGTTATAACACCGATTCTTTCATCACGGACATTTTTATCGTCAGTATCGAGAGCATGCTGGATGTTCTCGTATTCATTTTCCTTTATCTTGTCGTAGATCTCATGGTCAATATCATGAGCCTCATATTCCATCTTTTCCTTGCCGATCTCAGCCTTGATGGATTCTATAAACGCGCACATCTCCTTGATAACGCTGTGGGCATACTTAAGACCCTCAAGCATTACCTCCTCTTTGACCTCCTGCGCGCCAGCCTCGATCATAACTATCTTAGCTGCTGTACCTGCTACAGTAACGTGCATGAGCGAGTCCTTACGCTCCTCAACAGTCGGGTTTATAAGATACTTTCCGTCCTTGTCAAGTCCGAGCCATACGCCTGCAATAGGTCCGTTCCACGGCACGTCCGATATTGAAAGCGCTACAGATGTGCCTATGAGCGCGCATATTCCCGGGTCGTTGTCCTGCTCTACTGAGAGAACAGTGTTTACAACAGAAACGTCGTTTCTGAGGTCAGCAGGGAACAGCGGTCTTATAGGACGGTCTATCATACGGCTTGTAAGAATGGCAGCCTCGGTCGGCTTGCCCTCGCGCTTATTGTAGCCGCCGGGTATCTTGCCTACAGAATACATCTTCTCCTCAAAGTCTACTGAGAGCGGGAAAAAGTCAACGCCCTCGCGCGGTGTGCGCGATGCAGTTACGTTTGACATAACTACCGTATCACCATAGCGCACGATACAATGTCCGTTAGTGAGCTGAGCCATTTTGCCGGTCTCGATAACGAGCTTTCTGCCGGCAAATTCAGTTTCAAATGTTCTGTAATTTTCAAACATATCTCTTAATCCTTTCATTTATAAATTTTTAGGCAATTGTAAAACTCTAAAAGAGTTTTATAATTGCTACCTATTTGATGGGTGCTCGAGGGTGTACCCTCGAATTCAATAAATTTCTGACGACATGTGCGTCAGAAATTTGGGTTAAAAAAGTTTCAACCATCATATTTTATTTAATCGGATGGAACTTTTTTAACCTACTTTAACCAGATCAATTGTGAAACATAGTTTCACAATTGCCTATTTATAAATTTTCGGAGATATGTCTATTAGCACATAAAGACAACCGCCGACACGCGGTCAGCAATTCTATTTATCTGCTAATCATCAACATATCTCCTTGAACTAAAATCAGGCAAACGGAAGATAAGTCCGTCTGCCTGAATAATAAACATTACTTTCTGAGACCAAGCTTAGCAACCAAAGCTCTGTATCTTTCGATGTCCTGGTTCTTAAGATAAGTCATAAGTCTACGTCTCTGACCAACCATCATAAGAAGACCTCTTCTTGAATGATGATCCTTCTTGTGGATGCTGAGGTGGTCATTGTTCAGATGATTGATCTTTTCTGTGAGCAATGCAACCTGAACCTCCGGTGAACCTGTATCACCCTCGTGAGTAGCGAACTCTCTTATGATCTCCTGCTTACGTTCCTTTGTCATTAAAGTCACCTCCTATAAATTATAACGATCGCCCAATGCCGGGAATCCGTTGGTGAGTCGGTATTCTAAGACACGGGTTCTTCTTACATATTCAAGATAAAAAATGATGAGCAAGAATTACTTCTTAGCTGTTCTGTTGAAACGCTTATTGAACTTTTCAACACGACCGCCTGTATCAACAAGCTTCTGCTTACCGGTAAAGAACGGATGACAAGCAGAACAGATTTCAACTGTGATATTCTCAAGAGTTGATCCAGTTTCGATCACGTTACCGCAAGCGCATGTGATTGTTGTCTGCTTATAATTCGGATGTATACCCTGTTTCATATAGCGTTACCTCCTTAAATATTGAAAATATAGCGCGCATAAACGCGTCCGCAATACGGAACAATGTTCCGCACACCAACAAATAGTATAACACAAAGCGCATGATATTTCAAGTGTTTTATAAAATTTTTTTTACAAAAACAGCCGAAATACTTAAGGCGGAATCAGACAAAATATACAAGCCCTCATCAGGCGCGCATATCTATTTCCGAGCCGTCAACAAACACGCGTTTTTTATGTGCCGCCGTAAATACGGGCTTAAAACCCGGGCAGTATTTTTCGAGCGCAGCGATAACTGTTTCGGGCTTAAGATTGTACGCGCTGCCGCAGGAAACGCGCATTTTGAGCTTTTGTATGCCGTTTTCAAAACCCAGCTCCTCTATTGAAAAGATATGCGGGCGAATATCGGAATCCTTTACGCCGCTCTTTGTTTTTTTAGGCACGACTACCTCTTTCATGTCCATTATGATGTGGGTATCGGCAGGCGCGGCGCATTCCGTTTCAGTTATATATTCGGCGGAATCTATTTTGGTAAGGTCTATCTCCTTAGCGCGCAGACGATGCACATCATACACAGTAAATCCGGGAGGCATGGAGCGGTTAAGCTCGTCCCTGATCTCCTGCTCTGAAAGCTCCGTAACAAAGCCGACCTTCATATAATCGCATTCAGATGTCATGCCTACAGGCAGAGGCAGAGCTATGGTCATAACCGGATGCGGATTGAAGCCCTGCGAGAACACAAAGTTCAGGCCTGAACGCCGTACCGCGCGGTGAAAGCAGCGCACAAAATCAAGATGCGAGATAAACTTCACCCTTTCATCTCTGCCGTACTTAAGAATATAATCAGCCATTTGCGCCACCTCGCTTTTCCGTGCATACTCCGGCGCCGAATCTTGCCGCGCCGCAGTTGGAGCACTTCTCGCGGCAGTGCGGAGTTGTGCATGCCTGCTTTGCCTTTTCATTCTCGTTCATAAGGAACTGCTTTGTTATTCCGGCGTCTATATGATCCCATGGCAGGACCTCGTCATACGAGCGCTCACGCGCCGCATAGAAATCAGGATCTATCCCTGTTTCCTCAAACGCCTGCATCCATGTATCAAATTTAAAGAACTCGCCCCAGCCGTCGAACTTACAGCCAAGCTCCACAGCTCTAATTATGGCTTTACAGAGGCGTCTGTCGCCGCGTGCAAACACGCCCTCAAGATAGCTCGTCTTATTGTCGTGATAGGTGTATCTTATGCGGCGCGACGGGATATTTTCCTTTATAAGCCGCTGCTTTTCTATAAGCTGTTCGCGCGAATTCATGGGGAACCACTGGAACGCTGTAAACGGCTTAGGCACGAATGAGGAGGTGCTGACAGTTATATTTATATTCTTTGCCCTTTCCTCCTTAGGTATTTCGAAATACTCGTTCAGAACACTTCCGGCAAGAGCCGCTATGCCCTTAACGTCCTCCTCTGTTTCGGTAGGCAGACCTATCATAAAATAAAGCTTTACGTTAGTCCAGCCGCCCTTGAACAGCATGCGTGTTGAGGTCAGAATATTTTCCTCGGTTATATTCTTGTTTATAACGTCACGCAGTCTCTGAGTTCCCGCCTCCGGCGCGAATGTTATACCGCTCTTGCGCACCTTCTGCACCTTTTCCATAAGCTCCAGCGAGAAATTATCTATTCGCAGCGAAGGCAGAGAAAGACCTATCTTCTTTTCCTCCGTTATCTTCAAAAGCTCGTTAGTAAGCTCAGGCAGTCCTGAAAAATCACTTGTGGAAAGAGACGAAAGAGATATCTCATCATAGCCGCTGCATGAGAGCAGGTTCTCAGCAAGCCCCATCAGCGTTTTCGGGGAACGCTCGCGCAGCGGGCGGTATATGTAGCCCGCCTGACAGAAGCGGCAGCCGCGCATACAGCCGCGCATTACCTCGAGCATTACCCTGTCGTGGACGACCTCGCCGAACGGAACTATTATCGAATCCGGCGCATACGTCTTGTCAAAGTCGCGCATTATGCGCTTTTTAACTGTTTTGGGCGCGTTGGGGTTATTCGGCGTTACGCTTTTTACAGTGCCGTCGTCATTATACTCAACATCATAGAATGACGGAACATAAATCCCGCCTATGCCGCAGAGTTTTTCAAGCAGCTCGCGCTTTGAACGCTTGCCGTTTCTTTTCCATTCCTTTATAACGTCCATCACCTCATGGACCTGATCCTCGCCCTCGCCGAGCATAAAGAAATCAAACATATCAGATATTGGCTCTGCATTATATGCGCAGGGACCGCCGCCGTATACGAGCGGATATTCCTCGCCGCGTTCTTCCGCAAGCAGCGGTATACGAGCAAGATCAAGCATATTCACTATATTTGAATATGACAGCTCATACTGCAATGTAAAGCCGAGTATGTCGAAATGCGTCACCGCATCGCCCGATTCAAGAGCGAAAAGCGGCATATCATGGGCGCGCATCTCCTTTTCCATATCGTCCCACGGCGCGAAAACGCGCTCGCAGTAGGTGTCCTCACGCTCGTTAAGAGTGTGATATATTATCTTCATGCCAAGATGTGACATGGCTATCTCATAAACATCGGGAAAGCAGAAACCGAACCGTATATCCACCGCTGACGGATCCTTGATCACAGCATTCAGCTCTCCGCCTGTATATCTGGTAGGCTTCATCACTCCCGAAAGAATCTTATCCTTTAATGTTATCATTTGTCCTCTGCCGTTTCCTTATCCTTTTTAAATACTCCCGATATTCTCTCTATAAGGTCGGGCGCATAATCTATGAGCTTTTCTACTATGCCCGCGTTCTCGCCATTGGCAACAAACCTTACGCTGCCGCCCTTAGTTATTACGAGGAAGCCCTCAGGCTTTATTGACGCTCCGGCACCGACACCGCCGCCGAAAAGGTTCTCGCCTGTGGCTGAAGTCTCCTTGAACTCGCTGCCGCCGCCGCCAACTCCGAACGATACCTTTGCTATAGGAATGATCATAGTGCCGTCAGGAGCGGTAACGCTCTCGCCTATTATGCTTTCGGCTGTGAACATGCCGTCCATTGAATCAATAGCGGATTCTATAAGTTCCTTTATCTGATTTGCCATTTGTTATTCTCCTCCCTCAGCGTCAGCTCCGCTGATCATATCTTTAAATTTTCCCAAAAGCGGATAGCCGTTCCTGGCTCCTATGATACCTATGACCGCCATATGGAATATGTTTGTTGTTATTATTGCCTCTATATCGGCAGAAATACGCGGATCATTAAAATCCGGCTTTACGCTTATGTCGTGCCTAACAAGCCGCAGCCTGCGCTGAGCGGCGGCAGCGGCGTTATATATAACGGCGGCAGAGCAGCCGTATATAAGCGCTGTATCCATTGCATCATCAAGACCGATAATTGCATGGAGCTTCAGCAGCTTTATTTTTACAAGATGCTTTGCGGCATAATCCGCTGTGCGGGACACGGTCCTTTTTATAATATCCCGGTTATCATACAGAAACATAACAGCCTGCGCCGGAGTTATGCGCGGCTTTTTTCTTTCCTGTTTCTTCTCAGTATTTTCCTGACGCTCCCTTTTTCGGCGTACCCTCGGACGTCTCAGGCGTATGCCAAGCGCTTTGAATATGAGTGAATATTGAAGCCCCTCCGCATTATAGCTGAAGCTCAGCTCTGCCCTAAGCGGCAGCAGCAGAATAAAAGCGATAACAGCCGCCGCGGCGGCAGCTATATACGCAGCAGTCAATTGATCACTCCCTTTCAGCAATGCCGCAGTATCAGCCCTGAGCGCTGTCGTCAATAGAAAGCTGCTCGCCTGTATCCTCCAGCTCCGGCATGATTTTTTTCAGATTTATAGGCGGCAGATCCTTTGGTGTCCTTAGCCCGAAGCAGCGCAGAAATGTATCTGTAGTCTTATACAGAACCGGTCTGCCGGGAGCGTCGAGCCTGCCCGCCTCGTCTATCAGTCCGCGCTCGTAAAGACGGTTTATACACCCGTCAGAATTAACGCCGCGTATCTTTTCCACCATTCCGCGCGTTACAGGCTGCTTGTACGCGATTATGGCAAGCGCCTCCATAGCCGCGTTTGAAAGCGGCTGGTTTCTCTGCTCGCCTAATATCTCGCGTATGTAGGTATAGTATTCAGGACGCGAGCATATCTGGTACCCGTCTGAAATATCTATTATATTGAACCCCCTGTGACAGGTGTTATATTCCTCCTTAAGCTCCGCAACGGCTGCCTCCACCTCCGGTATGGAGCATTCAAGCACTACCGCGAGCTTTGCAGCCTTAACAGGCTCGCCGGCGGCAAATAAAATACCCTCTATGGCATATTTTATGTTATTCATCAAAAATTATCCTTCTTTCCTGAAAAAAGCACTTTTAAGCCTCCGGTATCCTGCCCGAACCGGATATGATAAAATCTCCGCTGCCCTCGTCATAGTCGGCGCGGATACGGTTCAGCTTTATCATTTCAAGCACCGCAAGAAAGGTAGCTATCATCTCCGGCCGCGAATCGTTCTCGCCGAACAGAGTTTTAAATTCGACCCTGCGGCTGCGGCGGAGTATCTTGCATACCTTTTCCACCATATCGTCCACCGATACCTTTTCTCTGCCGACTATGCCTGAAAACGCACGCTTTTCAGGCTTTGCCTTGCGTATTCGCCGCTGATATATGCTGTTGAACGCATCGGCAAGCTCTGAAAGCTCATGATGGCGCGAATACTCCGGCACAGGAAATTTGATCTTTTCCTCCTGACGGAACACCATATACCTTGAGGAAAACTCGCTTTTGCGCATCTCGCTTGACGCCTCCTTGAATTTTTTATATTCATAAAGACGCTGCGCAAGCTCCTCGCGCGGATCTTCCTCATCTTCCTTTTCCTCTTTCGGAAGCAGCATTTTTGATTTTATATACAGGAGCTGCGATGCAAGCACAATAAACTCGCTTGTATTGTCAAGCTCCGATTTTTCTATTCCCTCTATAGCCTCCAGATACTGATCTGTTATCTCGACTATAGGTATATCCCATATACTGACCTTGTTCTTCTTGATAAGCGTAAGGAGCAGATCGAGCGGTCCCTCGAACTTATCCAGCTTATATCGCAGCTCCTCCATTACAGCACCGCATTCAGCAGCAGGTTGCACACGTGCACTATACCGCTCATCACTATATTTACGCCTGTACCGATAACCGCCGAAAAAGCGCCCGAAAGAGATAGCACTATTATCAGCAGCATGCTGTAACGTTCAAACCGCTGTATTTTGAAATACATCTCATTTGACAGGAACAGCCCGAGTACTCTTGAGCCGTCAAGCGGCGGTATAGGTATGATATTGAACACCATGAAGCAAAGGTTCACGCTCGCGAACATTATCGCGAAATAGCTTATCTTATTTAGCGCGCCCATGAACAGCCCTGTTTTATATGAGATTATCAGTATCAGAGTATAAATTATCATACCCGCAAATGCGAGCAGCAGATTGGATATAGGACCTGCCGCGGCAGTAATAGCCATCCCCTTTTTCGGATCCTTGTAGTAACGCGGATCTATCTGCACAGGCTTTGCCCAGCCAAATCCCGTAAATATCATCAGCAGCGCGCCGATAGGATCAAGATGCGCCAGCGGGTTCAATGTGAGCCTGCCTGTAAGCTTAGGCGTTGGGTCGCCGAGCTTTGACGACACAAAGCCATGAGAGAACTCATGAAACGTAAGCGCAATAAGCACTATAGGTATCATAACGATAGTTTCTTTCAGATCAAATCTTAACATTAAAATCCTCCGTAATAATCACCGCGGCAAAAACCGCGCAGTATCTCAGCTGCGCGCTATGCGCTTACAGCTATACAATTCTATTATAACCTGTTGTGCGGGTTTTGTAAAGTATTTTTGATAATTTTTTCTTGATTTAGCTGTTTCACGCACGCGGGCAGATAATATCTGCCCCTACGGAGCCGGGTTGCGCCAAAAATATCCTGAACATAACGTAGGGGCGGATAGCATCCGCCGGCTGCTCATGCGGATATACATACAGATAATACCTGAACCTATGGATCTGCTTTTCGCCAAAAATATCCTGAACATAATGTAGGAGCGGATAGCATCCGCCAGCCATCAGACGCCAAAAAGCGGCTTCCCTGCCTGAGCAGAAAAGCCGCCTTGATCGCGATCTATACTGTTTTACGGTGTAACCGTTACATCATCAATCTTAAAGCTGAAGAAGCCTCTTCCGCCCTGCCCTGCCGCACTCTGCGCTGCAGAATAATTTCCTGCGCTTGCTCCTCCTGATGATGTAACAACGTTTTCTTCTTCAAAAGCAGTTATTTTCAACTGCGGGATCTCATATTTTTTCATAATGACCATACCTCCTGTTTATTATTCTGCTAATGCAGCATCGATTGAGCTGTCTGCGCTGCCACTTGTAACATTCAGAGTCATACCCTGCACAAAGCTTGACGCCTTATTCACTGCTACTCCGAATACTACGGTGCTACCCACAGAGATCGATGTGGTTGATGGTTTTTCATTTGCCGAATAATTTTTATCTCCATCAGAGATCGAAAGCTCAAAGCTATCAACAGCATACGTACCAGCTTTTACTGTCAGTTCCCATGCCGATGCCGGATCATCTGCATCTGTCCAATCCTGGATAAGCGTATATGATGCTGATGCAGGTGTTTCAGCCGCCTTTTCTGAGATAACACCGTCGCTGTACACGTAGCCGTCAGGCACTGTAACATTCGTAACAGTTCCATTGCCCTCAAATAATGTATACGGCGCTGATGATGAATCTATCGAATCCACATTGAGGTTCTCAACCGATGAATTTTCATCCAAAATCAAATACGGTTTATCATTAGTATCCGATTTTCCTATTGTATATTTTGCATTAGTTACAGCTGTGCCAACGAGCGTGATTTTTCCGTATGTGGTCATATTTGTTACAGCACAGTTTGTCAATGTACCCTTTGAACCTGACGAACCGCCCAATGTAATATTATTAAATTTTACATTATTTGCCATTATAACAGTGCTGTTTTTCATATCAACCCCTGAATCTCCGGCAAACGTAACATCTGATACGTTAAATTTATTGCTATTCTTAAACTCAAGTGTGCCATTCAATGTCACAGTATGATTATTTCCTGACAGATTTATGTTCTTATTTCCATCTTTATTCACATAAAGCGGTTCATCAATTGAAGCATCATTAACAAGAACGATGGTATCATCTGATGTAGCTGCATTGATTGCACTATCTAAAGTATCATAATATACCGAACCTATTCTCGCTGCCTTGCCGGTGGTGTCATAAGGAGTATATGTAACAATAAGCTGCGGCACAACAGATGATACATCCAGAGCGGCATATTGCTCATCTGTTAAAACTTCAGTAGTATCAATTATTCCGAAATTGTATAAGGCTGTAGATCTTCTGGTCTTATTTCCGCTTTCGTAATCGGTAGCTAACTTTGATGATATGAATTTCTGCTGCTGTATGCTGTCACTGTTGTTGCGCAATGTAAGAATAATGTTGTTATCTTCCTCAGTATCAACAGCTTCTGTTATATCAGTGATTGATGTCCATAACTGCAAATCACCATATTGGGGATCCTCATCCTTAGTACCGTCAAATATTGCCTTGTTCTCAACACCTCTTGCCAATGTGATCGAGCCTGCGCCAACACCTGTTGCCATGGCAAATGTAATATCACTATATGTAGTATCTGAATTCAAATCAACATCTATCGATTTAATATCAAGTGTAGTATTACCTGACTTGCTTCTCTCTGTAACAAGCTGAAGCTCCACACTATCAATTGTGGCGCCTGTTTCCTTCAAAGCCTTTAGCTCGGTCAGATCAAACTTAAGCACTCCCAGGTAATCACCTGTTCCATCGCGTCTGACCTCTATACTTCCGGTATTGCTTCCCTTTTCTGTTGTTGAACTATCTGTACCGTGGAATTGATAGTCATCTGAAACAGTTATTATCATAGTTTCCTGTCCCTCTGCCATAGCCGGTACAGCTGTTGCGAGTGAGCCGAGCATGGCGATGGCTGCCGCGCCGGCGATCAGTTTGTTTAATTTCATAAGAAATTCCTCCATTCCTTTTTTTACGGCGCATATACTGCTGATGCGCCCGCATTCATATTTTATTGGCAAAGCCCGCGGCAGAGCGCAGACCGGGCAACTATCGGTCTTGACGCTCCGCCGCCGCGCCGGCTTGAATATCATCCTGAGATGATGCAGCAAACACGAGCGGCGCAGCTTTGTGCATTTTGTACATTCTAAAAGCAGCCTGTACAAACTAACATAGTGATTTTATCAATTAAATACAGGATTTTCAAGTTAAAATGTTTCTTTTAATTAAAAAGCAGATATTGTTGTTAAAAATAAAATATATCTTTAAATTTCAAATATAGACAAATCGCTGTAAATATGCGCGTCAAATATATGCACTCTACACAAACACCTTGCTGTAAAGCATTAAGCGATGCGATATGTTTTTCCGATAAGTGTTGATTTTTTATGAATAATATGGTATACTATAATATATGAACCGGCGGAGGAGGGAAATATCGCCGGAAGAACAATTATCAAGGAGGACATAGTATGTGGGCATTTAAAAGTGTATTTTATCAGATCTATACCTTGGGTTTCTGCGGAGCGCCGTTTGAAAATGACGGGGCGCTTGAGCACAGGATAACAAAGGTAAGCGAGTGGATACCTCACATCAAGGAGCTTGGCGCGAATGCCATATATTTCTGCCCTGTGTTTGAGTCGGATACGCACGGCTACAACACGCGCGATTTTATGAAGATAGATTGCAGGCTCGGAACGAACGAGGACTTCAAGGAGCTTGTAAAGGAGCTGCACGAGAACGGGATCAAGGTAGTTCTTGACGGAGTATTCAACCATGTAGGCAGAGGCTTCTGGGCATTCCGCGATGTACTTGAAAAGAGATGGGATTCACCGTATAAGGACTGGTTCAACATAAATTTTGACGGCAACAGCCACTACAATGACGGGCTGTGGTACGAGGGGTGGGAAGGCAACTATGACCTTGTAAAGCTGAACCTCAGGAACCGCGCGGTAGTTGAACATCTGCTTTCAGCGGTGAAGTTCTGGGTAGATGAATTTGATATAGACGGGCTCAGGCTTGATGTGGCATACTGCCTGGAGCTTGACTTTCTGCGCGAGCTGAGATCCTACACAGAAAATCTCAAGCCGGAATTTCTGCTGCTTGGCGAGCTGCTGCACGGCGACTATTCGCAGCGCGTAAATGATTCTATGCTGCACTCGTGCACTAATTATCAGTGCTACAAGGGCTTGTATTCCTCGTTCAACTCAATGAACATGTTTGAAATTGTGCATTCAATACAGCGCATGTTCGGCGGCGAGCAGTGGTGTATGTGCCGCGGAATGCACCTTCTGAACTTTGTGGATAACCACGATGTAACAAGAGTCGCGAGCGTGCTTGAAAACGAAAAGCATCTGCCGCTTATATACGGTCTTATGTTCGGAATGCCGGGCATACCGTGCATATACTACGGCAGTGAATTTGGCGTAAAGGGCAAAAAGAACGAGGGCGATCCGGCTCTGCGCCCGTGTATAGAAAAGCCTGAAAAAACGGAGCTTACAGAGTTTATAGCAAAGCTTGCGGAAATATTTAAGGAGCATGACGCGCTCACAAACGGAGCATTCAAGAGCATAGTGCTAAACAACAAGCACTGCATATTTGAAAGGAAGTCGGATAAGGAACGCATACTTGTAGCGATCAACGCGAACAGCGAGAGCGTTACCTGTCATTTCAATGCAGGCTGCGGAATGGCTGACGAGCTAATAAGCGGCAAGCCGCATGATTTTGGCGGAGGCAGCGAGCTGCCGCCATACAGCGTACAGTTCTGGAAGATGGAAGCATAAGAAAACAGGCTGACGGTCATATTTCAAAGAGCCGCCACCCTTGACAGAGGTGAAACAAATTGGAAAACGAAAACAAACTCGGCACAGCTCCTATAGGCAGACTGATACTGAGTCTGTCACTGCCAACAGTGGCGGCGCAGCTTGTAAATCTGCTGTATAATATTGTAGACAGAATGTACGTGGGCAGGATACCCGGTACAGGTTCGCTCGCGCTTGCCGGTTTAGGCGTGACCTTTCCTATCATAATGCTTATTTCCGCATTCGCAATGCTTGCGGGAATGGGCGCGCCGCGCGCTGCTATTGCGATGGGCGCGAACAATTACAAGCAGGCTGAAAAATATCTTGGCAACAGCGCGCTGCTGCTTGTGATATTTTCCGTTATACTCTCTATAGTATTCTTTTTCACAAAGGATTCGATACTGATGGCATTCGGAGCGAGTGAAAACACTCTCCCCTACGCCTCAGACTACATAACCATATATTTAATAGGCACGATCTTTGTTCAGCTCACGCTTGGTCTGAACATGTTCATAACAAACCAGGGCTTTTCAAAAACGAGCATGATAACCGTATGTATAGGCGCGGTGCTCAATATCGCTCTTGACCCGCTGTTTATATTTGCATTCGGCATGGGCGTAAAGGGCGCGGCGCTCGCTACGATAATATCGCAAGGCGTATCCTGCTTATGGGTGCTGCTGTTCCTTACCGGAAAGCGCACGATGCTGAAACTGAAGCTTGAGAGCATGAAGCCGGATATGCGCATAATACTATCCATACTCGCGCTCGGAGTTTCGCCGTTTGTAATGCAGGCTACAGAATGCCTTATACAGCTCACGTTCAACAAGGGCATGATAACCTACGGCAATGATATGTATGTAGCGGTAATGTCGGTATTGTTCAGCATAATGCAGCTCGTATGGATGCCGCTTTCAGGCTTTGCGCAGGGCGTGCAGCCTATAATCGGATTCAACTATGGCGCAAGGCGGTTTGACAGGGTGAAAAAGGCGTTCAGGATACAGTTCACAGCAAGCATAATATTCTCGCTTGTGACTGTAGGCGCGGTCGAGCTTATACCCGGCGTATTCTTAGGTCTGTTCTCAAACGACAGCGCGCTGATAGATGCAGGCAGCAACGCTTTAAGACTGTTCATGGCAGGAATGGCGATAATGGGCGCGCAGAGCGCGTGCCAGCAGACATTCATCGCGCTTGGCGAGGCAAAAAGCTCAATGTTCCTTGCTCTGCTGAGAAAGGTCATACTGCTGTTCCCGCTTGCCATAATCATACCAATAGTTACCGGCACAGGAGTATGGGGACTATTTGCGGCAGAGCCTATAAGCGATGTTATAGCAGTATGTGTAACGACCACGATGTTCTTTGCGCGGAGCAAAAAGCTGCTTGATCCAAACAGAGCTTGACAAAAGCAGCACTGCATGATATAATCAATATAGCAAAAACGGGAGAGACCCGTATATAAGGGGAATGAGGTTCTCCCCGGCATATGCCGAACCGCTTATTAAAGCTGATGACTTCTGCGATAAAAACGTGCGGAAGGTATCAGCTTTTTTCGCGCAATAAGGAGGTATATTTATGCTGATGAGCATAGCTCTGATGTTCCTTACCGGCATGGCGCTGGGAGGGATATTCAAAAAGCTGCGGCTGCCGCCGCTTATAGGAATGATAATAACGGGAATACTTCTCGGGCCGAGCGTGCTGGACCTGATAGACGGCTCTGTGCTTGGCATATCGGCAGATCTCAGGAAGATAGCGCTTATAATAATACTTATGCGCGCCGGGCTTTCGCTTGACATTGACGACCTGAAAAAAGCCGGTCGTCCCGCATTGCTGATGTGCTTTGTTCCGGCAAGCTTTGAGATATTGGGCGCGGTGATACTTGCTCCGCCGCTGCTCGGAGTTACAAGGCTTGATGCAGCGGTGATAGGCGCGGTAATAGGCGCGGTATCCCCTGCCGTGGTAGTCCCGCGCATGATAAGGATAATGAACGAGGGCTACGGCACTGCCAAACGCATACCGCAGCTGATACTTGCCGGAGCGTCGGCAGACGATGTATATGTAATAGTTCTGTTCACCTCATTCACCGCTCTGCTTGCCGGGAACAGCGCGGGGATACTTGACTATGTTCAGATACCCACCTCGGTAATACTCGGCATAATAATGGGCGCGGCGAGCGGATTCCTGCTCAATATACTGTTCCGCCGCATACATATGCGCGACAGCGCAAAGGCGATAATAATACTGAGCATTTGTTTTCTTTTTACCGCCGCTGAGACCGCGCTTGAAAACAGCGTTCACGTTTCGGGGCTGATAGCCGTTATGGCTCTTGGCATGACAATATACAAGCTGTATCCGGTGCTGGCGCTGCGCCTTTCTTCAAAATACAACAAGCTGTGGGTCGGCGCGGAGCTTATGCTGTTTGTGCTTGTAGGCGCGGCGGTAGAGCCGGCGCGCGCGGCGGACTACGGTATCAGCGCGGTTTTATTGATACTCGGCGCGCTGATATTCAGAATGGCAGGCGTTTTCACAGCGCTTATAGGCACTGACCTGACTATGCGCGAACGGCTTTTCTGTATGGCTGCCTACTCGCCAAAAGCCACCGTCCAGGCGGCAATAGGCGCTATACCTCTTTCTATGGGTCTGCCCTGCGGCGAGCTGGTGCTCACAGTATCGGTGCTTGCGATACTTATAACAGCTCCGCTCGGCGCGGCACTTACCGATAATCTGTACAAGCGTCTGCTTGAAAAGGATAAATAGCTTGCTGAATATAACAGGATCCTTTGGTATGACCGGGGATCCTTTTTTTATTGTCAATATCATGTCTTTGCTCATATGATAATATATCAGACATGCAGAAAGCAGTCCTGCCATGACCAAATTCAGCTTAATGATCATCAAAACGGCTCACACAGCATCGGCAGCCTGGAAATATGTCTATGCGTATACCACAATATATGTAAATATTTATTTTGTTATATCTATTTATATAATATCAGACATATTTGTTCAACAAAATTCAGTAATTTTGATGGTATTTAGGGTTTGTCATAGCCTTTTATTGACTTTTTAGGCTGTATACGGTATAATTGAATATGAATTAGATGCGCAGAGCCCGCTACACATCTCATAAAATCATACAATTTCAATATATTTTCAAATTATTATCCAATATATTGTAAATATGAATAATATTATATCAATATATTGGTATATTTTATATGTTTAAAATACAGACGATCATTCTGCATGCTGCAAAATGTCTGTAATGCTGAGAAGATGAGAGCGGAGCTGTCAGAGCGCGTCTAAAATGGAAGAAAGGAGGCAGGCTGTGATAAAAATAATAAAGCCCTTGCTCATAGCCGCTGTATGCGCCGCTATTCTGGCGCCGGCAGCTGCAGCGCAGGAGGACGAATACTCGCTCGCTGTAGACTGGGCTGCTGAAAACGGCATTATCACCACGGATGAAAACGGTCAGCTTGAATCGCCCGATTCTGAGGCGAGCCGCGCTCAGGCGGCTGCCATGCTTGCCCGTCTTAAATGCGACGGGATCGCACATGGAGGGATCGTATATACAGACGTTTCAGAATCCGACTGGTTTTATAGTGACGTCTGCTCGGTAAGCGCGGCAGGACTTATGACAGGCAACGGAGAGTTTTTCCGCCCTGACGACAGCATAACGCGCGAGGAGGCAGTTGTGCTCGCAGGCAGAGCCTTTGAGCTTGACGCCACAGAAGCCGGCGATACTGTCTTTACTGACAGCGATGACATCTCGGACTGGGCTAAGGACTATGTTTACACCGCTGCCGGGCTCGGGATCGTGAACGGAACAGACAGCGGAGCGTTTATGCCGAAAGCGAGCATAAAGCGCAGAGATCTGCTGCTTATCCTTTACAGATGCGACCGCGCGGTAAGCGTATCGGCAGTAGTGGATGACGACGGCTCCGTATGGACGCCGCTGTACTAATAGCGCCGCGAACAGGCGCGCATTTTATGCAAAAAAATAAGCGGACGCCGGCAAAAGACTGCGCCCGCGTAAAACAAGGAAGGGATCATGTCAAAATGAAACGGGATTATTCATTTCCAAAAATGACAATAACAAAATTTGACGTACCGTTATCATGCGATCAGACGCTGCAGCCATCAACTCTGGTAGTGCGTGATGACGGTATCGGCACAATTGCTCTGCCTACAAATCAGGCAGCTGTTAATCAGCGTGTAGCGGTTGTTACCGACATAGTAAAGATGCAGGGGGGTAATTGATATGAAAAAGAGATTTTTGCCCATACTGCTGGTTCTCTCAATGCTTATGCCTATGCTGCTTTCAGTGCAGGTATTTGCAGATGGTACAGGTACCGATTACGGAACCTATTACAGTGATACGGATACCTATCATATCACCACAGCACAGCAGCTTATTAATATTTCCAATAACTCAAAAGGAGATAATCCTACTGTACTCGGATATAACTTTGTGCTCGACAATGATATTAATGTAAGCGGATATGATGCCCAGATCAATATAGGAAGTATACCGCTGACCGGAGACAAATATCCATTTTACGGCACATTTGACGGAAACGGGCACACGATAAGAGGTCTTACATTTACAGCAGAAAACTCATCAGACGCCGGACTGTTTGCATATACAGACGGCGCTATAATCAAAAATCTTGTTATAGCAGATGCCTATATCAAGTCTGCGCGCCGCGGCGGAATAGTTGTCGGCAAAGCTGTAAACACCCAGTTCTACAATGTCACAGTCAGCGACAGTAAACTTGAAATGTTTACAAACGGATCGGTTATAGAGCTTATAACAGGTCTCGGCATCTCTGGTGGAGCTATCGCCGGTACAATGGAACATTCTTCCACTCAGCATGCTGATTCAGACTCAGCAACATCTGTAATGTACAACTGTGAGAGCCGCGACACAAGCGTTATCACTAACACGGCATCAGGTGCTCAGGTGCTTTCGGGAGACGGTATTTATATCGGCGGTCTTGCAGGCTATTCAAAGGACAGCACCATTGAATATTCACGCGTTATTCGCGGTGAAGTAAATATGCGCTTTGATATAGTTGTAGGCGCACTCGGCGGCAAAGTGCTCTATGCCGGAGGAATAACAGGCGGTATGGAGGGTTCAAGCAAGACCATAGACTGCTTTGCAACCACGCCGGTATCTATAAGCAGCACAAACGCGGTAGCGGTCGGCTCAGGAACTCTTTGCTATACTGCAGGCATAACAGGAGCAGCATACGGCAGCTCTGCCATAGAACGCTGCCACTACTCAGGCGTGCTTTATTCATACCTGTACAATTCAGTACTTGTTATACCCATCATACTCACAAACAGGCATATTTACGGTCTTGTCGGAAAGAATGACGGTTCAGCAATTATCACAAGTTCGTATTTTGATTATGACCGCGCAATGACAGACAAGGATTACAGCAAAGTATCTATACCGGCTGTATGCGACAAAGAGGATAATGCCGAGGCAGGCTCGAAACCGCGTGAGCAGTATATTTCACAGCTTGTCTGGTCCAACAAGGGCTATGACTTTGTGGGGACAACTGATCGCGTTACAGCTGCTGACAATATCGCTGAAGTTGACACAAATCATCACAACAAATGGGTAATGGATTATGAGACGGAAATGCCGGTGCATGGCAGCGGAGTGACAGTAGGCACTGACTTCCCGAATGCAGGCACAGTCACGATCGGCAAATCATCTCTGAGAGAGCCTGTAAGCTTTAACGAGGGCAGCCGCACACAGATAATATCGGTAAACGATAAGACACTTGAGCTTTCACAGTTCACAAACGGCGGCTATAATTTCAAGGGCTGGTATAAGGGCACTGTTGACAGCGCAGGAAATGTATCTAAAACCGGGGAGGCTCTCGGAACAGATAACAGCTATACAATAAGCACCCCTGTTGATAATTCTGTATATGCGGCAAGCTACACAGCCAATGTTGTGTTTAAAAATCCTAACGGAAATGATGTGATCGTTGAGTACACCTACGATCAGCCGCTGCAGCTGGATAACAGTTTGTATACAATTGATGGCAAGTTCCTCATAGGCTGGAATGAAGATCAAACATATTTAGATGCCACACCAGAAGATATTCTTAAGATAAAATTAGTTTCTTCAGGAATCCCAGTTGATAAGCCTATGACACTCTATCCAGTATTTGTTGGCGTAAAAGGCAATATAATACCTGTATTTGAGCAGACCGGAACCTCAGTTGCAACTGATACAAGTTTAATAACAAAATCCGGTTCAGATAACAAAGGTTGGTATGTGAGTTATACGTATAATGGAAATGAAAGTAAAGAGCCTGACGGATATATGTTTGACGGATGGTATAGGATGCCTTTTAAGACTACTTCAGGCGCAATTAAACTTGATGAAGAAAATGCAATCTGCGTCAGCAGGAATAAGAAGTATTATGTAAATGAAGATGACTATACAACTCCGTACCTTTATGTTGCGAAATTCAAGTACCGCGTGACCGCATGGATGCCGGTGGAGTATCATCAATTACCTACTGTGTCATGGTTTTATTATAGAAACTATAGTAACTATGTAAGTAACTATGTAGATCAAGGAAAGTTCGCTGAGCTGTGGGCAAACCATGGGGATACGGTTGATATAATCCCTACTCCAGCGATGGGTGAAGGAGAAAAATTCAGATACTGGACCGCTGATAGTTCAGTGGTTTTAGGAGATGATGTATATTCAGATGGTGAACTAAATGGGCTAAACAAAGATCAATTCACATCTAATATTACAAATCCAATTGATCTGTATGGATTGGTTACAATTAAAAATTATTGGAGTGTTACAGCATCAGCATTTTGTGATTTTCCAAATGCCGTTGGCATCAGTGACACCTATAGCAGTAACAATTTAAAAACAACCGTAGAGCTAAAGCAAAATTATAATTTCTATGATATTTCTCATTATCAGGAAAACAATTTTGAGGCTCGAGACAACAACATATTTGGAGATAATCCTGCTTCTTGGGAAATAAGTTTTGGTATTTCTGGATTGAACTACTACCAAAACTACATTCTTGTCCGTGCGGCGGCAGATGTGGACTTCCATGACAAAAAGGGAACGCTCATAAACACAACTAGTATTGGCGATTTCTCTGTTTACAAAAACCCTAATGGCTGGAATGCAGAAAGGACTGTTACAAGAAAATATCAGTCACTGCTGTTTGGCGATGCAGATGAATTAAGCGATCCTCCATCATCAGCTAATGATTGTTTCAAGGTTATAACTGCTTCAATCGCTCCAGTCGGCGTTGGCACAACTCCGGCTATTGATGGCAGCAATTATGATATAAAGATAAACAATTACAAATTCCTCGGCTGGGTCAACAAGGCAGCCTTGAGAGAGGTTGACAGTAAATATCTTTACGACTATAAAGAAACTCCGGCAGAGGGCTCAGGCGAAGCTGCAACACCGGAGCCGAACGTGACCTCGGACAGCAAAAAGGCTGAGGGCTATGTTCTGAAAGCCGATGACAGAGTTTATGCGTATATGGACATATATCCTCTTTACGCAAAATACAAGGTAACACTTGCTGACAACCTCGTAGGTTCCGAAAAAAAGCCGAATAACAGGTACACTGTAACGGATGGCGGTATTATCACTATAACCCCTGACAACCAATTTGATGGCGGTGTAAAAGAGATAATCGGCACAAACAGCAAGGGCGAGAATGTAATTCTTACTAAGGGCGAGAATGGCACATGGTCAAACACTGCTGAGAATCCGCTTGACGTTGACGAGGAATACACCTTCACTGTAAGCTATGAATTCACCGTGAAGTATAACAATGTAAAAGATACAGAAAGCCCTGTTGAGCTAAAGCGAGAGTACGGCGAGACTGTGGGCGTGACATACGAGCCGAGCACCACTGCACCGACAGATAAAATCTTCGCAGGCTGGGTAAATCCGGACACCGCACCTGAAAACGGATATGTAGTATATGATAAATATACTGATGCGGTTATAGTTACAGAGGATACTGTTGTTACCTCGGATATGAATCTGTATCCGGCATACACAGCTCCTAATATAACTACCACAAGCAACATCGACACAGATAGCAAGACATACACCTCATATTCTGTAACCGACGGCAAAGTCACAATAACCGCTCAGAGTGAAACAGGTTATAAGTTCGCATACTGGCTGATAATACAGGACGGCGAAAAATATTACTCAGGCACCTCAAGCGCAGAGCTGAGCAGCTCTGAGGCTGTTTCAGGCGCGGAATTTAAGGCTGTATATAATCCTGTATTCACCTACAAGATCCCATCTGTTGAAAGTGATGATACTGTCAAATACCCCGGAACTAATGACATAACCGGAACTATATCATACGGAACGGAGTTTGCAGGAGGCAGCGCGGAGGCTATACAGGCAGTTACAGCTGCTCTTGAAAATTCAAAATATACCTTCGGCGGCTGGACTACTGAACCAGACGGTAAAGATGAATATACAAACCCAAGTGTCACCAAACCTGAAACACTGTATCCAATCCTGAAAGAGGCTATTATTGTTACGTATGAGTATAAAGCCGAAAACGGAGAAAATATAGTGTCCAAAGAGAAATACTCAAAAACAGGCACTATCACACTGCTTGACCTCAGCGACTATTCATACACAGATGCAGACGGTAAACACAGCTTTACAGGCTGGACAGCAAATAATTCTTTCTACACAGGCGGCTCTGAATACGCTCTTATTGAGAGCATAACATTTACCGCTCAGTGGTCAGATTCTACAGCCGGCTACACTGTATGGTCGAATATATCGGATAAGAATACAACTGTAAATATATCATCGTCAGATGATTACAGCTACTTCCCTGCTGAAAGTCAGCTCAGAGCCATAGCTCCGGCAACTGACAGCAAGACCACATTCATTGGCTACGCTCTTGTAACTATAGGTGAAGGTGACAGCCGCACCTGTGACGGACTGTATGCCGCGGGTGACAATGTACCGACTGCAACGCTTAGTGAATACAATAGCTCAGATACAAATTCGACAAAGCGTATCTATGCTGTATGGGCTCAGGTAGAGACTTTGGCAGGCGGTCAGATGCGTCTTGACAACAAATCCGGAATGCGTGTTATGGGAATAGTTAATACAACTATACTTGAAAGAGTAGGACTAAATACTCCTGATAAAGATTATGAACGCCATATGATGTTTGCCGCTGATTCTATACTTTCCGGCATAGCAGGCAGCTCAGGCGATTATTCCAACTTTATGAAGGCTTATTATTTAGGCGAAGGAAACTATTCTGATATAAGAGCTAAAACTAACGCTTGGTACGGAAACGACCATCATACTAAGACGTCGTCTGATAATAACACATTCTCTATCATCGCGCAGATGGATAAAAAATATTATGCTCAGAACTGGGCTTACAGAGCGTATCTGACATTCACCTATGAAGATAAGGCAACAAAACGCGCATACGGCACATTCAGCAACAACAGCAATATGCGCAGCGTTCAGGAAATTGCACGGAGCTTTATTTCAGACCTTGAAAAACAGGGAGAAACAGACGAAAACTATCTCGGTCTTGGTCAGAATGCATATAATCTCCTTATGCAGTATGCAGGACAGAGCACATCAAACTAAAGCTTAATATAATGCCACAAAAACAGGCGCCCATGCGGACGCCTGTTTTGTTGTGGTTCTATATCGAGGCTCGGCGGTAAATAATTAGATGTTTGTTTCTTTAATAAATATTGGGGTTTCTGTTATACAGGCAATCGATAGCTTCCCGATTTCTTGTAGGGGCAGATATTATCTGCCCGCATTCACGCCGTGCTAATGGCTGGCGGATGCTATCCGCCCCTACACAACATTTTAATATGAAACACTAAATATAAGACCACAAAAACAGGCGCCCATGCGGACGCCTGTTTTATTGTGGTTCTATATCGAGGCTCGGCGGTAAATAATTAGATGTTGGTTTCTTTAATAAATATTTGGGTTTATGTTATACAGGCAATCGATAGCTTTCCGATTTCTTGTAGGGGCAGATATTATCTGCCCGCATTCACGCCGTGCTAATGGCTGGCGGATACTATCCGCCACTACACAACATTTTAATATAAACCCAGATATTCTAACAGCAAACGCTGTTAAAACATTGTTCCGGCGGATATATCCGCGCGCTTTTTTAACGCCGATATTCAAAAAAGCGCTTTTTATTTATTAAAACCAAAAACACTGGTTCCTGTAGCTGCTGAACTCGAATTATTCTTGAGATAATATTGATCTTTTCCATTCAAATCATTTCCCAGCTGATCAAGAGCCATTTCAAGAGTCGTTTTTCCTGACGCCTTTACTACATCATCTTTGCTGAATCTGTTTATGCCCATGCAGGGCTTTTCATAATTTTTTCTCATATACTGTCTCCTATTAGTTATTAAAATCCGCATGTCACATCAAAGCTGCTTTCGTTTATTGAGTTGAGATATTCTTCGCCATCTTCATCTGCATCATCCATTACCACAATACCGAATGATGTGCTGCCTCCTGATATTGTTGTTGATTTTTTGCCTACAGTTCCGCTCTCCAAACCGACCTCAACGCTTGTTATAGTTCCATTATACGGTGTTACTGTCAAAACATATGTATCAGCTGCTTTGTTATCGATTCCGTATACCCTGCCTCCCTTTTTTA
>CALXSS010000023.1 GCA_944391225.1 uncultured Clostridia bacterium
TCCCTAGTACGAGAGGACCGGGATGGACGCACCTCTGGTGCACCAGTTGTCACGCCAGTGGCACAGCTGGGCAGCTAAGTGCGGAATGGATAAACGCTGAAGGCATCTAAGCGTGAAACCAACCTCGAGATAAGATATCCCACTGCATAAGCAGGTAAGACCCCTTGCAGACTACAAGGTTGATAGGCTTAAGGTGTAAGCGCCGTGAGGCGTTAAGCTGGTAAGTACTAATCGGTCGAGGGCTTGACCATAGGTGGTCCTGGAGCAGGGTTTATCATTGTTCGATTTTGAGTGTGCAGCAGCAGGAAGGCGAAAGAAAAGCTGCACCATTAGCTCAGTTGGTAGAGCAGCTGACTCTTAATCAGCGGGTCCTGGGTTCGAGCCCCCGATGGTGCACCACCCCGGGAGGGGAGAAGAAAGAGACGTGGCTCGTTGGTCAAGCGGTTAAGACTCCGGCCTCTCACGCCGGCAACGCGGGTTCGATTCCCGCACGAGTCACCACTACTGATAATAGACGAACTTTTCTTAAAACTTTAAGAAAAGTTCTTTTTTTGTCAGGTTCGTATTAAAATGTTGGGGGCTATAAGCGCGGATAGTATCCGCCAGTCATTAGTGCGGCGGGAATGCGGGCAGATAATATCTGCCATACGAGAAATCAGAAAGCTATCAATTGCCTGTATAACAGATACGCAGCCCCAATATTTATTAAAGAACCTTTTGTCATAATTTCATTATTCGACATCGCACAAGGGGCACGGCATATGACTAATGAGGAGATATTAAAAATCGCACTGGAACAGTCAGCTATTGATCTTGGCTGTTCAGCCGCCGATCTGATTTCAGGCAAAAACAAGATAGTTATATCAAAACAAAGCAGCGCGGCAAGGAAATACCTGCAGCTTCCGTTTGACTGCGATCTTGTATATTACGGTAAAAATATAGTTGCATCTGTAAAAAGCGGGCTTGAACAAATAGTGGACGAATACATCAGCTCATATCCGGCAGAGCACTGCTTTGAAACGCCCAACATGCACGCGCTTAACAACGCGCTTTCTGAACACGGATTAGGCATTTGCTTTATGGCTGAATACTTTCTTCCTGATATGGAGCAGATGAAAAGGCTGCCGTGTCCATTCCCTGCGCGCATCCTTAGTCAGCGCGATTTCAGGGATCTGTATACCTCAGAATGGAGCAACGCGTTATGTGAAAAAAGGAAGGAGCTTGACGTCCTCGGCATTGGCGCCTACGATAACGGCAGACTTATCGGCCTTGCGGCGTGCAGCGCAGACTGTGACACCATGTACCAGATCGGCGTTGATGTGCTGCCATCCTACAGGAAAATGGGCGTGGCAAGCGCGCTGACCTCCGCTCTTGCCGCCGAAATAATCGGGCTTGGCAAGGCGCCGTTCTACTGCGCGGCATGGTCTAATATCGGCTCGGTGCGCAACGCCATCAAAAGCGGATTCCGCCCGGCGTGGGTGGAAATGACCGCTAAGCCTATTGATACGATAAACAGCATGAACAGACGGTGAAAACGGAGGAAATATGGTTAAAAAGCTATCTGAAATGAGTCTTGACGAGCTGTGGCAGCTCTTCCCCATCGTATTAAAGGAGCATGACCCAAGCTGGCAGGAATGGTTCTCTGATGAAAAAGCAGCTCTTGAACAGCTGCTGCCTGAGCGGCATAAAATTAGCCATATTGGAAGCACTGCTATACCGGGCATATGGGCAAAACCGATAATAGACATACTTCTTGAGGTGAGCCGCGGCAGCGATATGGAGATAATAAAAAAACGTCTTACAGCCGCTGGGTGGATCTGTATGTCAGAGAGCGGAGCAAGAAAATCATTCAACAAGGGCTACACTGAAAACGGCTTTGCCGAAAGGGTGTTCCATCTTCATTTAAGATTCTGCGGCGACAATGACGAGATATATTTTCGCGATCATCTCAGGCATCACCCCAAGGCAGCAAAAGAATATGAGCAGCTCAAGCTGCGGCTGTGGAAAGAGTTTGAGCACGACCGTGACGGCTACACGAACGCCAAAGCGGAATTTGTAAAAAAATACACGCAAATAGAAATATCGAGGAGATATAATAATGGCAATAGATAAAGTACGCGGATATTTTAGATCATTAGGAATATAAAACAGGATAATGGAATTTGATGTATCAAGCGCGACAGTAGAGCTTGCCGCACAGGCGCTCGGCTGTGAACCGTGCAGGATAGCAAAAACGCTCTCCTTTTGTGTAGACGGAAAACCGATACTCATCGTAGCCGCCGGTGATGCAAGGATAGACAACAGGAAATACAAGGCGCAGTTTGCAGCAAAAGCAAAAATGCTCCCGCCAGCGGACGCGGAAACATTGATAGGTCACGCTGTGGGAGGCGTATGCCCGTTTGCGGTAAACGATGGAGTTACTGTGTATCTTGATGTGTCTCTAAAACGTTTTGACACCGTATTCCCCGCCTGCGGCAGCGCAAACAGCGCAATAGAGCTGACAATTGACGAGCTTGAAAACTATTCAGCCGCCTCCGCCTGGGTGGACGCGTGTAAGCTATAAAATTATAAAAGCGGCTTCAGTAGCCCGTCCGGTTGCTGAAGCCGCTTTTATAATCTTTTATTTTATCATTCTGTCACAATATTAATAGTCTGAGAGCCGCCATCCCATTCGATCTCAAAGCCTGCGGCATCGGCAATATCGCGTATCTTAAAATATGCGCTGCCGTTTATATTGTATGCCGTTATAGCCGTGCGTTTATCGTTAACATATATAGGCGTGCTGTTCTCCGCAACATCAAGCGTTCCTGATATATCGCCTGAAAGCTCGCCGCCTACCGGAACATAATCCTCGCCCGGACGTATCACAATAGAATTATTGCTGCTGTCCCATTCAACATTGAATTTGCCCGCTGTTCCATTTACAACCATCGCTATATCGCGCACCTTGAAATAATTAGAATCATTTACAGTATAACCGCTCACATCCACCTGCTCGCCGTTAACAAGCACTGTAGCGTTTGATAGAGTTGCCGAAAGACTGTTCACCACATCATATCTTGAAATAAAATCAAGTATCTTTGTCCTGTTGGGATAGCCGTTTTCAAGCAGGTTATTGCTGTACTTATCCACATACGTTACAGTTGTATACGGGCTAACGTCAGTTTTATTGATCCTGGTAGCCGTTAGCTTAGCTCCGTCAAATACAAGCTTGTAATATGCTATGTACGAGCCGTAACGCGGCACCTCCTGTCCAACATAGATATATGTGTCGTTTTTAATATACACATTAATGTTTTCAAGACATTCTCCAATGATATTTGACGGGACCTGTATATCTGTAATAACATTATCAGTCATTGTAAAGCCCGCGCCTATACCTCCGTATGTACCTTTCCTGATAACAAAAGCCTCCGGGATGCCGTTCTGGTCAAGATCCGTCAGCACAACATCGGTGTACGTAGGATCCTGCGATATAGTTTTCATAAGTCTTGTTACAAACGCGTCGCGCCAATTTTCATTTGCCGCATAGGCGCTCGTTCCAAATACTGACGCGGCAGCTGCCGTCGCTGCAATCAGTGATACTAACTTTTTCTTCATCTGAAAAATCCTTTCTCTGTGTTCCGTGTCAGCCGCTTTCACGGCAGACGCTCAGGGGTTATTTATACCGTACTGCCTTAGCTGTAGCCGGCCGCTGTACGACCGCAATATCATTATAACATATTGCGCTCATTTTGTCAAATCGGGATAAAAAAATACACAGCTGAGCCATTTTCAAAGCAAAATCTCAGCTGTGATCCTTTATAATATTTTTGATATTTCTCTATAACCCTACCGCGCGTTTTCTTTCAATGGGCAGGCGAAGGAGCTTATGGATATACGCCAACAGCAGACACGCGGCATATATTACCACGGCTCGGAACAAAAACTCAAGTGTTACAGAATCTATGCTCACATTTTTGAGAGCATTGTTATCAAGTATGAATATCAGCAGCACATGATACAGATAAATATAATACGATGAGGAATCTATCGTCTTTAACGGTCCGCGCATCACCGTGCAGAGCTTGCAGCTCAGGTTCATGAGCAGCAGCATCGCAGCTATACAGTATACGCAGTGGAGCATGTCAAGGTGCAAAGGCGCCGCCAGCCCCTGCTTGCTCATAAGCATGAGCTTTACGTCTGCCGCCGCAGCTATGACAAATATACATGTCAGGATCAGAGTTTTATTCTTTACCGCCTCAATAAACCTGTCATAGTGTTTCCCGACATACATGCCCCCCACCCAGTAAAGCAGATATGAGGTGAACACCCTGTCGGTATACGGGAACGCATACCCGTTAAACAGCCTGTCGAGTATGAACGGCGAATACAGTCCGAGCACAGCCATTACCACGGCAGAGACCGCCAGAGCAGGCACAGCGCTCACTTTATCGAGTATGAGCCGCCAGAGCGGGTACAGCAGATAGAACTGCATTATAATAACGATAAAATAAAAATGAGCTGCCAGATCACCGCGCAGAGCGTATACAAGATAATCCTTTACACTGAACGGGAAATACTCCATTATATACACAAAATACAAATAATACAGCAGCACAGCTATAAGATACGGCAGCAGTATTGTTTTTAACCGCTTTACTATAAATTTTCCGTAGCTCTCGCGCTTGCCGTTGAGGAAGGTCTTTACCGCGCTTACGAATATAAACGCCTGGACCACAAAGGTGGAAAGCCTCCATACCGTGTTATACGGCGTGAACAGCAGCGTATCGGGCGTAAGCCTGCTTATAGGCTGCGAAAGCAGATGTATAAGCACGACAGTAAGACAGAGCGCGGTATTGAACACCATAAGCTCTGTTTTTCTTTTTTTCATAATTATCACTCCCAAGATCCCTTTTAAAGCTACATTATTATAGCATATATATCGTTTTTAGTCAACATATGTGTATAAAAATCAGTTATATTGGCATATAATGCAGATAATTGCAATAAACCGCCACGATATTTCAAATATATCTTTATTGCTGTTGAAAAATCGCGTCAGCTGTGCTATAATATAATGGTTGGCTCTCGCGGTCTGTAAGAGCCAAAAATACATACAAGGAGCAATTATAAATGAAAAAAGGAAATCCTATAGCCCTGCTCCCCATAGGGGTATTCCTGGTGCTGTATCTGGGATTGGGGATATTGTTTGAATATATTCTGAAAATACCTATGGGCTTTTACAACGTGCCTGTTGTAGTGGCGTTCATGGTCGCCATATTTGCGGCATGCCTGCAAAACAGAAAGCTTAACATCAACCAAAAGCTTGAGGTGATGGCGCAAGGGCTTGCTGATAAGAACATAATAACCATGCTGCTGATCTTCCTTACAGCCGGAGCCTTTGTTGGCGTGACCGGCAGGAGCGGCGCCGAGAGCGTGGCATATTTCATGCTTTCCATAATACCGGCAAGGTTCGCGGTGGCGGTGCTGTTCATAGTTTCCTGCTTTGTTTCTACCGCAATGGGAACATCAGTAGGCACAATTACGCTTTTAACGCCTATAGCCGCGGCGGTATCGGGAGCATCAGGCTTCAGCCTGCCGCTGTGCGCGGCATCTGTAATGGGCGGAGCGATGTTCGGCGACAACCTTTCGTTCATCTCCGATACTACTATAGCCGCATGCAATGGCCAGGGCTGCGCGATGCACGATAAGTTCAGAGAGAATTTCAAAATTGCGCTTCCTGCCGCAATAGTGACTCTTATAGTAATAATAATTCTCTCGTTCAAAACCGATATAGCGAGCGTTATAGATAATGATTATGATCTTGTAAACATAATCCAGTACCTGCTTGTGCTTATAGGCGGAATACTCGGCATAAACGTTTTTATTGTGCTTATAGCCGGAATAGTTACAGGCTCTGTAATAGCGCTGCTGACAGGGCAGTCCTCGCCTGTGAATATACTTACAGACATGGGAACGGGCGTATCGGGAATGTTTGAGACATGCATGGTAGCGGTGCTCGTATCAGCCATGTGCGCGCTAATACGCGAGCACGGCGGCTTTGACGCGCTGCTTGGGCTTATGCGGCGGACGTTCAAGGGACGCCGCGGCGGACAGGTAGGAATGGGACTGCTTGTAGGCGCGATGGATATAGCGACAGCAAACAATACTGTGGCGATAGTAATGGCAAACCCCATAGCGCACGAGATGGCATCCATATACGGGATCACGCCGCGAAAGGCAGCGTCTATACTCGACACATTCTCCTGCGTGTTCCAGGGCATACTCCCCTACGGAGCGCAGATACTTGTGGCTATATCTGCGCTGCATTCTCTCGGCTACGAGATCTCGGCATTTGATATAATCCCGCTGCTGTTCTATCCTATGCTGCTGCTTGTCAGCTCTCTCATATTTATACTTTTCAGCAAGCCGGATACAAATAAAACCTGAAATAAGGAGAGGCTGCTGCAAAACTCAACGAGTTTGCAACAGCCCCTCTCTTTTATATTGCGCGCAAAAATATCATAAAACTATTGTAATTTACCTTCCGATATGTTATAATATTATCAGTAGATTTTTTCCTGTACACAAACCGGATCGGAGGCTGATTTTTTTGAGATTTGATTACAGAATTGGAACTGAAGCAACCTTTTTAGATTGGGAAGAGGAAGGCTGCACAAAGGCTGAGGCTATCCTTGACGCTCTTGAAAAGGCTGACGAATCAGACGATGATAAAGACAAAGAAAAGACAGCTGCGGCTGAATAATAATAGATATTGACCACCTGTATATTCAGGTGTGTCCTTAGTTTTTTGCGTCCAAAAAAATCACGGCTGCCCGACGGCATCCGTGATTTTTTGATCTGATAATTTATCTGTGTACAGCGTCAAGTATTTCCTTAAACTCGAGAGCCTTTTCAAGACTTCCATCAATTTTAAGCTTTCCGAGCGTAAAAGCAAACACCGGATCAAGCGAACCCTCCATAAGCTTAAGGAAATTCTTTGCCGATACCTTTAATCTGCAGTCGAAATCATTATAATTGTACGGTTCGGCATACAGCTTTCCGTCCTTTAGTTCTATATAGAACACACCCTCTGCCTCGCCCTCGATCTTTATCTCGACAGCGAGATGTCCGGATTTAAAGCTCACGTCAGCGCTGCGCACGCCGTCTCGGACAGTTTCAAATAGATCCTCATACGTCATAGACATGCCCCTTTCTGTATGTATAGCCAATACAGCTTCTATTAAACATACATTCAATTTCTTGTACATACAGTATACCACAACCGTGTAGTTTAGTCAATGTGTTTCAAGAAATATTTTAATCAAATCATATCTTTGTGCAAATCACACAATCACGCCTGTGTTATTTTGTAAAAAGGGTTAGTCCGTTTTTTCTATTTTAAAAACATTTATAGTATCGGCATCAGGACAGCAAAATACTGCCGTCCCCTCCTCCTGACCGGGTATGCTGCCGCCGTAGCGAAGTATATCGGCATAAACGAACGCAACGTGCATAGCCATTGGGCAGAGCTTGCCGCGCTCTGTGTCAAAGTCAAAGGTGTCGCCTATCCTGTGCCCCCTATGGCACGGCGCGTCACCTTTTCTGTCTATAAGAGTGATCTTTAATCCGGGGCGCTTCACCGCCGTCACCTCCGCTTCATTCTCCGAAATATTTTACCCATTCCTCGTCAAGTATGTCAAGATTCTTTTCAAGAGGTATTCCTTTGAAACGGTCAACAGTATCCATATTGCCGCTTATAAGCCTCAGCATAACGTTAACTGTGTATTCCACAGCGCTGCGCAGACCCGTTCCTCGCAGTACCCTGCCGAACAATACGGCTGAAAAAATATCGCCTGTGCCCACAAAACGGACATCCACATGCTCGAACGGAACATGGAACATACTACCTGTATTTGCATCGTAGCAGGACACATAATACTTTCCGCCACATACGACGCTTGTTATAACAACTGAACCTGCTCCAAGCGAACGCAGCTTTTCGATAAGCTGCTCAGCCTCCTCAAAGGTGACCTCTGTTCTGTCCTCATACATACCGGCAAGGAACGACGCCTCTGTAAGATTTGGCACAATAAGCTCCGCGCTGCCGCACATCTCGCGCATATACGCTATCGTTTCCTCCGAAACGCCGTTATAGAGCTTACCCTCATCGCCCATTATAGGATCTACAAACAGATGCGTTCCGAGTTTTTTCTGCGCCTTGCAATACTCCAATATCAATTTCACCTGCTCCGCGGTCAATATAAATCCGGTGCAGATAGCATCGAATGAAAAGCCCAGCTCCTCCCAGACGTTGAGCGATTTCGCTATATGCTCCGTAGTATCAAGAATATTGAACTTCCCGTAATCGAGCGTATTTGAAACTATTGCCGTGGGCAGATTGTAGACATCAAAGCCCATATGCGAGAGCACCGGAAACATCGCCGAAAGCGCGACCTTTCCATAGCCGGGAAGATCATTTATCAACAGTAATTTATCATTCATTAATTATTCTCCGTTCAGACCATAGTTATAATATATAAGGCTCTGTCACCGGCGGAGCCTCCGAGCCCATTGCGCGCAGCAGCTGTGTTCCGGCAGTCCTCGCTGTCACAACAGCGGCTTTCACATCAGAGGCGCTGCCTGTAAAAACAGCTATGACCTCGTTTGAATGGCTTGTTCCCCTGCTTGGACGCAGTGTGGTCACAAGCTCCACGCCTGCCGATTTTATAGCGGTATCGGCTATGACCATGCCTATAGGCGCGGGCGACGCGCACACAAATCCGAACGGCTTTCCTACAGGCACACCGAACGCCTTGTTTATTACAGCGCCGCAGCTTGCGGAATACTGAAATTCCATATGCCCCGCATCGCTTATGTATATCTCGCCCGCATACTCGTGTATTTTTTCGAGCGCGAGCTCAACAGCGCGGCGCACATCCTCCACGCGTTCGCTGCCCATTATTATAAAGTTTCCGTGACCGCCCCAGCCCTTTGTATCGCGCGGTATCTCGACCGAAACTATCTGCGCAGGCGTTGACTTTACAGCCTCATCACACGCCTGTATCTGCGCTGCCGCGCCCGTTCGCGAGCCTATAAGCCCTATTGCGCGCAGCTCCTTTGGTATATTCATCTGCTGCTGCAGCTCGGGGTACAGATTCGGTATAACAAGACCTATAGTATCACAGACCTCCACGCCCACAAATTCGGGCATGGCACAGCTGCCAAGCAAATCAGTATTCATCATCTGCACACCTCCTGTTAAACAAGCTTTCTATCCATATGATTTTATCATAGATCCGACAATTTTGCAATAGCTTTGCGCAAAAACAGCAGGATTTTTCAGTTCTTTGAACCTTTCCGATGCACAGCACCGCATCAAATCGTCAGCATACATATTTTGCCGATGCTTGTATACTTGCCTCTTTAATACCCTCCATGCGGATCAAAAAACAGGCATAAACGGCACGCTTACGAATAGACTATACTGAATATATAAATATCCGGAGGACAACATATGAATCTTAAAGGCATACTAAAGGGCACGCTCTGGGCGTACCTGATAACAGCCGTGTTTGTACTTGCAGGCGCGGCGCTGACATATTTCAACCTGCTTGACGAACGCCGCATAAGCATAGGCATATACGCCGGAACTGCGTTCGGTGTATTTATTGGCGCGCTCGGAGCGGCAAAAACAAGCGAGTCAAGAATACTTCTCAACTCGCTCTGTGTCAGCCTTATATTTATAGCCGTGCTGCTCGGCGCGGCGTTTATATTAAACGGCAGCGCCGCTATAGGCGCGCGTACCGTTTCCGTTATAGGCGGCGCGCTCGCCGCCGGATTTATGGGCGCGGTCATTGGCAAATGACGATCAGTCCTCAGTGAACAGCGCCTTTGAAAACGCTACCGGGTCAAACACCTGAAGATCATCAAGGCGCTCGCCCACTCCTATAAACTTGACCGGTATATGCTGCTCCTTGGCTATAGATATTACTATACCGCCCTTTGCTGTGCCGTCAAGCTTTGTGAGGACTATGCCTGTAATATCCGACACCTCTGAGAACAGCTTAGCCTGGCTTACAGCATTCTGTCCTGTAGTCGCGTCAAGCACGAGCAGATTCTCTCTGGAGCTTTCGGGCAGCTCTCTTGATATCACCCTGTTTATCTTTTCAAGCTCCGCCATAAGATTTTTCTTATTGTGCAGTCTGCCGGCGGTATCGCATATAAGAACATCGCAGCCACGCGCCTTAGCGGCGGTGCAGGCGTCATAGACAACGGCAGCCGGATCGCTGCCCTCCTGATGCTTTATTATGTCGCAGCCGCTGCGCTGAGCCCATATATCAAGCTGATCTATGGCTGCGGCTCTGAACGTGTCAGCCGCGGCAAGCAACACCTTTTTACCCTGCGACTTGTAAAAGGTCGCCATTTTTCCTATACTCGTTGTTTTTCCCACACCGTTTACACCTATCACAAGTATAACGGACGGCACGGTATCAAGCTTCATTTCAGAATCGTTTTCGCACAGCGCGTCAGTTATGACAGCCTGAAGTTCCTTTTTTACCTCATTGCCGTCATTTATATGCTTTTTCTTCACTCTGTCGCGCAGCTCGTCTATAAGCTCCACAGAGGTCTCCATTCCGAGATCTGCCATAATGAGAGCCTCCTCAAGATTCTCAAACAGCTCCTCGTCGACCTTTACAAACACACTGAATACCGAGTTTACCTGCTCGGCTATTGCATTGCTGGTCTTTTTAAGCCCCTGCTTTAGTCTGTCAAAAAAGCCCATATATTCCCCTCCGATAATCATATTGTTCCTGAGGCTTTGAAAGAGAATGCTCCTGCCCCATTATTTTTCAAGCTTACGCCTGATCATTGTATAAGCTCGTCTGCAACATCGTCTATCTTAAGCGAGAGCAGCTTTGAAACTCCCGATTCCTGCATTGTTACTCCATAGAGCACCGAGGCAGCCTCCATAGTGCCGCGGCGGTGAGTTATTACGATAAACTGAGTCCTGTCGGTGTAGTTCTTAAGATATGTTGCAAACCTCGATACATTTACATCATCGAGAGCCGCGTCTATCTCGTCGAGGATACAGAACGGCGTAGGCTTTACGCGCAATATTGCAAACAGCAGAGCAATAGCGATAAACGATTTTTCTCCGCCAGAATACAGGTTTATATTCTGCGTGCCCTTGCCCGGCAGCTGCACCTCTATCTCTATTCCGCTGGTCAAGATGTTATCGGGATCCGACAGGGAAAGTCTGCCCATTCCGCCGCCGAACAGTTCTGTAAACACCTCTTTGAACGCCTTGTTTATCTCGCCGAACTGTTCCTTGAACTGATCCTTCATCAGTTCCTCCATAGAATCAATTATCCTTACAAGATTGTCCTTTGAACGCTCAAGATCCGCTTTCTGCTTTGTCATAAACTCGAAACGCTCCTTGACCGCCTTGTATTCCTCAATAGAGTCAAGGTTAACGCTGCCCAGAGCTTTGATCTTCTTTTTAAGCGATGCAAGCTCCTCAGACGACTCCTTTACATTCTCTATATCCTTTTTCTGCTCCAGCGCGTCATTGAATGTCAGCTCGTAATCGTCCCAGAGCCTGTTCAATGTGTTCTCTCGCTCCGATTCAAGCCTTGAGCACCTGTTCTCCGCCCTTGAAAGCTCCTTTTGCAGCTCTATTATCCTGCCTGTTATGTCCTTGTTATCCGAGCGGTAGCTCTGCATTTTTTCACTTATCTCGCGCTTTCGCTCGTCAAGCGCGTTAAGCTTTTCACGCAGCTGATCCGAATTTTCGCGCGCGCTGCCAAGCTCCTCCTGCTTTTGAGCTATGCCTGCCATGAACCGCTCCACCGCCTTAGCGTTTTCCTCAATTTCCGCGCGGCGTCTTGCAAGCTCGTCCTTTGAATGACCTATTTCAGCGTATGCTGAGGCTATAGTCTGACGGCTTACCGCAACATCCTTATTCAGCTCCGCTATTCTTTCCGAGATCTCTGCCGACTGCTCCGAAAGCTCGTTGCGTTTGCTCACTATCTCGGCGCGTTCCTCGTTCTTTTTTGTTATTTCCTCCTCAGCCGCCTTGTTCTTTGTCCTCAGCGAGGATACCTGCGCAATGATCTTTGCAGTTTCCTCTGCCGTTTCTCGCAGCTGCTCCTCTATCTGCTCAAGCTCACGCTCATAGCTCTCCGAATCGCCCTGAACAAGCGATTCCTCAAGCATGCGGCGAGTATTGCCAAGCTTTAATATATCGTCCTCATATTCACGCACAAGCGGTATGAATGAGCTGAGCTGAGAGTCCGCCCTGGCTATATCAGCCTCGAGCGCCGCCCTGTCCTGTTCGGCAGCGCGCAGCACCCTTGAAAGCTCGTTAATGTCAGATGAAAGCGACTTGATCTCTGCCGCTCTCGATAAAAATCCGCTCTGCTTGTTCACAGATCCGCCCGACAGAGAACCGCCCGCATTGAGCACATCGCCCTCAAGCGTAACTGTTTTGAATCTGTAGCCAAAGCTGCGGCTGAGCGCGATAGCGTTATCTATATTATCTACAACCACGACCCTGCCGAGCAGAGAATCGATTATCCCCGAATACTTCTTATCACAGGTGATAAGCTCCGCCGCTACGCCTATAAAGCCCTTCGACTTTGCTACCTGAGCGGCATTTTCAAGCCTTCTGCCCTTTACAGAGGTGACAGGCAAGAATGTGGCTCTGCCCCCGCGCGTGCGCCTGAGGTATTCTATAGCCGCCTTTGCGTCCTCCTCAGACTCCACAACTATATTCTGCAGCGCTCCGCCAAGAGCTGTTTCAATGGCTGTTACATATCTTTTGTCCAGATCCACAAGCCCTGAGATCGTGCCGTATATGGATATTCCCTTGAGCTCCCTTGCTGTGAGCACAGCCTTTACGCTCTTTGCATAGCCTGCATAATCATTCTCAAGCCCCTCAAGTATGCGCTTTTTTGAGAGCTTTGAGTTATACTCTACCTTTGATGACGAAACTCTTTCATTCAATTCCGAAAGAGCCTCCTCCGCTTTTCTCTTTTCCTCCTCAAGGCGGCTAACGGTCCCGCTCATTGAGCTGAGCTTTTCCTCCTTTTCCGCTATAGCCGCCGCAGCCTCCTCTATTTGCGCCTTTGTACTCTCTACGCCCTCTTTATAGCTGCGTATCTCAGCTTCAACCGTTTCTCTCCGCTCTATAAAGCTTGATCGCAGATTATCTATTCCGCGCGCTCTCTCGCTGCCGGAAGCTATCTCATTCTCGCGCTCAAAATATTCCTTGCGCAGCCTTGCTATGCTCTCGTCTATACCCGCAATATTATGCTCGTATTCCTCCACTGCCGAGCGCGAGCCATACAGACCTGATGATATCTCCTCTATCTGCGCGTTATTTTCCTCTATGCTCTTTTCCTGAGCCTTTATAAGCGCTACTCTTTCTTCATTTTTCGCGTTTATTCTTTCGCATTCCTGTCTGAGCTGCTCGCTGTTGCGCGTGCTGTTTCTGATATTGTTCTCAAATATATTTATTTCATTTTCAGCCGAGGAGATCCCAGCCTCGTTTTCAATAAGCGCGGCGTTGATCCTGGTTTTTTCCTCATCGCTGTTTCTGTTTTCCTCATAAAGAGAGTTCATTATCTTTTCGTTTTCGCTCTCTTTTGAATGTACCTCATCAAGCTCCGACTCAACATCGGCATAGAGCTGACGCGCCTTTTCCTCCTCTGCTTTGTTTTTCTCCAAAGCTATCACGCTCAGGCTTATGTCGAGCTGCTTCATATCCCCGTACAGCGCCATATATTTGCGCGCCTTTTCCGACTGGCGCGCCAACGGTCCTATCTGAGTTTCAAGCTCAGCCGAAATATCGCCTATTCTGACGAGGTTATCATCTACCTGCGCAAGCTTGCGCACAGCCTCCTCCTTTTTATAGCGGTACTTTGAAACGCCTGACGCCTCCTCAAAAATACTGCGCCTGTCCTCCGCCTTAGTGGATAATATCTGCGAAACGCTGCCCTGTCCTATCATCGAATAGCCGTCCCTGCCAAGTCCTGTGTCCATGAACAGCTCGTGCACATCCTTTAGACGGCAGTTGGAGCGGTTTATCTGGTACACGCTCTCGCCGCTGCGGAAAAGACGTCTTGTGACGATCACCTCGTCAAAATCGACATTGAAATCGTGATTTGAGTTGTCCAGCACAAGGCTCACCTCGGCGTAATTAACGCCCTTTCTTGTGGCTGTACCGGCAAATATGACGTCCTGCATATTTGAACCGCGCAGTGTTTTAGCGCTTGTTTCGCCTATTACCCATCTTATTGCGTCTGATATATTGCTTTTTCCGCTGCCGTTCGGTCCCACGACGCCGGTAGTGCCGTCCATAAAATCAAGCACGGTCTTATCGGCAAACGATTTAAACCCCTGCAGCTCAAGTCGTTTTAACAGCAATAATCTTCACTTCCCTTTTTGCTAAATTTTCATCGCCCTTTACGACCACTCTCGCGCCATGCTCGCTGAACAGCCGCTTAATGTTGCCGCGGCGGCAGCCGACCGCCTTTGATATCTCACGCGGATTCACATACACCTCCGCGTTCTTTATACCCTTCAGCCGCTCAGCCATCAAATCGTAATATATGCTGCTCTCCACAAGCTCGCGGAACGCGCTGTGGAAAGGTCCTGCCACGACAGATGCACCTGTATTGATCTCCTCGGTAGGCTGAAGTCCTACGCGTATAACATTTATGCCCCTGCTCTCAAATATGAGCAGCAGCCTTTTGCACAGCTCTACCGCGCTTTCAAGAGTCTGCGGAACATATCGCCCGCTTTTATACATAGCCTCAAGACAGGTGTCGCGTATGGTAAGAGTAGGATATATCCTTACACAATCCGGCTTCAGCTCTGCTATTCTCTCAGCGGTGTAGACGGAAAGCTCGTCAGTATCGCCCGGCAGCCCTGTCATCATCTGCAAGCCAAGCGAAAAACCGTATTCATGTATCAACCGCGCTGCCTTTACCACCTGCTCAGCCGTGTGACCGCGGTTTGACGCGCGCAGCACCTCGTCACTCATAGACTGCACTCCCAGCTCTATAGTTGTCACGCCGTGGCGTCTTAAATTTTCAAGTATTTCATCATCAATATAATCCGGTCTTGTTGAAAGCCTGATGCCACTTATCCTGCCGCTTTCCATATACGGAGCAACACGCTCCATAAGCGCGCTCTGCTCAGCTATGGGTATACCCGTGAAGCTGCCTCCGAAAAATGCCGCCTCAATTAAGCTGCCCTCGCGCGGTATCGTTTCAAGATACTCCTCTATTATACGCGTAACATCAGCGGGCGTTGTTTCCTTTATACTGCCCGTTATCCTGTTCTGGTTGCAGAACACGCAGTCGAACGGACAGCCCTTATGCGGCACAAATATCGGTATATTATACTTTCTCATTTCTAAGCTCCATTATGGCAGCCTTTGCCGCCGCCTGCTCAGCTTCCTTTTTGCTGTGACCAACTCCACTCTGGCGCGGCACGCCGTTTATTACAACTCTGACGGTGAACTGCTTGTTATGCTCCTTGCCTGTCTCCTCAACAGTCATATATGAAACCGCGCCTCTGCCGTCCTTTTGGATTATCTCCTGCAGCGTGGTCTTATAATCAGAATAGAGCTCGCCCTTAAGCACCTTTTCTATCCTGTCGGTCATCAGAGCGAGCAGCCATTTTCTCGCTGTCTCAAAATCACTGTCAAGATATATTGCCGCGAGTACCGCCTCAAACGCGTCCGATATTATAGACTGGCGCTGTCTGCCGCCTGTTCTTTCCTCGCCTCTGCCCAGGAAAACCAATTCGTTAAGACTTATCTTTTCCGCCACCGCCGCAAGCGACTGCTCACAGACAAGCGTTGCGCGGAATTTTGTAAGGTCTCCCTCGTCAACATTCTGCATCCTTCTGAAAATGTACTCGCTTATTATTATACTGAGCACAGAATCACCGAGGAATTCAAGTCTTTCATTGTCACGCGTATGGTTTTCATTGGCATAGGAGCTGTGTGTAAGCGCTGTTTTCAGCAGACTGCTGTCATTAAATTTATGTCCTATCAATCTTTCAGCTTTATTCATTGTATTTATTCTAAGTCCTCCTCCCGCTTATACAACTGAGCTGCAAGCAAACCCGTTGAGTTTTACAACAGTCTCAGATATTTATAAAATTACACAAATACTGCGGAATATAAAATACGCCGCAGTAATTCCAAAACCCGCGCAAAACCGTTCCCGGACAGCAAGCTATTACCGGAAACGGTTCTGTGCAGGTCATATTATATTAATCATTATACTTCTTGAATACAACAGTAGCGTTGTGTCCACCGAAGCCGAGTGAGTTTGACATAGCATATTCTACGTCCTGATCACGTCCCTCGTTAGGCACGATATCAAGATCACAATCCGGATCAGGTGTTTCATAGTTTATGGTAGCCGGGATATAGCTATTCTTGATCGCATACGCACACACAACAGCCTCAACTGCGCCGGCAGCTCCGAGCATATGACCTGTCATTGACTTTGTTGAGCTTACTGCTACCTTGTATGCGGCATCGCCGAATACCTTCTTGATAGCCTCAGTCTCAAACTGATCGTTATACTTTGTAGATGTGCCGTGAGCGTTGATATATGTTATATCCTTAGGCTCAACACCTGCATCCCTGATAGCAAGCTCCATAGCCTTTGCTCCGCCCTCACCGCCCGGGATCGGGCTTGTGATATGATATGCGTCGTCAGTTGCACCGTAGCCGACCATCTCGCAAATGATGTTTGCGCCGCGCGCCTTTGCATGCTCAAGCTCCTCAAGCACAAGGAATGCAGCTCCCTCGCTGAGTACAAAGCCGTCACGGTTAAGATCGAACGGTCTTGACGCATGCTTTGGATCATCATTTCTTGTTGACATAGCCTTCATGTTGCAGAAGCCTGCAAACGCTGTAGGAGCAACAGTAGCCTCGCAGCCGCCGGCAATGATAACATCGTTGTCGCCATACTGGATATGACGGAAAGCAGTACCGAGCGCGTTTGTGCTCGATGCACAGGCAGTAACGACATTTTCGTTTACGCCCTTCGCATTGAACTTGATAGCGATCTGGCACGGAGCCATATTGCCTATCATCATAGGTATAAAGAACGGACTTACTCTGCCCGGTCCCTTTTCAAGATAGTTCTTGTGCTGCTCCTCGAATGTAAGGATACCGCCGATACCTGAGCCTGTTATTACACCCACGCGCCACGGATCCTCATTTTCCATGTTCAGACCGGAATCTTCAACCGCTTCCGTTGCAGCGATCAATGCCAGCTGCGTAAATCTGTCCATCTTACGTGCTTCTTTTTTATCTATATGCTCTGTAATATCAAGATCCTTTATCTCGCCGGCTATCTGTGTTTTCATCATAGATGCGTCAAATGACTTGACGTAATCTATACCGTTTACGCCGTCCTTGATATTCTGCCAGAACGTTTTCACGTCATTGCCTATGGGAGTTACCGCACCCACTCCGGTCACTACAACTCTCTTCATTAGTCTGCCTCCTGTTAATAATATTATTTTGGCAATTATCGGATATTCACCGTATAATCCCCAAGCGTATATATATATACCGCATACACGGTCAAATTCGTTTAAATATACTGAACGCAGGAGGATATGGATCCTCCCGCGGTCATAGGAAAATTACTGATTTTCCTTGATATAGTTCAAAGCATCGCCTACAGTGCGGATCTTCTCTGCGTCCTCATCCGGGATCTCGATATCGAACTCACCTTCCAATCCCATGATAAGCTCAACTATGTCCAATGAATCAGCGCCGAGATCGTCAACAAATGAAGCATCCATAGTAACAGCGCTTTCATCTGCACCAAGCTGGTCAACGATAACACTCTTTACTCTCTCGAATTCTTCCATTATGTGCACCTCCTTTCAAGTGATGTTGCGGCTGAGCCGCTGTATATATTACTTTCCTGCAGGAAAATCATATATCATAATTACATTACAAGTCCGCCGTCAACGCAAATCACCTGACCTGTGATATATGCGGACATATCTGATGCAAGGAATGCAACAGTGTCGGCAATATTATCTACCGAACCGAACTTTCCGAGCGGTATAGCGTCAAAGTATGACTGCTTAACATCGTCTGAAAGCTTATCGGTCATAGCCGACTGGATAAAGCCCGGAGCTACAGCATTACAGCGGATGCCTCTTGATGCAAACTCCTTGGCTGTTGTCTTTGTAAGACCTATAAGACCTGCCTTTGAAGCGCTGTAGTTAGCCTGTCCGGCATTTCCCATGACACCTACCACTGATGCGATATTTATGATAGAGCCCTTTCTTGCCTTCATCATAGGACGCGCTACTGTCTTTATACAGTTGAATGCGCCCTTGAGGTTGATGTCAAGAACGAGGTCCCAATCCTCCTCAGTCATGCGCAGCATAAGACCGTCGCGTGTTACGCCGGCATTGTTTACGAATATATCGACCGCGCCGAATTCCTTTACAGCGCCGTCTACAAGAGCCTTTACATCGTCTATGTTTCTTACATCGCCCTTTATGCAGATCGAGCCTACGCCCATAGCCTTGATCTCCTCACAGGTAGCGTCCGCGTCAGCTGACTGCGGTATGTCGTTTATTACTATATTCGCGCCGAGCGAAGCGAGCTTGACTGCTATAGCCTTGCCTATTCCTCTGCCTGAGCCGGTAACTATCGCTGTCTTTCCTTCAAGTAATTTCATATCTAAAATCCTTTCTTACGATATTCGCATATTCCCAAGTCTTACATTCCAAGACCTGCAAGAGTCTTTTCAAGTGAAGCCATATCCTCAACATTGAATACCTTTGCCGTCTTGTCTATCTTCTTCATAAATCCGCTCAGAGCCTTGCCCGGTCCTACCTCGATAAAGGTGTCAACACCGTCAGCAAGCATGCGTCTTATCGAATCTTCCCAGAGCACCGAATTTGACACCTGATCCTTGAGCAGCTGCTTTATCTCGCTCTTATACTTTATATAATCAGCTGTAACGTTTGTAATAACAGGTATATTCATATCATATACCTCAACGTTCTCCATTTCCTTTGCGAGCTTTTCGCCTGCGCCGACAAGCAGCGAGCAGTGGAACGGAGCTGATACATCAAGCATGAGCGCGCGCTTTGCGCCCATCTCCTTAGCTATCTCACAGCACTTCTCTACAGCAGCCTTCTCGCCTGATACAACTATCTGTCCGGGGCAGTTGAAGTTTGCGCCTGTGCATACGCCGTATTCCGACGCCTTTTCTGCAGCCTCGCGAACCTGATCGGCTGTGAGCGCGATAATAGCAGCCATTGCGCCCTTGCCTACAGGAACTTCCTCCTGCATGTACTTTCCGCGCTTTCTTACAAGCTTTACAGCATCGGCAAACTTAAGCGAGCCTGACGCTACATGAGCCGTATATTCGCCTAAGCTGAGACCTGCCACAACATCAGGCTTTACGCCCTTTTCTTCAAGCACGCGCAGAGCCGCAACGCTCATTGTCACTATTGTAGGCTGTGTGTTCTCGGTGATCATAAGTGTTTCCTTGTCACCGTTGAATATCATATCCTTTATATCAAAGCCAAGAGCCTCCGATGCCTCATTGAACACTGCATCGGCACATGCAAAATTCTCTGCCAGCTCCTTGCCCATTCCAGGCGCCTGCGCGCCCTGTCCTGCAAACAAAAATGCGATCTTTCCCATCAGTTTTTCCTTTCACAACAGACCTGTCCGTTACAGCCAGATCAAACCTCCATCTTCGTCTTTATGCCCCCAAGAATATCGTCAATGTTCTTGAAATAGCTTCTGATTATATCAGCGCAAGGCTCTATCTTGTGTACCATAGCCGCTGACTGACCTGCCATGAGCGAGCCCATCTGAACATCGCCCTCAGCAAAAGCACGTCTTAAGCCGCCTACTCCGAGCTGCTCTATCTCCTCGAACGGAGCGTTCTCCTTTTCAAGACGCTGATACTCGCGTGTGAGCTTGTTCTTAAGCGCTCTTACAGGCGCGCCTGTTGAACGTCCTGTAACAACAGCATCTCTGTCCTTAGCCTTAAGTACGGCATTCTTATAATTCTCATGAGCTATACACTCATCTGAGCATATGAACCTTGTTCCTACCTGTATACCATCTGCGCCAAGTGCAAATGCAGCAACTGCGCCGCGCGCATCAGCTATGCCGCCTGCCGCAACTACCGGTACCGAAACAGCGTCGACCACCTGCGGTACAAGACACATTGTTGTGATCTCGCCAATATGTCCGCCTGCCTCTGTTCCCTCGGCTATTATAGCGTCAGCGCCCATCTTCTCCATCTTCTGAGCCATTGCAACGCTTGCTATTACAGGAAGCACCTTTATTCCTGCAGCCTTGAGCGCCTCCATGTACTTGCCCGGATTTCCGGCTCCTGTTGCAACTACCGCCGGCTTTTCCTCGATAACTACCTGCATGACCTCCTCTGAGAACGGTGACATAAGCATAACATTTACGCCGAACGGCTTATCTGTAAGCTCTCTGCACTTTTTTATCTGCTCTCTTACCACATCAGCCGGTGCGCCGCCTGCTGCGATAAGTCCAAGTCCGCCGCCGTTTGATACTGCGGCTGCAAGCTCAGCTGTAGCTACCCATGCCATACCGCCCTGAATTACAGGGTATTCGATACCAAGCAATTTACACAATCTGTTCTCCATGATATACCTCCTGATTCCTGTTACTCTCTATTATCCTCTATTATATTATCAGAATTCAAGCAATGCCGCGCCCCATGTAAGACCGCCGCCGAAGCCTACAAGGATTATCTTGTCGCCGCGCTCTATAAGTCCTTCCTCGACTGCCTCAGCGAGAGCGACCGGGATACATGACGCCGATGTGTTTCCGAATTTTTCAAGGTGCAAAAATACCTTATCCTTGTCTATGCCCATTCTCTTTATTGCGCTGTCTACTATTCTGTAGTTAGCCTGATGAGGTATTACCAACTTTATATCGTCATAGGTAAGACCGGCTTCCTTAAGCACATTATTTGATGAATCTGCCATAGCTTTTACTGCAAACTTCATTACCGCCTGACCGGCCATCCAGATAGTTTCTTTTCTCTTGCTTATGCGCTGCTCTATTTCCTCTTCGTCATTTCTGAAAGCAAGGCTCGTTATAGCCTTGCAGCCTGTGCCGTCCGCGCCAAGCTCTGAGGAGATAATGCCCGAGCATGAATCGTCTGCTGAAAGCACTGCAGCGCCGGCAGCGTCACCGAAAAGCACGCATGTTGCTCTGTCCTTATAGTCGGTAGCCTTTGTAAGACAGTCCGCGCAGATGAGCAGAATGTTCTTGTATGTGCCCATTCTTATGAACTGATCTGCTATTACAACTCCTGTTATAAAGCTTGAGCAGGCTGTGTTGAAATCAAACGCGGCAGCGTTCACAGCGCCTATATTATTCTGGACAACGCACGCGCAGGACGGTGTAAAATAATCCGGTGTAACGGTCGCGAGCATGATAAGATCTATATCAGCGGCAGTAAGTCCGGCGTCCGCGATAGCGCGCTCAGCCGCGATAGTTGCCATATCTGTAGTATATTCGTTTTCAGCCGATACGTGACGCTCCTTGATGCCGGTGCGGCGCGTGATCCACTCATCATTTGTATCCACTATGCTTTCCATATAGGCATTGTCATAGACCTTTTCCGGTATATACTTGCCCACTCCTGCAATTCTTGTGTTAGGCATTGTCCTTTTCCTCCATATTATCGTATTTTAATTTATCTGCAATACCGCTTATAACATCGGTAGCCACAAACATCTTTGCCTGTCTTATAGCGCTGAAGACCGCAAGCGCATCAGACGAACCATGTCCCTTTATTACCGGCTTTCTTGTACCGAGCAGCGGCGCTCCGCCGTACTCACGGTAATCCATCATCCTTTTAAACTCCTTTACGCCGTCCATTACAAACAACGCGCCGATCTTCGTTTTCAAATTCTTTGTAAACAGCCCCTTGACCATACCGCCGATAACATGTCCCATACCCTCGATCGTCTTGAGCACCACATTTCCGACAAAACCGTCGCAAACCATAACGTCCGCAGTACCTTCCATAACGTCGCGGCCCTCAATATTGCCTATAAAGTTAAACGGGGCATTTTTCATAAGCGCGTATGCCTTTTTTGTAAGGTCATCGCCTTTTCCTTCCTCTTCTCCGTTTGAGATTATCCCCACCTTAGGCGAATCAGCCTCGTGAATATTCTTCATATAAACGCTGCCCATGATACCGAACTGAACCAGATTCTCCGGCTTGCAGTTGGTGTTCGCTCCGGCGTCTATCAAAAGACGCGGTCCCTTTGCCGTGGGCAGTATAGTCGCGAGCGCCGGGCGGATAATACCCTTTATCCTGCCTACTATCAGCAGTCCGGCCGTGAGCAGAGCCCCAGTGTTTCCCATTGAAAGCATCGCATCGCCCTCGCCCTTCTTAAGCAGGTTTGCTGCCACTACGACAGATGCGCCCTTTTTGGAGCGTACCGCCTTTGCGGGCTCCTCATGGTTTGAGATCACCTCAGGAGCATGCACGATGCTCACCCTGTCCTTTGGATATTCATATTTGCTTAATTCTTTTTCCACAACAGCTGTGTTGCCGACAAGAACTATTTCCACATCAAGCTCCCTTGCCGCGCGCGCAGCTGCCTCTACGGGCGCCTGCGGCGCAAAGTCGCCGCCCATTGCATCTACTATAATCTTCATATCATACCTCTGTTATGCACCGTCATGTACCTCAAGACTGAATTTACCCCGAAACACTTCCGACATGTCCACGCTTATAAAGACATGAACTATATATTCCCTGCCGCGGCCGCGTATCACTGTGGATTTTGCCACAAGCTTGTCGCCCGCATGAACCTCAGCCGAATATTTCACATTCGCTACCTTTACAAGCGCCGCCTTCGCGTTTATAACGCTCAGCGCGAGATTTTCCGCAAGAGCGTATATACACTGACCTCTTACGATATTAGTATTCTTAAACAGCATAGAACTGTCGGTTTCGAGAACCGAAATACCGTTTTCATAAAGATTGAGATCCAAAAGCTCGCCTTCGCCGGAGTGATTAAGCTCTCCCTCCGCCGCCGACTTGACTCTTTCACGATATTCCGCTATTCCAAGCTCAGCGCGGTCGTTTCTGATAGTTGAAACGCTTACTCCGCATCTTTCGGCGATCTCATCATCCTTCAGGAACGGATTGCTGCCGAGCATGGACAAAATATATTCGTGACGTTCATGCTTAGTTTTACTGCACATATCCGCACCTCCTATAAAAATCCCGTTTTGCTGCCTGCTCCGAACAGTCCGGACAAACAATTATCATTTCGTGTTATGAGCAGGTACCAATCAAGCACAAACATATTATAAACCAACACTTTGTATTTTGCAAGCAGTTATTATAAATTTAATTAAATATTGTTGGAATAAACAAAAAGGAAGTTAAATTTTGTTTAATTTGACTGTAATATATACAAGATACTGTGACATAAAACCATAAACAGCTACACGATATAGTTTTCAAAGCGTTATTCGAACACTTTTGGCTTTTTTTGTCGGGTTAAAAATTTTATGTTTTAATAAAACAAAACGAGGCTGCGCAAAACCTCTCGAGCTTTGCACAGCCCCGCAGCATACGAACCAAAAGACGCAGCCCCTATTTATAATACATCGTTCTTTATAATATCCTCGTATGTTTCGCGCTTTACTACTACCTTAGCCTTGCCTCCGCTTACAGCCACTACAGCCGGACGCGGTATCCTGTTATAATTTGAAGCCATGGAGTAGTTGTATGCTCCCGTTGCGAGCACGGCGAGTATATCGCCCGCCTCTGCCTTCTGGAGCATGGCGTCCTTGAGCAGAAGGTCTCCTGACTCACAGCATTTTCCGGCTACCGTCACAAGCTCGTCCGCCGGATCGCCGGCTTTGTTGGCAATTACCGCCGCATACTCTGATTCATAGAGAATATAGCGCGGATTATCGCCCATGCCTCCGTCAACGCTCACATATTTGCGCACGTTCTTTATATCCTTTATACCGCCTACAGTATAAAGGGTTATTCCCGCCGGAGCTATTATAGACCTGCCCGGCTCCATTAGTATGAACGGGATATTTATACCGCGCTTTTCAGCCGTTCTTTTAACGACCTCTGAAACGTGCTTGATATACTCGTCATACGGAACGGGGTCGTCCTTTTCGGTATACATTATACCGTATCCGCCGCCAAGGTTGAGCTTTGTTATCTCAAGTCCCAGCTTGTCCTTAAGGTCGCCCGCAAAATTCATAAGGATCTCCGCTGCCTGGCAGAACGGCTCAACATCAAATATCTGCGAGCCTATATGACAGTGCAGACCGTCCGGATTCACATTCGTCATCTTATGCGCTCTTTCGTATATCTCAAACGCCTCTCCGTTTTCAAGAGCCACTCCGAACTTGGAATCTATTTGACCGGTGCGTATAAAGCTGTGCGTATGCGCGTCAACGCCCGGCTTTATCCTGAACATTATGTTCTGTACCACGCCATGCTTTGCAGCTATTTCATTGAGCATCTCAAGCTCATACACGTTATCGACAACTATGTGTCCGACTCCGTTTTCGACCGCCATCTCAAGCTCCTGCGCCGTTTTGTTGTTTCCATGGAAATATATCCTGTCCATAGGGAAACCGGCTTTTATAGCAGTATAGAGCTCTCCGCCCGAAACAACGTCCGCGCCGAGCCCTTCCTCAGCCGCTACCCTGCATGTGTAAAGCGTACAGAAAGCCTTGTTGGCATACAGCACAAGTCCGTTGCCTCCGTAGTATTTATCTATAGCGTTCCTGTAAACACGGCAGTTCTTTCGCAGCAGATCCTCATCGAGCACGTAGAGCGGAGTTCCGAACTCCTTTGCAAGCTCTACTGTATCGTTTTCGCCGATAACAAGATGGTTCTTGCTATTTACCGACAAATCCTCCGAAACAAACATTAAATCATCCCTTTCTGCCTTGTTCTGCTCTCGCAGCTTACGCCGCTGTATATACGGGGCCGCATCAGAGCCTTCAAAGCTCCGGTGCCTGCCCTTGTTTTATCTTTACTGTTCTGTACCGTCAGGCTTTTCATCAACGCCGCCCTTTTCAAATTCCGGTATAGAAAGCTGCTCTGTAAGCGTCAGCTTTTCCTCGCGTATTATCTCAGGCGGAGCGCCGTCCTCGATACAGCTCTTGTTTACTATGACCTTTATTATATCCGGATCTGACGGGGTATCAAACATGATATCCGTCATGCAGTCCTCTATTATAGAACGCAGTCCGCGCGCGCCGGTGCTGCGCTCAAGCGCCTTATCGGCTATAGCCGATACCGCCTCCGGCGTAAATTCAAGCTCTACATCATCAAAACCCAAAAGCGCCTTATACTGCTTTATAAGCGCGTTTTTCGGCTCCGTCAGGATCGTTATAAGCGCCTGGCGGTCAAGCTTGTCAAGAGTAGCAAACACAGGCAGTCTGCCTATAAACTCCGGTATTAGCCCGAATTTCAAAAGATCCTGAGGCACTATCTGCTTAAGCAGCTCCGAAATATCAAGCTCGCGCTTGCTCTCTATCTTAGCTCCGAAACCGAGCGACTTCCTGCCGGTCCTCTCGCTTATTATCTTATCTATACCGTCGAAAGCACCGCCGCAGATAAACAGTATGTTTGTTGTGTCTATCTGTATCATTTCCTGGTGCGGATGCTTTCTTCCGCCCTGCGGCGGAACAGACGCGACCGTACCCTCAAGCATCTTCAAAAGCGCCTGCTGCACGCCCTCGCCGCTTACATCACGGGTTATGGACGGATTCTCAGACTTTCTCGCTATCTTATCTATCTCGTCTATATATATGATACCGCGCTCAGCTGCCTGAATATCATAATCAGCCGCCTGGATAAGCTTCAGCAGTATGTTTTCAACATCCTCGCCCACATATCCTGCCTCTGTAAGCGATGTGGCGTCCGCAATGGCAAACGGCACATTCAATATCTTTGCAAGATTCTGTACTATGAAGGTCTTTCCGCTGCCGGTAGGTCCTATCATAAGTATATTGCTCTTCTGCAGCTCAATATCGTCATCAGCCGTATCGAAATGCTCTATCCTCTTATAATGGTTGTATACCGCAACGGCAAGTATCTTCTTAGCCTTTTCCTGCCCGATAACATAATCGTCAAGAAACTCCTTTATCTCATGCGGTGTGGGAAGCTCCCCGCCAAATTCATGTCTCTGATCTGCCGAAAACTCCCTGAACAGCTCCTCGCACTGCTTTACACAGTTACCGCAAATAAGAGCGTTCTGTCCGCGCAGCAGCAAGCCTACTACCGATTCGGGACCGCCGCAGAAGGAGCAATACTGTTCTTTTTTTTCGCTCATATACAAACTCTCCGATTATTTTCTTTCAGTAGCCGAAACTATGACCTCATCTATAAGACCGTACTCCTTAGCCTCATCAGCAGTCATGAAGTTATCGCGCTCGGTATCCTCGCAGAGCTGCTCGTAGGTCTTGCCTGTGCGCTCAGCAAGGATCCTGTTCATCTTTTCCTTGGTCTTTACAAGATGATCTGTATATATCTTTATATCAGTCGTCTGCCCACTGAGTCCGCCGCCGGAAATAAGCGGCTGATGGATCATTACCTCGCTGTTAGGCAGAGCGTATCTCTTGCCTTTCTTTCCAGCAGCAAGCAGAAAAGCGCCCATAGACGCTGCCATTCCAATACATATTGTTGACACATCGCATCTTATATAGTTCATAGTATCATAAATAGCCATTCCGGCTGTTATTGAGCCGCCCGGGCTGTTGATGTAAAGCTGTATATCCTTATCGGGATCCTTAGCCTCAAGATAGAGCATCTGCGCAACAACAAGCGCTGCTGTTGTCTCGTTTACATCCTCACCCAGAAATATTATCCTGTCCTCAAGCAGACGCGAATATATATCATAGCTGCGCTCTCCTCTGTTATTCTGTTCGATTACGTAAGGCATTGTAGCCATATCATTTACCTCCTGCCATAAAAATTACCATAATGACACGTATGCCGATGGTATGAACCATCGGCATAAGCAAGCTTATTCAACACCGCTTAACGACGTGATTATTCTACAACTGCGTTGTTTGAAAGCATTTCGATAGTCTTTGTAAGTACCATTTCCTTCTTGATACCCTCAAGCTCTGAATCAGAGATCAGCTCCTTGAGCTTATCAAGCTCCATGTTATACTTCTTTGACATATCCACAAGATTAAGCTCCAGTTCCTCAGGGCTTACCTCTATGCCCTCCGCCTTAGCTATAGCGTCAAGAACGAGCCCGCCCTCTACCTGCTTAACAGCCTGCGGACGGTATGCAGCCTTCATATCGTCAAGGCTCTGACCTGTGTACTGAAGATACATATCAAGATTCATGCCCTGATATGAGATGCGCTGCGCGAAGTCACGGAGCATGTTATCGACCTGAGCGTCTATCATAGCATCAGGCACATCAAACTCAGCGTTCTCGATAGCCTTTTCAACAACTGCGTTCTGTGTTTCTGTCTCAGCCTTTTCCTTAGCCTTTTCCTCAAGCTTAGCCTTAACATCAGCTCTGTATTCAGCCATTGTATCAAATTCGCTTACCTCGCTTGCGAAATCGTCGTCAAGAGCCGGAAGCTCGCGAACCTTTATCTCATTTACCTTTACCTTGAATACAGCAGGCTTGCCCTTAAGCTCCTCTGCGTGGTATTCCTCAGGGAATGTTACATTTACGTCTACAAGATCATCTGTCTTAGCGCCGATGAGCTGCTCCTCAAAGCCGGGGATGAATGTGTTTGAGCCAAGCTCAAGCTCATAGCCCTCGCCCTTGCCGCCTTCAAATGCAACATCGTCAACAAAGCCCTCAAAGTCGATAACAACTATATCGCCGTTCTCTGCCGCTCTGTCCTCAACAGTTACAAGTCTTGCGTTCTTCTTCTGTGTTGCCTCTATATCCTTGTCAACATCCTCCTCAGATACATTATAGTCTATCTTTGGAACTGTTATACCCTTATATTCACCAAGCTTTACCTCGGGTCTTGTTGTTACAAGAGCTGTGAACACTACAGGCTCGCCGTCCTTTATCTCCTCAACGTCAAACTCCGGACGAGCTACAACGTCAAGTCCGCTCTCCTTAAGAGCAGCCTCGTACGCACCCGGAAGCACATCATTAAGAGCATCATCATAGAATACTGATTTTGTGTAGTATTTTATAACGACCGCCTTAGGCGCTTTGCCCTTTCTGAAGCCCGGGATATTGAACTTGCCCTTATTCTTGTTATAAACTCTGTCTATAGCCTTTTCAAAATCCTCCGCGCTGACCTCAAAGGTAAGCTTGCTTAAATTCTTCTCAACCTCTTCACACTTGAATGCCATGTGACTAATCCTCCTTTTAGTATAAAACACGCCGTTCTTATAGCTATATACCGCAAGCGTGCATTTCAAAATCTGTATAATTATATCATAGTATTTATAAAATTGCAATGAATTTTTTTAAAATTTTTATAAATTAATAAAAATTTCACACAATTACCGTATAAATCTGCCTTGATATAGTAAAACCGCCCTTATTGCAAGGGCGGTCTTGGGTTTATCAGAGCGGCTTAATTACCGAAAGAGCCGCGTTTTCTCTTTTAAAATGCTGTCTGAACCGTTTTTCAACATCCTCAAAGGTAACTGTTTTATACACATCGTAGTAGTCAAAATAGTCTATGCCCATGAACAGCAGCTGCATAAATGTCACCGCGTAATCATCTATATCGTTGAGCGAGCGGACATATCTTCCCCACATGACTTTCTTTGCGCGTTCAAAATCCTCTCTGTCAAGACCATTTTCGAGCGTCTTTTCAGTTTCCTCGAGAATAACTGAATACACCTGCTCAGGGTCGCGCGATTCGCCGTCTATGGATGTGAAAGCGTAATCCGGCTGCATTGTGTAGTCAAGCGAGAATGTGCTGTTTATAAGGCTCATATCGTAAAGCTTTTTGTATATCGGCGAACCCTTGGCATACAGCATTCTGAGCAGGATCGATATTTCTATCTGCTTTTTCAAAAGCTTGTCTCCGCCCTCGCCTGTATCCGTATCCTTAAAGCCCATCATAAACATAGGCGTAGATACAGCCATGCTCTTTTCGGCATAATGCGAGGCTACAGCCTCCGGCTCCTCAGGATATATCTTTTTTATAGGCTCTGTGAACGGCTCGTTTTTCTTAATACCGCGCTCTATCACCGATACCGCGCTGTCTACATCCACATTTCCTACTATGACAATCGCCATATTTGACAGATTGTAGAACGTGTTATAGCATTTATACAGATAATCTGCCGTGATATGGCTTATGCTCTCGACCGTTCCCGCTATCTCCTTCTTGACCGGATGGTTCTGATACAGGCAGTTTATATAGTTAAAGAACAGCTTCCAGCCGGGATTATCGTCATACATGCGTATTTCCTGACCTATTATGCCCTGCTCCTTTTCAACCGTCTGATCTGTGTAATACGGGCTCTGCACATAATCGAGCAGTGTTTCAAGGTTCTTTTCAAAATTAGCCGTGCACGAGAACAGGTAGGCGGTAACATTAAACGATGTGAACGCATTGGCATTTCCGCCGTACTCTGAAAATTTGTCAAACACGTTGCTGCCGTCAGGCTGATCGAACATCTTATGCTCAAGATAGTGCGCGATGCCGTCCGGCACAGAGGTAGGCTCCGTATCGCCCGGCACAACGAACTCAGAATCCACCGAGCCATAGCGCGTTCCGAATACAGCATACGCTCCGCTGTAGCCTTTTTTCGGTATTATATATATTTCTAACCCCGAGCAGTGCCTGCCTGAGTAGAGCACCTCGCCCGTCTTATCATTTTTTCTAAACGTCAGCTCCATTACGCTTCCCCCTTTCCTGTGAGGAAATAGACAGTATCAAGCTGTATTTTTTTCGACACCCTTACAACGTCCTCAACACTGACTCTGCCGATCTTCTCTATATAATCCTCAAGCGTATCATCGCTTCCGGCTATACGCGCTGAAACATAGTATGACACGAGCGCGCGCTGATCGTCGTAGTATGAGTTGCAGAGGTTAAGTATAAAAATCTTGCTTGCCTCGAACTCATGCTCGCTGATATTTCCGTTTCTTATCTCCTCAAGCTGAGCAAGAGTTTCATTATATGCCTTGTCAAAATTAGCAAACTCTATGCCGGCGTTTACAGTGATAATTCCCTTTAGCTTTTCGAGCTGTGATGACGCATAATAAGCCAGTGAGAGCTTTTCCCTCACGTTATTGAAAAGCTTTGAATGCGCTCCGGCTCCGAAAAGGCTGTTGAATACGGCAAGAGCATAAATATCATCGCTGAGCGCGGGAGTGTTGGTAAGAAATCCGACCGCAAGCTTGCCCTGAGCTACGTCCATGCGCTCCGTGACCTCGTGGACGCCCTGCTCAGTGCGCTCGATCATCTCAGTGCGCGGTATCTCGGCTTTTGTAAAGCTGAGGCTGTCGGTATATGCTCTCACCGCTTTTGCCGCCTCCTCTGAATCATACGCGCCGCAGATATAAATATCTATGACCGACGATGTTATTATCGAGCTGTAATGCTCATAAAGAGCCTTTGCGCTTATGCTCTTTATCCTGTCCTTATCGCCATAGTGCATAACGGCAAAATCCGTTCCGCGAGCAGTCTCCTGCTGACAGCGCTGTGACGCGTACTGACGCTTATCGTTCACAAACGCGTCTATCCTGTCGCAGGCGTTTATCTTCTCCTGCTCCGTATATTTCTCCGAAAACGCCCCGTTTTCGGTAAACGGATCAAATACCACCGACATAAGCAGCTTTATAAGCGCTCTAAGCAGCTTTTCACCCTCCGGAGCATAGCTGTCGGATATGGTCTCGGCATCAAAGTATATGATCTGATCCTCTCCGCGCTTCAGCACAGACGCGCCCATCGTCGCGCCGTAAAGCCCGTCAAGATATTTTGCAGCACTCTCCTGGTCAGGACAGAGCTTTGAGCCGCGCTTTAGCACAAGCGGCAGCAGCGCGTTATATGATGCCTCCTCCGCTCGCAGCGGTCTGTGGATATATATTCCCAGTGAGGTCGTTTTAAGCTTGGTCATGCCTATGCACGTCAGGCGTATATTGTCATTTATCTGAATTGTTTCCATAGCATTATCCTTTCCGGCGCGGACATCAGCTCACAATGCTTTCAATATCGCGAAATGTAAGCCCCTTATGCAGCGCCATATTTATTCCGTTGGCAATGGTCTTTGACATCCGTTTGACAACAAGGTCAATATCTCTCGTTGTCACCATAAGCTGAGAAAACTCATCGTCAAGCTCTCTGCCGGCAAGCAGCTCAGCCGCTATGACGGTAGGCACTCCAACCGCTATCACCTTTATGCCGAGCGTGCTCTCATTAAGACCTCTGCGGTTATTGCCGACTCCGGCTCCGGGCTGTATGCCCGTATCGGCTATCTGGATAGTGGTGCATACACGGTTTATATCCGCCCCTGCAAGCGCGTCCACCGCGATTATCATATCAGGCTTTACGCTGTCGGCAACGCTTTTGATGATTTCAGACGTCTCTATGCCCGTATTCCCCATAACTCCGGGAGCTATCGCGCACACCGAGCCAAACCCAGTCTCCATTGCCTCCGGCATAAGCGCGTGCATATGATGAGTTACTATAAGCTCCGATACGACCCTCGAGCCTATCGCATCCGGCGTTATATCCCTGTTCCCAAGTCCTGCCACAAGCGTTACTCCTCTGCCGCAGCCCATAGCCTTAAGCTCCTTCGCAAGCATTGAGCAGACCTCCTCGTAATCGTCAAGGCTGTGCTTAAGCTCCGGCGCCTCGATAGTCACATATCTGCCCTTCGCCTTTCCCAAAGCCCTTGCCCCGTCGTCATTAACTATATCCACAGCAGTCCTTGATATACTGCC